>CBIHOL010000005.1:0-112023 GCA_966211905.1 uncultured bacterium
AGCAGGCTTTGTGCAAAACCTATGTAGGGCTTTCTTTTCTATGAAAAACTATGTGAACTATGTGGTTAAGCAGGCTTTGTGCAAAACCTATGTAGGGCTTTCTTTTCTATGAAAAACTATGTGTACTATGTGGTTAAGCTTCAATAAAGCGCTGTCACACGAAATTGTCCGGCTGTCGCAGCGGCAAGGTGATAGTAAATTGAGCACCGATGTCCGGTTGTCCTGACGCCGTAATTGTGCCCCGATGACGTTCCACGATCTTGCGGCACAAAGAAAGGCCGAGACCTGTACCTTCGTAAACGTCCTTCGAATACAGCCGTGCAAAAGTTTCGAATATTTTTTCTGCGTAATTTTCCTCGAAGCCAATGCCGTTGTCCGTTATCTTAATTATAACGTGTTCTGGTTTTTGCTCCCTGTGTATACTGGCCTCCACCCTCACCAAAGGGGGAGTATCTTTTTTCGAAAATTTTAATGAATTGTAGATGAGGTTATAAAATAACTGGTGCAGAAGCACCGCAGCACCTTCTATTACGGGCAAATGTGAAGCTGTTATTTCTGCTTTCTTTTCAGAAATTAATAATTCGAGATCTGCTTTTATTTCCGCAAATAATTTATTCAGGTCCACTGGTTTAAGTTCCGCGTCTTCGTTGCTAAGCGAAGAATATGAAAGCACACCGTCAATTACTTTACTAAGCCGTTCTGCTGATTGTTCGATCTTTTCAAGTTTGCCGATTATCTTCACATTGTCAGGCAAACTTTTTTCTGCCCTTATCATCTGGGCGTAGATCCCGATCTTTCTCACCGGTTCTTTTAAATCGTGACTAGCTACATGCGCGAATCGTTGCAGGTCCTCATTCGAACGCTGGAGCTCCTGGGTCCTCGTCTCGACAAGTGCTTCAAGTTTTTGTGAAAAGGTTTCCCGTTCCAGCTCGGCTAACTTACGGTCGTGGATATCGAATCCTACTCCAACATATCCGATAAACTTCGATTCCAGGTAACGGGGGTTTGCCTTAAACATATGCCAGCGGTAAGTGTTATCAAAACGCTTGAGCCTGATGGCAGGAATATAATATGGCTCCTTATTATTGAATGCCGGCACATATATATCCAATACCTCCTTTACGTCATCAGGATGAACAATTCCATCCCATGCACGACCAAGTGCCTGCTCAAAAGTCTGACCCGTGTATTCAAGCCAGGCCTTGTTCCAGTAACTGATCGTGGCATCCTCATTCGGCTCAATTATAAAAATAATGATGGGTGACTGATCTGCCAGGTCACGGAATCTGAATTCACTTTCCCTGAGTCGGATCTCTGCTTTTTTCCGTCCTGTGATATCTGAAAATAAAATGGCGACTTTGTTGCCTGTTTCTCCACCGATTTTAAAAGCGTGTGCGTCGAACCATCTTTCCAGCGCATCAGAACCTTCGGTAAAACGAAGGGCCTTACCAGTTTTGGCAACATTACCATAAATTTCGATCCACCTTTTTTCTATGTTCGGCACCAGTTCGGTAATCGTTTTACCTTCAGCCGCACTGATACCTGAATGGGCTTCGAACAGTGGATTGACCTCAAGAAATTTATAGTCAGTTGCTTCATTGTTCGCATCAAAAAGCACTTCTACTATGCAAAAGCCCTGGTCCATGGAAGTAAAAAGGCTTTTATACTTTTCTTCGCTTTCCTTTATTTTCTTCTTTGAATTTACAAGATCGGTAACATCGATTCCCACTCCAACAATTCCGATAATATGATTGTCCGAATCTTTGATAGCCTGGTAAGTAAAATTAATTATGCGTTTCTCCGGACTGCCATGCCTGATCAGCACAAGTTCCATTTCGTTGGCCTTAAAGCTTTCGCCGGTCTGGTAGATATGTTCAAGTATTGCTTCGAAACCCTGTTCCACCAGTTCGGGAAACGCTTCGAAAACCGTTTTATTCAGAACGTCTTCTTTTTTCTTTCCCCATTGCTCTAAAGCAAGGTCATTGGCGATCTCTATGATAAATGTATTACCGGTTAACAGCGTCATGGCAACTGGTGCCTGGGCGACCAGGTTGTATAAGTTAGCATCGAACTTTGAAGCGGAGGACATGTATTCTATTTTAGTGACTAAATTACCTCTTGTTGCTCAATAATAAAGTGGAAAAACAATTATAGGTGACAGATTTTATACAGGTCACACCAGGATGTGATGGAGATAAATTTTTTGCCTGGATTTTTTTGTACCAGATTAATCCGGGAAACTTCTATTCTTGGTAAGCGCTACCGGCAGGTACTGATAACTTGTGTAATTTTTATTGATAGTCAATATTTTAGGTCCGTTTTTAGGTGGTTTTTGCATAATGATTGCCGGGACCTTTTCGATGCTACCTTTTCCTGAATAAAGATCCGCTATCCGATGAGAGCCATTTTGTTATATATCAGCTGGCAGCCAATTTGATAGGTAACAGTTCAAATATGTTTATACAGCTCGTTTACCTTACCAGCCTGTTACTGGGAAATCCGCACTCTCATACTATCAGTCCCAATGTAAAAAGCAACCCTGGCTCATCGGCGCCCGATTCGCTGGCAATTTATCACACCCTCGATCTCTCACTGGGAAAAGTGCGTGATCAAACCGGCGCCCTTAATCTCGAGAACGGTGGTAACAGCCTCGTCACAAGGTTATGGTTATTTAAAGAAGCAAAAAAAACCATCGATCTTCAGTACTTCAGTTTTGCGCGCAACCTTACCGGGTTAATTGCAAGCGAATATCTTATTCGTGCGGCCGACCGGGGCGTAAAGGTTCGCCTGCTTATCGACGAGCTCTCGGGAAAACTGAATAAACGCGAGATCAAGATCCTCGACCGCCACGAAAATATAGAGGTACGGGTGTACAACGCCGGGGTGAAACTGGGACGCGCCGATAAGAAAATAAAGTATGCAGCAAAGAACCACAATCGTCTCCTGCGACGGATGCATAACAAAACTTTTACTGTCGACGGGCAGGCCAGCATACTAGGAGGAAGAAATATCTCCGATGAGTATTTTGATTTTTCCGACAAATTTAATTTCCGCGACCGCGATGTATTACTTCTTGGAGCGGCGGTAAAAGATGTCACCAAGTCCTTTAATGACTACTGGAACAGCGAATATACAGTGAAGGTAAGCGAGCTCGTGGGAAAATCGGATCAGAAATTCAGTGTTGATGCACTCTTTGCAAAATTTCATGAGTTCAACGAGGATACCGCTAAATTCTCGGGACGCATGCGTGAGCGGGTAGATAGTTTTTCAGTTGTTTTTAAAAAAACCGTGGCCACCGGCGAATTTCAATGGACAAATATTTCTTTCGTGAGTGATGTTCCCGGCAAAAACGAAGATCGTAAAGACCGTAAAGGCGGTCTGGCAGATGATACCATTATAAGCCTCATCAAAAACGCAAAGAAAAGCATTGACGTGCATACCCCTTATTTTATCACAACCGACGAAGCCCGACAGCTTTTGAAAGAAACAGTGGGACGCGGTGTAAAGGTGAGGGTTCTTACCAACAGTCTCGCTTCAATCGATAACAACGTTGCATTCAGTCCTTACAAACGCGATCGTAAAAAAAATCTGAAAACGGGAATTGAATTGTACGAGTTCAGACCTGATGCTGCGGTGAGATTTTCAATCATGACTCCCGATGTACAGGCAGAGTTGCATTACGATCCTGTATTCGGACTGCATTCAAAGTCGATTGTGATCGACGGAAAAACGATCGTATTAGGTTCTTATAACCTGGAACCTCGTAGTGCCAACCTTAATACAGAATGTGTGGCTGTTATCCGCGACGAAAAGTTTACGCACAATGTGTCAAAATATATAGAGCAGGAATTTCTGCCTGAGAATTCCTGGCGTATCACGCCTGATTATAATCCCGACAAAAAAGCTGGTTTTAAGAAAAAGTTCAGCGTGTTTATTGGTCATATAGTGCCTAAGCAGACGTTGTGATTTTAAGGTCGTGTAGCTTTATTTCGATAGCTATAGTTACATCCTATGATGCTGGCTTATTCTATAATTGATCCCAACCGCCACACCATAACTTCTTAAATACCGGGCTGTTATATTTTCCCACACCCCTGCAAGGACGCGGATTTCAGCAAGAATATTAAATCTGTCAGTGAGTTTATGTTCGTATCCCGCTGCCAGGTCCAGACCGATCCATGGTCGTTTATTGTCCGGAGTATAAGTGCCATACTGATCGTTTTTGATCTGATGGAGGTATTCTGCAAAAGCTCCAAATCCTAAGTAGAACCACTTAAATTTCACACGCATCGTTAATGGTATCTGAAAAATTGTAAATCGTTCCCTGTTGTGGTATGACCGGTAGAAACTGTAATCGCGCTGCACCAGATTAAAACCTGTGGCAATACCCCAGCGGGATCCCTTGAACATATGTACCAACTGAACACCTGCAGAATAAGAAGCGTCAAATTGCCTGTTGTAAGAAACATATCCTGCCCGCGCAGCTTCGCCCCGAAAACCAATGGTTGTGCGACCTTCACTTTTTTGGCCCTTCACGCACATAGTGCAAAAGAGGATCAGCAGAACTATGACAGGGCGTATCATAGTTTATAAACGTTTCTTGTTTTGATTTAGTATTAGCCTGCATTAACTAGTGATTTCAACAACATATCCATTGTATGAAAATCTCAGTTTGTGATGATGAATTTTTTTGTTTTGTTAATGTCGCCAGTGCACTGCAGAGTATAAATTCCTTCAGGGAAAGATTCTTTATTTATTTTGATGATCTCTGTGCCATGTTCGTTACTGCAGAAAACGCATTGACCGGAAATATTAAAAATTTTAATTTGCAGTGAGTTCACCTCTTCTGGTTGCACAATCAATTCGTTTTTATTTTGGGATATTTTGAAGTCAGGCGAGGCTTCCGACTCCATAATGCCTGAGATCACGGGATCGTTATTGGTCCAGGTTGTCCAGCCATTTCCAAAGGTGTAAAAGTCATTGTGAAATGCTCCTGGTTCTTTTGAATTGCAAGGTGAACCAAAACCTACAAATCCTCTGCCATCCACTTCAAATCCAAAAATGTCGGTTCTCTTAGACAAATTAGGTGGCAGTTTCTTCCATACATTATCTATAGGGTCATATACCTTATAGGCGTTCTCACATTTTCCATGCGCGTGGGCACCTACCAGGTACGCTTTGCCATCAACAACAAATGCCATGGCGTCATCAGTATCGTCCCAGTATACATACTGACAATTTGGACCAAGAGTTGGTTCCGGGTCTACTTGTTGCCAGGTAGAATCTGAAATATTATAAGCAAACAGTCGGCCTGGCCGTTGCGCATACCCCCACCAGCCTCCTCCGATGTAGACCTTGTTTTTTAACACAAAAGTATATCCTCCGGTTCTTCCGATTGGAACATGCGGCAACTGAGTCCAGCTGTCTTTAGTCCCATCATATGCCCAGAATTCACTTGAACAATAATCCCAATTGTCGCCGGTGGCTATGTAAGCGATGTTACCCACAGTAGCTACTGTGGAGTGATCAATATACCAGGGTACATCTGCTTTACGTTTCCATTCTGCGGTTCGTGGATTATATTGCCACATTTCATTACAATTAATATAGCCGTCCCTGCCAAACGCATATCCAAAACCCCCGGCCGCAAAAGTGGTAATGCTGTATTTATGGCTACCCGGATACACACCTTTTTGTTCCCAGCTGTCTGTTCTCATATCATACCCCCACAGTGATTTATCCTGGAGATTAATATAGTACGCTATTCCATCCACAACAAACACATTTCCTGTGTTGAAACTGAAAGTATGCGATTGGCTGGAAAGTTTTGTCCAGGGTACCTGGGCGGTACTGCTGAAAGCAAGGAGTACCAAAAAATAAAGTGCAGAGCGTTTCATAAAGTAACCGGTTCAAAAGTGATGCCATGTAGTGACACAAGTATTTTGAATGGATAGCTTTGTGACTGGGCGCATTGTTTCAAACCAGACACTTTAGGGTTATTAGTGACGGCACGTCCTTTGCTTGACTACGCCATGAAACACTCAGTACTGAAATCTATTTTCGCGGGCATTATTGTGATTACGCAATTGCCCGCTGTTTCCCAGGCTTGTTTTTCGAGCCAGACTTATTCTTCCTCCACCGAGAGTCCTTATAAAATAATTTCCGCTGATTTTAATAACGACGGACTGGCAGATCTCGCCTGTACCAACTATTACGGGCGCTCGCTCGATGTGCGCCTTAATTCAAATGGAACCTTTCCGTCAAAGATTACTTTCACGATGGTTGAAGCACCATTGTTTGTGGTGAGTAACGATTTTAATAAAGACGGGTTCATGGATCTCGCGTTTAATGTTACCATGGCGAACCTTACAGACTATATACAGCTGTATTATGGGGATGGTACAGGACAGTTTACTGACGCGGGCAGGATAAGTGTGGAAATTTATCAGCCGGCGCTAGCCACCGGAGATTTTAATGGCGACAGCTACCCGGACCTTGTCGCAAATTCAAACGGTTACCTGTATTTCTTTTTTAATACTACAAAAGGAGGATTTTATTCCTGGTCTTACAGCATACCTGGGGTTACTCAATGCGCCTCTATAAGGTGTGTGGATCTGAACCACGATGGGAAAGATGATATAATAACAAGCGAATTTAATGCTGACCTGGTTTCTGTCTATTTTGCGACCGGGTTATCTGTTCCTGTGCTGGTTGACACTCTTAAAACGAGGGATTTTCCACTTGACGCGTTAACGATGGATGTAACAGGTGACGGCGTACTCGACCTTATTGTTGGACATGGGTTTGGCGTTTCACTGTATTCGGGAAACGGGCAGGGACAATTTACTTTCCAAAACGACGTCATAGTTGGCAATATTAATGGTCTCGGGTCTGCTGATCTTACAGGTGACGGCAAGGCGGAAATTCTATGTATCAGTTATAACCAGAATCGATTGTCGTTTCTTAATCCTCTTTCAGCGGGAGTATACAGTGTGTCCCCTGATAAATTCACCACCGGTAAAAATCCTTATTCTTTTGTTACAGCAGATTTTAATAACGATGGACGTGTCGATGCAGCCACAGCGAATATTAATTCGGATAATATTTCTGTATTCCTGAATACCAGCATGTCTATTAAAGGTCCTAAAACGATATGTAGTGGCAGCAAAGCAATACTTGTGGCTTCATCAGCTGATAATTACAAATGGGAGCCTTCTTCCCTTACTACTCCTGTTATAAACATTAACCCCGCTCAAACTGCTACCTATGCTGTTACAGGAGCGGTGGGCAACTGCACTACCACGGCTGTTGTAACGGTAAAAGTGGATGCATGCCTTTCTTTAAATGAGAAGGATACGGAAAGTGCTTTCCGTGTTTTCCCAAGTCCGGGAACTGGCAGGATCACCATACAATCGGAAGCCAGTACATCCTGCGATATTTACAATTGTCTCGGAGCACATTTGATGCATCAATCACTGCTACAATCAAAAACAGAGCTTGATCTCGGGCATTTACCAGAAGGCCTGTACTTCATTAGTCTTTCGAGTGGAGAGAAAAAAGTATTCGTCATCAAACGTTGATTGATCTGCATTTTAACTGCGCCTTGTCAGCGCCTTATCTGCGTCAATCAGCGGGAGCATTACGTGCCTCGCCCGCAGATCATCGCAGATCCTTTACCAGGTGTTTTCGCAGATTAACGCTGATCAGGTAGTTTAGCGTTTTTAATAAGATATTTAATTTGTAAAAATTGGAAATGCTAACCAGCGTTTTCCGTATTTTGCGATATTATTTTATTTTCAAAATGACTGACCAGCTTATCGAATGCGTTCCTAACTTCAGCGAAGGACGTAATATGGACGTGATCAACCAGATCACTGCCGAAATTGAATCTGTTGACGGTATTAAATTACTCAATGTTGATCCGGGCAAAGACACCAACCGCACGGTGGTAACGTTTGTCGGGAATCCCGAAGCTGCCATCCACGCCGCATTTATCGCCATTAAAAAAGCAGGTGAACTCATCGATATGAGCAAACATTCGGGTCAGCACCCGCGCATGGGCGCCACCGACGTATGCCCGTTGATCCCTATTAGCGGCATTACCATGGAAGAAACCGCAAAGTATGCTCAGAAGCTTGGCGAAAGAGTAGGGAAGGAGCTTCAGATCCCTGTCTATTTGTACGAAGAAGCTCAGAAAAATAAACAACGCAGCAACCTGTCGGTGATCCGTAACGGTGAATACGAAGGTTTTTTTAAGAAGATCAAATTGCCGGAATGGAAACCTGATTTCGGTCCCGGTGAATACGATGCTAAACGCGGTGCGACAGTAATTGGCGCACGTGACTTTTTAGTGGCATACAATATAAATCTCAACACTACTTCAACCCGTCGCGCCAATGCTATTGCGTTCGATGTGCGTGAAGCGGGCAGGGTAGTGCGTGAAGGAGACCCACTCACCGGGAAAATTGTAACCAATCCCGACGGAACTCCGAAATCAATCCCGGGAAGCTTAAAATCCGTGAAAGCCATTGGATGGTACATCGAGGAATATGGCATTGCCCAGATCTCCATGAACCTCACAAACATTAATATCACTCCGGTTCACATTGCTTTTGATGAGGTGGTGAAAAAAGCGCAGGAGCGCGGCATTCGTGTTACAGGGTCGGAGCTGGTCGGACTCATTCCATTAAAATCGTTACTCGATGCAGGGCGTTATTTTTTAAAGAAACAGCAACGTTCTACAGGTGTGAGTGAAAAAGAGCTTATTAAGATCGCCGTTAAATCTTTAGGTCTCGATGAGCTCGGACCTTTTAAACCTGAGGAACGGATCATCGAATACCAGCTGCGGAAAGCGACTGACACCAAATTGGTAGGTATGGACCTTCGTGCCTTTGCTGATGAAACAGCGAGTGAAAGTCCTGCGCCGGGCGGTGGTTCCATCTCTGCTTATGTTGGAGCACTGGGTGTTTCATTGGCAACAATGGTCGCTAATTTAAGCTCTCACAAAAAAGGCTGGGATAACCGCTGGGAAGAATTTGGCGACTGGGCCGAAAAAGGTCAGAAGATCAAAGATGAGCTCGTTCGGCTGGTCGACGCTGACACAGCGGCCTTTAACCAGATCATGAATGCCTTCTCTCTCCCAAAAGGTACCGACGAAGAAAAGAAAGCACGCACACAGGCCATCCAGGAGGCCACAAAATTCGCCATCGAAATTCCTTATAAGGTAATGACCTTAAGTCATCAGAGTCTTGAGATCATTAAAGCCATGGCCGAACACGGCAATCCAAATTCCGTAAGCGACGCCGGTGTAGGAGCATTATGCGCCCGAAGCGCGGTAATGGGCGCATTCATGAACGTACGCATCAATGCATCAGGTTATTCCGACAAATCTTTTATTGACGAGATTCTTAAAAAAGGAAAAGACATCGAAGTAAAAACAATCGCAGAGGAAACGGCGATACTTAAGATCGTGAATGAAAAGATTGGTTTGTAAAATTATGTGCAACTGATCTCTCTAACACCTGCAAATACTACGGTTTAAGTACGAAGTACAAAGTACGAGGTACGAAGGTAGAACAGCTTGCGCACAGGCAAACCACGTACCTGCCTCTTCGTTGTGCCGTCGTGAATCCTTAGGTTCGTTGTGTTTAAACTAACGAGAATAATACGAGAGCCACTATGTCTGAGCACGTTCTAATTCGTGTAATTTTTAAGAATTGGTGAATTGATAATTGGTGTAATTCGTGTAAAACCTACGTGTGTTTCCGAACTGTAAAATCGTCAATCGTACATCGTAAATTATTCTGTGTCTCTGTGAGTCGAATGCAGGACAATGCAAACTGTGTCTCCGTGGTTAAGCAAACGGAATGCAAGAAGAACTACCTCGTACCTCGTACTTCGTACTTTAAACGGAATGCAATACAAGCTACCAACCCGCCGCACGAGCCCGCTCGTCCACCCACTGGGTAGCCGCCGTGTCCCTCGTACCTCGTACTTCGTACTTTAAAGCACGTTCATCGCCTGTTCTTTAATCTTCTCCAGCTCATCCTTCATTAAAATGACATGTTTCTGGATCTGCGCATCATTGGCCTTTGAACCAATGGTATTGATCTCGCGACCTATCTCCTGGCTGATAAAATTCAGCTTACGTCCTGGCGACGCCTCCTTGCAGGTCTCAATAAAATAATCAAGATGTGTTTTTAAACGCACCTTCTCCTCATTTATATCCAGCTTCTCAATATAGTAGATCAGCTCCTGCTCAAACCTGTTCTCATCCAGTTTTTCCTTGCCAAGCATTTCAACAATATTGGCCCGTATCCGGTCCTTGATATTGCTTAATCTCTGGATGTCCAGTTTTTTTACCTCTTCAAGATGACTCTCAATTTTTTTCAGTCTTTCTGCAAAGTCAATTTCCAGCGATCTTCCTTCTTTTTCCCTGAAATGATTCAGCTGCACAATGGCATCGTTAATGCATTTCTTAATCTCCACCCATTCGTTTTCATCAGCTTCCTTTTTCTCGCTTTTCATCACATCAGGAAACTTCAGCACCTGGAATAACGCGTCCTTAAAGGGCTCTCCCAGCTCAATAGCCAGGTTTTTCATCTGCTCATAGTATGCCTTTGCCAGGTCAATATTAATCTCCACCGGCGTTTCCGCCTGGTTCGACTCAATAAAAATGCTCAGGTCGATCTTACCTCTTTCAAGTTGTTTCGAGATCTCATTCCTCAATTCAAGCTCGTAGTTGCGTAACGATGAAGAGATCCGCAAATTGATGTCCGCCCCTTTGCTGTTCAGCGAGCGGATCTCAACGGTAATAATTTTGTCGTCTTTTTCAAGGGTGGCCTTTCCAAAGCCGGTCATCGATCTGATCATAACACTGCTGGTTTATTTTTTCTGTTCACTAAATACAGACCGAAAATAATTAAAAAGCCTGACAATAATTTGGTCGGCGTAATTTGGTCCCTCCCCATAATAATAGCAAACACCGATGCCAGGAACGGCTGCAGGTAAATATAAGCGCTCACTGTGTTTGCACTTAATCCTACCAGCCCGTAAATATTTAACAGGTATGCAAAAAAGGTGGTCGCAATTACAACAAAGCTTATCGCAAACCAGGCATAACCGTTAAAATGGGACCAGTCAACCTGCATTGTATCATGTATCCCCAATGGGATAATAAAGAAGCTGCCAAACAAAAACATCCAGCGCATCACAGTCATGGTATTGTATTTTTCCATCAGCGGTTTTACCATCACAACAAACACCGCCCACGACATGGCGTTGATCAGTGTCATCAGGTCACCCGGCCAGGTGTCGCTGCCCGCTTCAAAATTTCCCCTGTAAAGCAGTATCATCACAGCACCCGTTATTGCAAGCAGTAATCCGGCAATGGTGGAAAACGAAATTCTCACCTTAAACATCACCAGCGTAAACAGGAACACCATAATGGGATTCGAGATCATAATGATGGATGAATTGATAGGAGTCGTCAGGCTCAACCCATAAATGAAGAATACCTGGTTAATTACTACACCAAAGAGGCATAACCAAAGCATGCGCAGAAGATCTTTTTTCTCAACCTTTTGTGTTTTTACGAAAAGTGAAAAGAACCAGAAAAGCAGCCCCGCTCCAAGTATCCGCACTAATACAATGCTCATGGGACCCATGTAAGCGGGCATCAGATCTTTTGCAATGGTGTAGTTTAGCGCGTAGATAACCTGTGCTAAAAAAAGTGCTATATGTCCTCTCGTTGCTGTACTCAAAAAATAGCGGCAAATATACCCACATTATAGCAGTTCAAAGGAGAATGAAGTTAAGAACATGAGGAATTTTTTTCGTATATCAGATTAAGAAATTCACAGTTTATTTACAGCAAGTTTTTTAGAACGATTTGGGCGCCCCCCTGAAGCAGAGGGCGCCTGCGAATCTTTAGCGCGCCCTCGCTTCAGGGTCGGGCTGCTTTGGGCTCGCCTGTCGGCTCGGCTTTTCCCTGAAGCGAGGCATTTACATTAATGAACTGTTTTTTCAAGGTGCTTGAAAACTGACAGCCTCTGCTTCAGGGAAAGAGCTAAACCCGCCGCATCCCTGGCGCATAGCACGGACATTGATTACCAACCTTCCGCACTTGCCGTACGACCGAAGGAGCGTCTTTGCGAGCCCGGCAAACCAGTTATCAGGACTTCGCATCGTTAGCTACTATTGACGCTATTTACACCCGCTTGATATTCACTTGAATAAATTTATAATGTTGCATTTGTGCTGCTATTTTACTTATTGCGTAAGGTTCTTACCCGATTAGTGATCTGGAATAAAGCATGCAAGGCATGCTTTCCTTAGTGGACTTTGCTTTTTAGGCGTATAGGTACCTTTCGGATAATCACTTAGTGCCCTAAGTGTTCTTGGTGTACTTAGTGGTAAAAGGTACGGCACTTTTATTGATTTTCCGATCAGGAATTATTCCTCGTAACGACGCACCATGTGTTGCGGCTCATTGCACGGTTAGTAGTAATTATTCGTTTTTTAAATTAATTTTAATGGCTATGCCGGTATTTCACGACCAATTAGGAAACCAATTAAAACTTACTGCAATCCCCCATCGCATCATTTCCCTGGTTCCTTCCCAAAGCGAATACCTGTGGGACCTCGGAATAAAACCGGTCGGCATCACAAAATTCTGTATCCATCCCGATGAAATGTTCCGCACTATCGAAAGGGTAGGTGGCACCAAATCACTCGACCTTGAGAAGATCCGTCAGTTAAAACCCGACCTCATAATCGGTAACCGCGAAGAAAATGAGCTGAAACAGATCCGTGAGCTGCAAAATGAATTCCCTGTTTACATGAGTGATATCATTACGGTTAACGACGCTTTAAAAATGATGAGCGACCTTGCCATGCTTTGCGATCGTGAAAAAGAGGGACAGAAGTTACTTACAGACATTGAGCGGTCCCTTGACTCGATCAGAAATTATTTCATCCCTCAGACAGTCCTGTACTTTATGTGGAACAATCCATACATGGCGGCAGCAGGCGAAACCTTTATCGATAGTGTTCTGTCACACGCCGGCTTTAAAAATGCGGTGTCTCATCTTCAGCGTTATCCCATAATTGACACGGATACATTAACGGCATTAAAACCAGACCTCTGTTTTTTATCCAGCGAACCCTTTCCATTTAAAGAAGTGCACATCGCCGAACTTCAAAAAGTTCTTCCCGATTCTAAAATTGTTCTTGTGGATGGAGAAATGTTCAGCTGGTACGGATCACGACTGTCGCAACTTCACAAATATATTAAGATCTTAAAAAGCGAACTGACAGAAAAATAATTCCAGACTCTAAATTGCGCCGTGGTACCGTCACTCCGAGGCTTGACCGGATGAATGTCAGCCGAAGGAGTCCTCTACAATTACGTGAACCAGGCACGTCATTTTAGGGGACTCTTGTACCGAAAAACAATAAACACGAAACACGAAACACGAAACACGGAACACGAAACTGGTTTGACCTGAAATTGCTAAAGAAAGACAGAATTTTCTGCACTCAAAATAAGATAATTAAACCTTTGAACATGGAACCCTTGAACCTTTGAACTTTGAACCCTTGCCCGCCATCCGATGATACCGAGGGCGGGTCCGCCTCCGGCGGAAACCCTTGAACTTTGACTTCTAGAAGTACAGTAAAAAAATCAATCTACTTTAAATACGGACAAAGCATCTCCAACAACAAACGTACTTCCCCCAATAAAAATCAGATCACTTTTTTTAGCTGCTTTTTTAGCGGCATTCAGGCCAGCTTCAACAGTGGGGTAAGTTTTTCCTGTGAGTTTAAATTTTGACGATTGTTTTTGCAGCTCATTTTCGTCCAGCGCACGGGGAATATTGGCTTTCACAAAATAATAATGCGCTTCTTTTGGAAGCAATGGAAGGATCGTTGAAATATCTTTGTCGTTAACAGTACCAAAAACAAAATGCAGGTCTTTATGCTCCACACTTTTAATATTTTCTATTACCTGTTTAATGCCATCTTCGTTATGACCGGTGTCAGCAATGATCAATGGTTTTTCTCCCAGTTTCTGCCAGCGTCCCTGCAAGCCTGTTAGTTTCACAACCTGGCTCAGAGCTTTCGTCACATTCTCCGGTTCAATTAAAAATCCTGCCTTTGCAATGAACTCAAGAATATTTAAAACACCTAAAAGATTCTTAAGCTGATAATGTCCTGTAAGATCGAGATCATACTTTACGATCTGTTCAGTTTTTTTATCATGGATCTCAGCATGCAGCAAACCATCCGTAATTTTTGTATTGAGTACCTTGTAATTTTTATCGGCGTATTCAATAGTGCATTTCAGCTCCCTTGCTATCTGGTTAAAGATGGGTGCAGTCTCGCTTTGATACTGGCTCACTACTACAGGAACACGCGGTTTAATGATGCCGGCTTTTTCCTTGCTTATTTTTTCAATGGTATCACCCAGCAGATTTTTATGATCAAAGCTGATATTGGTGATCAGGCACGCTTTCGGGACAATAATATTTGTCGAATCCAGTCTTCCCCCTAAACCTACTTCTATGATAGCGACATCAACTTCTTCTTTGGCAAAATAATCAAGAGCAAGGCCAACGGTCCATTCGAAAAAACTTGGTTCAATGGCCTCAAAATCATTCTTGTATTTTTCAACAAACTCAATCACGTAATTCTTCGGGATCATCTTCCCGTTGATCTTGATCCTTTCCCTGAAATCATTCAGGTGCGGGGAGGTGTAGAGCCCTGTTTTATAACCGCACTGCTGCATGATGGCCGCCAGCATGTGGCTGCTCGAACCTTTGCCGTTTGTTCCGGCAATATGAATGCACTTGAGTTTCTGTTGAGGTTTCCCAAGGATCTCTATGATCTTAATGGTATTGGTGAGGTCAGCTTTATAAGCAGCCGCACCCACACGCTGGTACATCGGTAAACGGGCAAATAAATAATCCAGCGTTTGTTGATACGTCATCTTAATCAAATGAAAAGATTATCGTTATTGTACCTCTTTGTTCTTCAAACTTTCCGTCCACGTTAAATTTAGTGGCAAGTGCAGCCTGTCGTGCTTTGGCCTTTAATGCCGGGCTGCTGGTAGTTGTTCCTCTTCCATTAGGGGTCGCTTCAATTACATTTCCCTGCGAATCAACTAATATCTCTACTACCACTTTACCTTCTTCCCTCGTGTCGCTTGGTATTTTAGGCGGCTGCACCACCTTACGTCCTTTTAAGCTGTAACCGATCCCGCCCCCAACTCCTCCGCCACTTCCCGGACCCGAGCCCGGTCCCTGCCCTTCACCATCACCGCCACCGTCGCCGGTACCTGTGCCGCCAGTACCATTCTTAAATGGATCTCCGTCTGGTGAACCTCCCTGCCCGGCCTCTTCATTATTTCCTTTTCCTCCGCCGCTCTTGCCAGTGTTCTTTTTAAATTTTTCAGCCAGCTTTTCCGCTGCAGTTTTTTCTTTCACCACTTCTTTTGGTTTAGGAGTAATGACTGTCGTATTCTCTTTTACTTTTGGTTTTGTCTCTTCTTTTTTCTGCGGTTTTATCTCAACTTCCTCACCACCTTCAACGGTCACTATTTTTTCTTTGACTTCCGGCTCTTTGGCTGCTTCGGGTTCTTTAGTTACCACATCTGTCACTTTACCCATAGAACTGTAATCCACATCGTCATTTCCAACATCCATCATACCAAGGGCCAGCTCCTGCCCGCCGCCACCGCCCGATTCAGGAAAGGGTGGGTTAGGGGTTATAAGATTAAAGAGCAGAAGGAACAATAATAATAACGCAAATATTGCCGCGGTTATGCTGGCAGAAATTGCACGGTGTTTATTTTCCTGTTCCCTGGTGAGTTCCATTTTACTTTTTTGTGGCGGCAGTGGCCAGAACAGTTTTACATTGCAGCTTGTAACAAATGGTCATGATATCGATCTCATCCTGTATGGAAAGTTCCTTGTCAAGATGCATTAATACAGTTGGCTCGGTAAGTTTCGACGCTAATTTGGACACTTCTTGCTCAAGATCGGCAAACGCCACTTCGGTGCTGTTCACATAATACTTGCGATCCTTGGTAACAGCCAGGTGAATAGGCTTTTTACGGTTCTCTATCGTTTCCCTCGCCTGCGAATCCGGCAACGCCACTTTAATAGCATTCGGACTCACCATGGTTGAAAGGATCAGAAAGAACAGCAACAGGAAGAACATAATGTCATTCAATGAGTCAGTACTGACTTCTGATTCTCTGTGTTTCTTTCTTAATGCCATGAAGATTTCTAATATCTAATGTCTAATTTCTAATTCCGTTTACTGACAAAAACAAATTCTAAATTCTAATTTCGGTACCACACGTATTGAATTTGACTCATACTATTGGTTGTCTTTGTTCTTATTGCTGCAAAGCAGCAATTTCTTATTGTGTTCTTTTGTTTCGCCCTTCTTAGTGTATCTCAGTACCCTTAGTGTCTTAGTGGTTAAAAAGTCTAATTGCTATTTTGTGTACTAGTACTTATTTTCTTAGTGCCTTCTTAGTGGTCTCAGTGCCCTTAGTGGATAAAATGTGTGGTCACTTAGAGGGTTCGTTAAGCATATCCAAAAACCTGATCTGCGTTTCTTCCATTCTCTGCGCTAATTTATCTATACGTGCATTCAGCCAGTGATAAAACACAAACGCTATCACACCAACCACTAACCCTCCGGCTGAGTTCACCATTTTCTGATATAACCCTTTTGATATAATATCTATCTCTACCGTCTTTGCCAGTGATATATCATAAAAGATAACAATAACTCCAATAATCGTACCAATGAACCCGAACATCGGCGCAATACGTCCAATAATATTCAGTACCCCCATGTTTCTTTCAAGCTTCGATAATTCAACTGCGCCGCTTTTATCCATGGCAGTTCTTATTTCCTGCACCGGCTGTCCGATGCGTCGGATGCCCTGTTCAACCATTGCACTTTCGGGGGTGTTTATATTCCTGCACATGGCTATTGCGTTTGCAATATTGCCGCTATGGATCATTTCTTTGAGATGAAGGACCAGGTTGTCACTTTTTTTGGAAGCCTTGCCAATTACAAGCAGGCGTTCAATAACGATATAAATGGAAACGAGCAGCAGGATGCCGATGGGGACCATGATCGGACCGCCCTTCATGATCATTTCAAACAGGGAGATCCGCGTTTCGGTAATTTCAGCGGGATCAACGGTTTGAATTCCGGTAGTGAGGGAGTCCTGTGCGGCTTGCGCAACAGAAGCTATAGAAGCTGCGCCCGCATTTAAAATGAAGTTTAACATCTGCGAAAAAATTTAGAACGAATTTAGGTTTAAATAGAGCTGTTAAATAGTTACGTCCCATTGATTGTAAACAGAGGTTTGTTTATTATAACTCTGCCAGCGCCAAAGGATACAGCAATCTAATTCACAGGCGAGGTAACACGGCTTGATCCGGCCAGCATTTCCTTTTCGAGATTTTCTTTCAGTACGCTGATGTGATTTTTGCGGATGCCGAAAAGATTTAGCTTCTCTACCTCGTCGTCGTTATAAGTAATAAATAACCGTCCATTTGAATCCTGCGACACTTTCCTGATATCTATAAAAAATCGTTGCTGGTGATGAAACAGGGTTTGCCTGATCTCCACCCGGTCAGTATAAAACGAAGCGAAAGGGTTTAACAGCAGCCAGATGGTCTGAAAAACGCAAAATGCGGCAGGGATCATCATTAAAAGTCCCATGGGATTAACAGCTTTTATCAATAGCCAGGCACTGTACACGAAAGTCGCAGCTAAAACACTGCTAATCAGTAAAATAAGTGGATTCCTTTCAATGTCCAGGAGCGAGGGTTCAATATGATCAGCTTTTTTCACAATGCAAAGTTAAGAAAATACCGCCGGAGGGGCTGTTTTCCGGTGTTTTTAACTCTTATACTTGTTAAAATTCACAAGAGGGCGCCGGGATTAGCTGGAAAGTTTTTTTAAATTGTAACGTTTTAAAATTTCTTACGTTAAATAACACTGAACCTGCCCTTTAACCTTAAAAACAATGAGATTAAGTAAAAGACCAACCCTCTTAGCCGGACTCCTATTTTGCGGCATTTTTGCTAATGCCCAAACAAGCCCGGTTGAAAATCCCATTGCAGACATGCTGGACAGTCTCTCGACTCAGAAGATGTTTGAAACGGCATTTTCACGCCCTATCTTCCCTAAGAACAATAAATATCATTTTTCACAGGACAGTGTTCCTGTGTATGACGATTATACTTACCAGGCCCGTTTAGCCAAGCTTGACGCGTTGTCGCCTTTTGATCTTGTTTATAATGAGCATGTGAAGGGCTTTATAAATATGTACACCGTACGTAAGCGCGAAAGTGTGAGCCGTATGCTTGGTGTGGCACAATTGTATTACCCGATGTTTGAAGAGGTATTGGATAAATATAATATCCCTCTCGAGCTGAAACATCTTGCTGTTATTGAAAGTGCCCTTATTCCTTACGCGCGTTCAAGAGTGGGTGCAATGGGTCTGTGGCAGTTCATGTATCCTACAGGTAAAATGTACGGCTTAAACGTTTCTTCTTATATAGACGAACGTTGCGACCCGTATAAAGCCACTGTAGCTGCCGCTGAATATCTTAAGAGCTTATATAATATGTTTGGCGACTGGCAGATGGTGCTTGCGGCTTATAACGCAGGTCCCGGAACTATCAGTAAAGCTATCCGTCGCAGTGGCGGGAAAAGAACTTATTGGGAGATCCGTCCTTTCCTTCCAACCGAAACACAGGGTTATGTTCCTGCCTTTATTGCCGCCAACTATGTAATGACACATGGGGCAGAGCATAATATTTACCCGGCTGTTCCGCGCAAGACCTATTTTGAGGTGGACACAGTGGTAGTAAAACAACCAATGACCTTCGATCAGTTATCACAGGCAGTAAATATCAGCACTGAAGAACTGTTGTATTTTAATCCTCAATACCGTAAGAACATTATTCCTGCCGGTGGTCACGCATTATGTTTACCTAAGCAGCATATCGCTACTTTCTTAAACAACGAAAAAGATATCTATGCAGCAATTGATGTTCAGAGCCGCGAGAATGGTTTCCTTGAATCAATCGCAGAAGTTAAGCGTACACATACCATCCGTTCGGGAGAAAAGCTAAGCACCATAGCAAGGAAGTACGGTGTTACTGTAGCAGACCTTCATTCATGGAATTATATTACCAAGAAAAGTGTTAAGCCTGGTAAAAAACTAACGGTTTATGTGCGCGAAAAGAGCGTTACTCCTAAAAAGTTGAATGTAAACCCAAATGAAAATAACCTGGCTGCAAAGCAAAGCACCGACGATAAACAGCTTGCTGATAATTCTGCGAAGCCTGAATTTATTTCCTATAAAGTAAAAAAGGGTGATTCGTTATCGAAGATCGCAGACATGCACAAAGTAAGTGCAAAGCAGATAATGGAAGATAACAACATGAAGAACTCCAATGTTCAGCTGGGACAGATCCTGAAGATCAAAGGCTAAAGACTTTCACACATAACGCAGCTTGTTAAAAATGTTTTGCAGTGATATTGCAAAACATTTTTTTTATGTCTAATTATGTCAGCATTCGCTGCGTAATGTCACTGTTTATGATCAGATCAATCTGGCTGCTTTCGTTTCTTTTATTTGTCTGCACCTTTCAGGCGCAGGTCACACAAACCGTCAAAGGCCGTATTACCGACAAGGTAACAGGCAATGGTTTACCGGGTGCCATCGTGCAGCTGCGTGGCACTACCAATGCTGTTTCCGCCAACGAGAACGGATATTTTCATCTTACTGCTGTTCCCGTGGGAAGGCAGGCATTTGTATTTTCCTACACCGGTTATAAGGCCATGCCTGTGACCGATGTTATTGTTACTTCAGGAAAAGAAACAGTGCTTAATATAGAACTTGAAGAAAGCGCTTTTGAGATGGACGAAGTGGAGGTAAAAGCTTCGTCCGATACAGACTTGGTTAACACCATGCAGGTAGCCAACATGAAATCTTTCAGCATAGAGGAAACAGAACGTTATGCAGGATCGCGGCAGGACCCCGCCCGCATGGCTCAGAACTTTGCCGGTGTTCAGGGAACGAATGATTCGCGAAACGATATTGTAGTGAGGGGAAATAGCCCTGCAGGACTTTTATGGAGGCTCGACGATATTGATATTCCAAATCCCAATCACTTTGCAGTAGCCGGTTCGGCCGGAGGTCCTCAGACTATTCTCAACAACAAATATCTTGCAAACAGCGAGTTCTATACTGGAGCTTTTCCCGCCAATTACGGTAACGCCCTTGGGGGTGTATTTGATCTGAAATTACGAAACGGGAATAATGAAAAACACGAGCGTACCATTCAACTTGGTATTCTCGGTTTGGAAGCAGCCCTGGAAGGGCCGATAAGCAAAAAAAGCGGGGCCAGTTACCTTGTAACTTATCGTTATTCGACCCTGGCCTTGTTTGGAAGCTTTGGTATTAAACTGGGAACAAGTGCTACGCCGGGTTACCAGGACTTCGGAGTACGTCTGAATTTTCCTACTAAAAAAGCAGGTGTGTTTAGTTTCAGCAGCATTGGAGGTTTAAGTGCTATCAAAATCATTTTAAGCAACACCAGCGAAAGACCTAAAGAGCTTTATGGGGATCAGAACCGTGATCAGTATTTTGCAACCAATATGGGCGTAGGCATCTTAAATCATATTATTTCCCTTGGTAAAAAAACAACCATGAAGACCAGCGTGGCCTATGGTGTTCAGACAGTGGAAAGCGAACATTTTTATATTCTGAGAAACAAGGATTTTAAGCCGGATACGTTGTTGCCGAAAATGCTTGGATATCATTTTACCGAAGCAAAGGCCACATTAGCATGGTTTATCAGGCATAAGATCAATGCGCGTAACAGTATTAAAACAGGATTCTTTGTTAATCGTATAGATCTGAACTTTAAGGACAGCATTAAGATCATTTCGCTTTATGATACCAATGCAGTGATGATTGATAAAAGACCGTTCAAAAACAGGATGCAGGCAAACGACAGTTATTATCTCATTCAGCCCTACATCACATACGTACATAAATTCACTGAAAAGCTCACATTAAATACCGGCATCTTTTCGCAGATGCTTACCATGAACGGAAAGATGACCGTTGAGCCCCGCGCAAGTATCCGATACCAGGCGGCACCGCGTCATGTGTTAAGCCTTGCCTACGGATTGCATAGTCAGACCCAGAGCACTTATCTTTATTATACTGTGCCTGACAGTATCCTGCAGAACGGTGCTGTTGTAGCAAATACCGGGCGCGAGTTGACGAACAAAGGTCTTGATTTTACAAAAAGTCATCACCTGGTGGCCGGGTACGAGTATCTCCCGACCCGTTATCTGAGATTTAAAACGGAGGTCTATTATCAGAAGATCTGGAGTGTTCCGGTTTATGTTGTTCCTTCATCTGTATCTGCCATTAACCGCGGCGCTACTTTTAATCGTTTTTTTCCTGTGTATACTATGACCAACACAGGTCTTGGTGAAAACTATGGTGTTGAGTTTACATTAGAAAAATTATATCATAAGAATTATTTTATGATGATGAGCGTTAGTTTATTTGAAAGCAAGTATACAGGAAGTAACGGAAAAACCTTCGACACCGACTTTAACGGCAACTACATTGTTAACCTGCTGGGAGGTCCCGAATTCCGTGTAGGTCCGGCTCAGAAAGATGTACTGAGTCTTGGTTTAAAGCTCACCATGGGCGGTGGTAAAAGGTATTCGCCGGTTAACCGGGCTGCCAGCGATGCTGTAATGGATGTGGTGCCTAAGGAAGATGAAGTGAACACCCTGCAGTTTCCACCATATAACAGGGTCGACTTCAGGATCGCGTATAAGATAAACGGCAAAAAAATGGCCACAGAGATTGCGCTTGACCTGGTTAATATGCTGAACACTAAAAACATTCTTGCTCTTAGTTACGCGCCCGATCCGGCTAATCTTGCTGCCGACCCCTGGGTTAAGAACTACCAGCTTGGCAGGTTGCCGTTGTTTTATGTAAAATTTGATTTTTAAAATCTTATTTTTACGCACGTATGACACAGATCCTGATCATCGGCGCGGGCCGCTCCTCTTCCTCGCTCATCGAGTACCTGCTCAGGAATTCAACTGAATACGACTGGAAGATAACGGTGGCCGATGTTGACGTAAATCTTGCCAAAGAAAAGATCGGTACTCTGCCAAACGGCATGGCCATCAGCTTTGATATCCGGAACGAAGATCAGAGACGTTTTGTGATCGGCCAGCACGACCTGGTTATCTCAATGCTGCCTTCAAATATGCACGGTGATGTTGCGCGCGACTGTGTTGAGTTTGGCAAGCACCTCGCTACCGCAAGTTATGTAAGCCCTGAGATCCGTTTACTGGAAGGTGACGCGCTGAAAAAGAACCTGCTTTTATTGAATGAATGCGGACTTGATCCGGGCCTTGACCATGCAAGCGCCATGAAGATCATTGATGATATCAAATCGGCAGGCGGCCATGTTACTGGTTTTCGTTCTTATTGCGGTGGTCTTGTTGCACCCGAAAGCAATGATAATCCCTGGGGTTATAAATTCAGCTGGAATCCCCGCAATGTGATTCTGGCAGGTCAGGGCACAGCTCAGTACCTGGAGAACGGAGAAGTTAAATACATTCCATATAACCGTCTTTTTACACAGACCGATATTATTGAAACTCAGAACTACGGAAAGTTCGACGCTTATGCGAACCGCGACAGCATCAGCTATATTGACATTTACGGTTTAGAGAATATCAGGACCATGCTCAGGGGTACTCTTCGTCAGCATCGTTATTGCAAAGCCTGGAATGTTTTTGTGAGGCTAGGTCTCACCGATGATACTTCAAAGATCTCGCACGCCAACAGGATGACTTACACTTCGCTACTGGCCGCTTTCCTTCCAAGCTCGCAGGGAGATGTAAAAGGACGGCTAAAGGCTTTTATCGGCGAAGACTGGGATGCAGATATTGAAGAAATGTTCGATTACCTGGACCTGTTTTCAGATCGGAAGATCACCGTTTCGGAAGGCACACCTGCGCAGCTGTTGCAGATCCTGCTGGAAGAGAAATGGAAGCTTAAGCCAGGAGATAAGGATATGATCGTGATGGAACATCAGTTTGAATACACGGCCGATGATATTCCTTCCGTTATACTTCGACTTAAATCGCAGCTGGTTGTTACCGGTAAGGATCAGAACAACACTGCAATGGCGCAAACAGTGGGTCTTCCCCTTGCCATAACCGTTAAGAATTTTCTGACACAGAAATTTGATCTTAAAGGGATCCAGATCCCCACAAAGAAAGAAATTTACGACCCTATGCTTGAGGAGTTAGAAAGTATGGGCATCATTTTCAACGACCGGGTGATGCGGTAGTATTAGCTGTCCCCGCTATCACAACTTGATTTAGAACCGGATTTGGATAAGCAATCGCAACAAATTAAGTCGCCGTATTTTTCACACTCACAACGTATATTGCGAAATGAATATCAGTTACTAAATATGAAAACAAGATTCCTGTTATTTTTAATGACCATAACCTTATTCTTTTCCGAATGCAAGAAAGGTGCCGACGATCCATTGTTTTCTTTACGAACACGGAAAGCCAGGATGACAGGTAACTGGACAATGACGGAAGGATATAAGATCACCACCACCTTTTGGGGTCAGGAATCCAAAATGCTTTACAAAGATCAGTCGTATGAAAGCGTTTACAATGGTAAGGTGTACGAAGTGGGACCGGCAAAATTCACTATGAATTTGGGAAAAGACGGAAAGCTAGACATGGTGAAGATGTTAGAACCATACGCATCAGAGGGGCGATACCTAGGTTCCTGGAATTTTACTGGCGGAATAGGTGACGTTAAAAAGAAAGAACAATTATTGCTGCGAGATACATTGCGCATGTATAATAATGACGTAGTATACGACATTAAAGAACTGCGCAATAAACGCCTGGTAATCCGTCGAAAAATGTCAGACCCTGGTGGATCATCGGTTGAAGAAGAATATGTATTCGTTCAGTGATGTGTGCCCTGTGCACTTTTCGGGTTAGAACAAGGAACAAGAAACTAGGAACCAGGAACCTGAAACCCGTTTATTTCCCGCCTTGCATCGCTTTCATCTGGTCCTGGAACTGCTGATAGGTCATCATTTTATAACCTTCGGTGTTTATAGCGAAAACAGAATCGTCAATAGGTTTTGTTGATACCTCGGTAGTGGTCATCACGATCTTCATTTCACTTCCCTGCATTTCCTGCGACATCTCCATTCCCAACGGGTGGCCTTTCAGGTCCCCAAAATCGGTCATTCCGCGACCTGCAGTTTTACTGCGATTCTTGTCGTACTTGATCTTATCGGTGATCCACAGAATGGTGGTTTTTTCTTTCTTGTCAGGACCAACGCTTGTTGCTATGGCTTTGGTACACTCGTAACCGGCAATGTTTTTCTTTTCAGAAGTATATTCGATCTTTGGTTTAGCGGATTTGTTTTTATCCTGCGACTCGAGTTCTTCTTTAGTGGCAGTATAACCACTTTTATTGCCCATCATATCGCTGAGAGAGGTGAGGGTCTTGCCATCGTAAAAAACGGTGGTATTGAACATCATGCTGTTTACCTCCGTTTTCGACTTATCACCTTTCAGGTAAGTCACAATATCCTGCTCTCCGTATGCGGCATATTCAGGAGGAAGACCTTCGGTCTTAACGGTCATTTTCATAGTATAGTTCTCCTGTGCAATTGCAGAAAGAGAGCATAAGGCGAGGATCAAAGACAGATTTTTCATACCAGAGGGGTTTATAAAGTATAAATATAATAAAATTGACTATTGTTCGCCACCAACCGTTATTGGAGGTCCTCAAAGAATTTATTCATTTCGTCGCGGCTGACGATCTTCATAGAAGAAGGAATTTCGAAGGTGTTATCGGGCACCACCTCATTTTTATAGGACTTGGCCAGGAAATGCATTTCAATCCCCCACTTTTTTATCCTGTAATCAAGCAGGATGCCTTTTACCTTAGCGTAAGGGGTGAGAGCGTTTGAATTTTCCATACCAAGATCTTTCGTATACCAGGCATCGAATTTTTCCTCAGGTGCGTTCGTTTTAGTGATCTTGAGTTTATAGCAGGTAAAGCCCAGCATTTTCTTGGTCTCATGGGTCTCCTCAATGTTAAGTGTAAAATCCTTGTTCTCATCTTCAAGGCCTTTTGCATTCTGAATGCAGGCCTGCTTGATGTTCATGAACTTGATGGTTTGAGTCATGGTGGTGTCTTCCGTGTTCCCGATAATGGACATATTGAACATTCCCATTGTGCTCATTTCGAGGGAAAACTTGTGCTCCTTGAATTTTAAAGTGGCTTTGTCGGGAGCAAAACCATACAGGGGATGAGTTTCGTCCATTGCGCGCGTCTGGAATTCTATGACGCCTTCGTTATCACCTGCGGTATCACCGGAACGGCCACATGATCCCGCCAGAAAGATCAATAATAAGTACCCGGTAAACCTTAAAGGATTTCTTATAAATGCCAAGATACTCAATCGTTTGTGTGCCGGCTAAAGTAGAAATTAATTCGTTACGATAAAAGTTTACTTCATCGTTACGGTCTTCTCTACCGTCTTACCCTCTTCGAGCTTAATAATGCCGATACCTGTAATGGTGCGGGTGGCTGCTACTGAAGTGGCTTTGATATCGTAAATAGCAGGAAGCTTGAAGGTGAAATTCACTGTTCCGTCGCCGCCGGTGGTTCCCTGGGCTTTTACGTCAGCAGTGTAGGTTGTTTTCCCGTCAGGACTTTTAACCTGCGCATAAAGAAGCACATCGGCGTTGTTTACAGGGGTGCCAACGCTGTCAACGCAGGTTACCACAGCCTTGCATTCAGTATCTTTTTCACAGGAAGCCGATGTGAAAGAAATGCAGGCGAGCAAAGTTCCGGCAACAAGCAGGGCGAATGGTCTCATATAAACTATTTACTAATTAAGATAAGTTAAAATACAAGGCTAAAAAGTGCCGGCCTTCATAACACCATTTTTATTAATGATATTAGCAAAACAAATATAAAAAAATTGTTTCACAATCAAAACTTTATTTCCCTTCTGCTGGTTGCAGTGCTAACGTTTTCGGTGGTGCACGCACAAACCCCGGGCAAGGAAACCGTGGTGATTGAAACAACCTACGGTACGATAAAGCTGAAACTTTTTGAAGAAACGCCTCTGCACAGGGCGAATTTTATCAGGCTCGCCTTGCAGCAATATTTTGATTCCCTGCTTTTTCATCGCGTTATCAATGAGTTTATGATACAGGGAGGAGATCCTCTCAGCAGGCATGCCAAAAAAGGGGATTCCCTGGGGCATGGGGACGCGGGTTATCTTGTGCCAGCCGAATTTAACCGCAGCATCATTCACAAAAAAGGTCGTTTATGCGCGGCAAGAGATAATGAAGATATTAACCCGGAACAAGCTTCGAGTGCTTCGCAGTTTTATATTGTGGTCGGAAAGGTGAGAACCCTGGAAGAGCTTGGAAAAATTGAAGAAAAGATGAACAAGCGACGGTTATACGCGGTAACTGCAAAATATAACCACACCGATGAGGGCAAAAAGCAGAACATGTCTTACAAAAGACTGTTGGCGGAAAACAAGCAGGATAGCGCCCTGACAGTAAAATCGCAGATCGATAATGCGGTCAACGTCATATATAACTCTGCACAGCCGTACAAATTTACTGAGGAGGAAATTAAAGTGTACACAACCGTTGGAGGCACGCCGCACCTGGACGGTAGTTATACGGTGTTTGGAGAGGTAATAGAAGGTCAGGACGTGGTGGACCGCATTGCAATTGCCAAAAAAGATGAACGCGACAGGCCACTAGAAGATATACGAATGAAAATATATATATTGAACCAGTAAAAACTAACATTTATGCAAATGAAAAAAATGATCGTTGTGCCAGCTCTGTTTTGTGCCATGATAGCCAGTTATTCTGTTAAGGCCCAGGATAACGGTGCAAAAAAACCCCAGGCAGCGCCGCAACAGGCACCACAGCCTCCGCAAAAACAACCTGATCCGCACCAGAAATCGCAGGAATCAGCTGAAAAAGCAACCAAACGCTACGGCCTGAACGAACAGCAGAAAAATCAGTGGCAGGCAGCCGCCATGCAGCGCAATATGGAAAGAATGGGACTGAGAATGCAGATGCAGGGTGAAACCACGCCGGAGCAGCGTAAGGAAATAAGAGAGCAGGCCAGGACCCAGAACGCACGGTTCGACAGCCAGGTAAAAGAATTCTTAACGCCTGAGCAGTACGCAAAATTCACAAAGGATAAGCAGGAACACGAGAAAAAACGCAAGGCTGCAGCAAAAGAGAAAAAGGCTGCCAGCGAAAAAGAAGTTCACGAGCTGGAAGAAAACTAACTCAATGCCTGCTTTGCCGCGGCAATAACACTTTTTGAGTTCCCTACGAAGATCTTTCCATCGATAAAGATAACAGGGCGCTTTAAAAAAGTATATTCTTCAAGAATAAGAGATTTCATTTCCTTTTCAGAGAGATCTTTCTCATTTAGCTTCATAGCCCGGTATTTCCGGGCTATTTTGCTGAATAAGGCCTCGTATGACCCCGTTTGTTTGTGCATCTCATCAAGTTGAGCAGGGGTTATCTTTTCGGTCTTGATATCCTGGAAAATAAATTTCTTCTGTTTAAGCTTCAGCTCTTTTATGATCCTGTCGCAGGTATCACAGGTGCTGAGATAGTATATTTTGTTTTGCATTTAATTTCAGAGTGGGAGTATTATTATGAGAGTGAGCGCAAATTATGAAGGTGAAAGGTAGCTACAAATTTTATTTCTTTCCTGCAGATGCACGGTTTTTTTACCGCTAAGACGCGGAGAAGATGCATTCGCAAAGGACGCAAAGCGGAGTTTGATCGGCAGATATAAACTTTTATTTTTAATAATTTCCGGTAGCTTCTGCAGATGCACGGTTTTTCTACCGCTAAGACGCGGCGAAGAGGCATTCGCAAAGGATGCATAGCAGAGTGGCGTGGAGCCCGCATATGCCGCAGATCTTACGCAGATCTTACGCAGATTTAATTTGTTTCCGCAAAGATCAGAGTGCAAAAAAGCACTTACAAAACCTGCAGTCCTGCCGGATCTTTTACTCTTTCTTTCAGTAAAGCAATCTTCAGCACCTCTTCCATTTGTGATACATAATGGAAAGTCAGCCCCTTGAGGTAGTCGGCCTTGATATCTTCCACATCCTTGCGGTTGTCTTCGCAAAGAATTACTTCTTTAATGCCAGCTCTTTTTGCCGCAAGTAATTTTTCCTTGATACCGCCCACAGGTAATACTTTTCCCCGCAACGTGATCTCACCCGTCATAGCAAGCGCTTTTTTCACTTTTCTTTTTGTGAAAGCACTGGCTAAAGAAGTGAGCATGGCAATACCGGCACTCGGCCCGTCTTTTGGCGTGGCTCCTTCAGGAACGTGGATATGGATATTAAATTCTTCAAAAGTTTCCGCTGTAAGGTCAACGATCTGTGGATGCGCCTTAAGGTATTCAAGCGCCAGGGTAGCGCTCTCTTTCATTACATCACCAAGATTCCCTGTTAAGGTGAGCTTGCTGTTCTTGCCCTTGCTCAGGCTGGTTTCAATGTACAGGATATCGCCTCCTACCTGCGTCCACGCAAGGCCTGTAACAACACCGGCAATATCATTGCCCTGGTATTTGCTTTTTATGTGCGAAGGACCGAGGATCTTGATGATCTCTTCTTCAGTTATTTTAGGGATCTCTTCTCCCTTGGCTATATGCACTGCGATGCGCCGTGCAATTTTGCTGATCGTTTTTTCAAGGTTCCTCACACCGCTTTCGGCGGTATATGTGTCGATGAGGAATTCAAGCACTTTGTCGCTGATCTTGAGGTGCGTTCTCTTAAGACCGGTTTCCGAAACCTGTTTTGGGATCAGGTGTCTTTTTGCGATCTCAAGCTTTTCCTCAACGGTATATCCGTTCACTTCAATGATCTCCATCCTGTCGCGCAAGGCGGGTTGTATGGACGAAAGGTTATTGCAGGTGGCAATGAACATTACCTTGCTGAGGTCGTAATCGAGCTCCAGGAAATTATCGTAAAAAGTAGAATTTTGCTCCGGATCAAGAACTTCAAGTAATGCGGAAGAAGGATCACCGTGATAATCATTACCCACTTTATCTATTTCATCAAGAATAAAAACAGGATTGCTCGACTGCACTTTTTTCAGATTCTGCAATACACGACCAGGCATAGCACCGATGTATGTTTTGCGGTGACCACGGATCTCGCTTTCATCTTTCAGGCCTCCAAGGCTCATGCGCACGTATTTACGGTTGATGGCTTTTGCGATACTTTTTCCAAGCGATGTTTTTCCAACACCGGGAGGACCGTAAAGACAAATGATGGGTGATTTGAGATTTCCTTTTAATTTCAATACGGCCAGGTGTTCGATGATCCTTTCCTTTACTTTTTCAAGTCCGAAATGATCATCATCCAGGATGGCCTGTGCATGCTGAAGATCGAAATTATCCTTGGTATACTCGTTCCAAGGAAGCTCAAGCAAGAGTTCAATATAATTGGTTTGGATCCCATATTCAGCGGCATTGGGATTCATGCGCTGTAATTTAGCGATCTGCTTCTCGAAGACATCCCTGATCTCTTCTGACCATTTTTTTGCCTTCGCTTTTTCTTTGTAACCGTTTATTTCCTGCTCAAAATTATTTCCTCCCAGCTCTTCCTGGATGGTTTTGATCTGCTGGTTAAGAAAATATTCGCGCTGCTGTTTGTCAAGATCCATCTTGGTCTTGTTCTGGATCTGGTTCCGTAACTCCAGCATCTGGAATTCTTTGTTCAGATATTCCAGAACCAGGAGGCTTCTTTCCTTCAGATCGGGGACTTCCAGCATTTTCTGCTTGTCTTCCGTCTTCGCGTTCATATTGGAAGAAATGAAATTAACCAGGAAGGTCGGGCTTTCAATATTGTTGATCGCAAAGCTGGCGTCGCTCGGAATATTAGGGGAGATCTTGACGATCTGCGTGGAAGTTTCCTTTAAATTGGAAATGATAGCCTGGAATTCCTCATCTGCTTTCTGAGGGCGAAGCTCATCAAATGCCACTACGCTTGCCTTGTGATAAGGGTCTGTTTGGACATATTCAACGATCTTGAACCTTTTTTTACCCTGGATAATGATGGTGGTGTTACCATCGGGCATCCTGAGCATCTTTATGATATGTGCAACGGTACCAACCTTGTACAGGTCTTTGGCAGTAGGTTCTTCAATGCTGTCACTTTTTTGGGCAACCACACCAATGGTCTTGTCTTTTTTGTAATAGTCTTTAATAAGCTGTATGGATTTATCGCGGCCAACTGTGATCGGGATCACGACACCAGGGAACAGAACTGTGTTACGAAGCGGTAAAATTGGCAGGATATCCGGAATTTTTTCATTCCTCATATTATCCTCATCCTCTGCACTAAGCAGGGGGATGAAGTCTGTATCCTCGTCAAGTCCGCTTTTAAACGACAGTTCATTCAGGTTTCCATATATCATACGCAAAATCTTAAAGTTCTTCTAAGGTAGATCATATTTTATGCCATGGCAAGAAATTAGACTATTTGTCAGACGAGGGCATCCTTACAAAAAAGGAATAGCCATTTTCGTCATACAACTTCGTAAAGCCGGGTGTGCCAAGCAGGTCCTTTTCCTGCGTTACCTTTAAAACAAGATATGCCGGCCGGTCAATTTTGCCATATTCCATCCAAAGCAGGTTCGACGTAGCATAGCTGCTTAAGCGCGAATGGCCCTCTTTCTCCATTACATCGAGCTGATCTGAAATAAATTTTACCTGGTCGGGATTCGTAAAATCCTCCTTTTTCCTGTTGGAATAGAACAGATACGCATAACTCTTGAAGCCGTGCGTCTCAACATGACAATGTTGTTTTGCGCATGCTTTGTAGAAAGAAATAGCTGCATGTTGTGAATATAATTCCACTTTTGGAATGATGACAGCAATGGCAAGGTAAACAAATACGAACTGCATGATTATTCCGGAATATACCAGCCCGGACCTTCTTTTAATGATGCCGGCAAACAGAAGTGCCGCTGCTACGATGAACAGAACGCCAATGAGGAATTCAGATCCGTTCCATTTTACTGGCGATTGCAGGCTTCTTATAGCAAACTCATCAGCAATGACGCCACTGTTTATGAGAGGGTTTTTGAGATGCTCAATAAGTCCGATGGCGACAAAAAGGATGGTTAAAACAATTGCTATGATCCAGTACAATACGCGCAGTATTTTTCCGAATGAAAGCTGGCTGAAATAATGAGTGAGCCCGAGAGCAGCAACAAAAGTGAGGGGAAAGTAACAGAGGGAAGAATAATGAATGATCTTGGTCTTTACAACAGAGAAAAGAAGCAGCACCACCCAGAATAGGCAGAGCATCACCTTGCGGAACAACCTCTGGTATGGAGTAAGATCACGGAACCTGAAGTAGGCGGCCATAAAAATGAGAGAAGCGGGAAAACATCCTACAAGCAGCACAACAAAATGAAAATAAAAAGGCCCGCCATGACCCGCATCATCTGTCTGAAACAGGCGTACCTGGTAATCAATAAACTCGTGAATGATATCAGCATTTCCTTTGGCATATTCGATCAAAAACCAGCTTCCCGATACAAGCAGGGTAGTAAGGAAAAAGATGATGAAATACTTTGTTTTCAGAAGTGAAAGCTGCCTGGTCCACACAAGGAATGCAAGCAGGGTTAAGGCCACCACCACCAACGCTGCAGGACCTTTAGTGAGCACGGCTGCTCCCAGGAATAAGCCTGCGAGCAATGCAGAAAAAAGCTGGCCGCTTCCAAAAGGATTATTTAGCAGCTGGATACAGTGATAAATGGCAAGAAAAATAAAAAGATTGAACCATGGATCTATCAGTCCTGACCGGAAGTAAAGATGCGGCAACAATATTGCGCAATAAAGCAATGTCCATGTTAGTCCCATCACGGATGAGTGAAACTTCGCGCCAATACGATAAATGGATACCAGAGTCACGATGCTGCAAATGGCATTGGGAAATCGCGCCGCGAATTCGTTTATGCCGAATAAATTCATACTGATGGCCTGCAGCCAGATAAAGAAAGGTGGCTTTTCCCAGAAAGGTCTGAAGTTAAGCTGCACATGGGAGTAATTTCCCGACACTACCATTTCGCGTGCACATTCGGCAAAGTTTACTTCGTCCCAGTCGAACAAGGGGCAGTTCCCTAAAAAAGGAATGAACACCAGCGCGGCTATAAGGGCAATAAGCCAGGATATCAAGCTTTTATTGTTCATGTAAGCTTAATTTTTACGGATATCGGCAAGTGGCTTGTCAAGTCGCTGGAACCTGTTGTAATGAATAAAAACAAAATAAAAAATGATGCTGCAAACAAATCCGATAAAACTTCCAGCTGTGATATCCACCAGCCAATGTTGCGAAAGATAGACCCTGCTTGCGGCTGTGAATACCGCCAGGAAAAAGTACAGCAGCTTCATGCGCTGTGTGGTGCTTACAAACGCCAGGCACAGGAGAATAGCAAATGCCTGGGTGGCGTGACCACTGGGAAAGCTGTTATGGATGTGCATATCCACTCCATCTACTATTTTAAGTGGATACTTATTAAAATATGAAAAAATAAAAAAGGGCCTGTTCTCATCATCAAAGAAAAGATACTTGAGTGCGGTAGAAATAATAGTAGCAGTAAGAAATGAAAAAACGGCTGTGATGCCCGTTCTCATATTGTAAATAACAATAAGCAGCAGAATGAATGCGGCTACGCGACCATCGCCTATATAAGTGAGGTAATAAAAGAAAAGGTTAACAAAAGCATTTCCGACAAACTGGTTGATGAAAATATGAACTTCCGTTTTGTCGTAATTAAGGATCACAAATAAGCTTGTGCCCGCAAGAAGGATATAAAGCAACAGTACAAGCAGATTATTTTTAAGAAAGACCTTCAAATTCAGTTTACCTTTTTTGCTTCGTTCCAGTATTCATCAAGCTCGCTTAACTTGCAGTCGGCAATCTGTTTGCCCTGCTGCTTCACTTTTTGTTCCATGTAGGAAAAGCGTTTTATGAATTTCTGGTTGGTTTGTTCAAGCGCATCTTCTGGATTAATGTTCACAAACCGTGCGTAATTGATGAGAGAAAAAAGGATGTCCCCAAATTCTTTTTCTGCGTTCTCGCGGTGTTTATTGCTGACCTCTGCTTCAAATTCAGAAAGTTCCTCTTTTACCTTTTCAAACACCTGTTCCGGCTTGTCCCAGTCGAATCCAACTGCTTTGGCTTTTTCCTGGATACGATAGGCTTTTAAGAGAGCAGGCATGCTGTTAGGCACACCACCCATTACCGTTTTATTTCCGCCTTTTTCTTTTTGTTTGATCTGCTCCCAGTTATTTTTTACAGCTTCGGCATCCTCGGCCTTCACATCACCATAAATATGGGGATGCCTGAAAATGAGCTTCTCGCAAAGACTGTCAATCACGTCTTTAATATTAAATGACCCGGTTTCACTTGCAATACGCGAATAAAACACGATGTGGAGAAGGAGATCGCCCAGTTCTTTTTTGATCTCGGTAAGATCCTTTTTCAGGATCGCATCGCTGAGCTCAAAAGTTTCTTCAATGGTAAGATGGCGGATGCTGTCGATAGTCTGGGCCTTGTCCCAGGGGCACTTTTCCCGTAATTCATCCATTACTTTCAGCAGCCGTAAAAAAGAGCTCGCACGTTCATCCATACGCGGTAAATGTACTAATTTATGCGGTTAAAATTTTCACTTCAAATGTCCATTCCTGTTTTTTAATTATTTTAGCAAACTGTTGTACCGTCGCTGCCTTCATATTATTTTCCTCGTTTTAACTGGTTTGCAGCTGTTTCCGCAAAACGGTATTACCGGCGATCCTCAATGGCAGATCAAACCTGCTTTTAACCAGGGATTTATACTTGTGCATCGTATCACAATAGGACATCTTGTAAAAGGGTACCCGGCAATTTATGAGATTAATGTTTCAAAACGTACGCTGGGCAATCACTTATGGCAGCTTGAGAATAACAAGCCTGAGATCGGTATCACCGCGCAGATGCTTGATTATAAGAATCCACAGCAGCTGGGTTATGCCTTTACTGTTGCACCATTTATAGAAATTCCGCTTAATGAAAAGGAAAAAAGATCGAGAGTGATCATGCGCCTGTGCTGGGGTGCTTCGTATTACACCAGGAGTTTCGACATTCACACCAATCATAAGAACATTGCTATTGGCAGTACCATTAATTGTTTTGCGCAGTTCAGATGGTTCTGGCATTTGAAGCTTAACGAATACTTCCGCTTTGAGCCTGGTTTTACTTTTTCGCATGCCAGCAACGGACGGTCACGCAACCCGAACCTTGGTCTTAACGTGGTGAGTTTGCATGCGGCTCTCAATTACAGGATTCCAACCAAAAAGACTGTCACGGTTACGAAAATAGATTCGAGCACTCGGGCAAGATCAAAAAATGAAGTGATGATCGTCGCAGCAATCGGTCATAACGAACGTAAGATCGATTCTGATCTGTATAATACATATCTCATTTCAATGGCCTACCAGCGCAACGTGCGCAATACTCATAAGTTCAGCGCGGGACTCGATTTTTTTTATGATCTGACCTACCAGCTGGATTACGCAGATATAATGGAACATAAGCCCGAAGGTCCGGACGCCTGGAGGGTAGCGGCGCGCGCGGGTTATTCGTACAACGTGGGCAGGATAAGTTTTCCTATAGAGCTGGGGTATTATATTTTCCAGAAGGCGAACCCAGATGCGAAAGTAGTGAGCAGGATAGGAGTAAGGTATTTTGGAAAGCGCGGTCTCGTTGTACACTTTGGCTTACGAACTCATTATGCTGTTGCGTATAATTTTGAATACGGCCTGGGGTACAGGTTGTATTTATGATGGAAAGCCTGTGTTCAGCAACGGTAATGCCTGCGGAGCTTACGGATGCCTGCGGCGCTTACCACTAAGATCACTGAGGCCACTAAGAAATTCACTAAGAGGATTTTTCTGCGTGTATATAATGCCTAAAGTGCAAGGGCACTGAAGAAGGATGCTGAAGCATCCTTGTTGAAAGATCACAAAGCTTGAAGATATGCCTGCGGCGCTTACGGATGCCTGCGGCGCCTACCCTGCGGCGATCCAGTGGATCGCCGAGCGAGCTGGTGCGGCAGGTTGGTAGCAAGCGCACTAAGAAAAGGCACTAAGAAGATGATTTACTACACGCCTAAAAAAAGATCACAAAGGAAAGCCTGCTTGCTTCGACAAGCTCAGCACAGGTCGCAGTCTTACAGTCCTAAACGATGTGCGGCGCTTACATGAATGCCTGCGGGGCTTACGGATGCCTGCGGCGCTTACCCGGCATCGCTCTGGCAGAGCGATGAGCGAGCTGGTGCGTTGGTTGGTTGCAACACTTAGATACACCAAGAAGATTTTTATGTTTGTGCGTAAGAAAAAGTTCACTAAAAAAACATCCCGGTTTTGCCGGGATGTTTTTTAGAAGAACACAGAAGAAGAAAAGATCGCATTCTGCCGTTCTCAGTTATCAATAAACCTGTCTTTGAGCTGCTGCTCCGTATTAATAATATGAATTATGAAATTAAGCACATTAAGAAGGTGGATCTGCTGATTGTTTGATGACAGCAGGCGGTACTTCTCAGGATGTGTGAGCTGCAGGGCAGAGGCGACGCTGTAAACAGAAAGACGCGATACAGTATCGTAATCAATAAGCTTATTCTGTACGGTGCTGAAATAATTTACAGTGGCATCCTGCAGGTTATTAAGCGTTATCAATTGCTGGGTATTAATATGTTCGATCTTACCCGCGCCGTATAGTTTCGGCTTCAGGGTTTCAGTGTATTCGAGTAATTTGAACAGGTGAGTGGATTCAATAAGAATATCCATACCACCGTTCTCATAGGTCTTTAATACCCGTGTGATCTTAACTTCACAGCCGTATGCCTGCACCACACCGTGCTCGGTATAGGCAATTCCAAATGAAGCATCGTTGTCGAGGCATTCATCAATCATCTGGCGGTAACGATCCTCAAAAATGTAAAGCTTGGTAGTCTCTCCCGGAAATAGCACCATGTGCATGGGAAACAACGGAATGGTGAGCTGTCTTTTTTTCATGGCTTTGGTTTTAAGTTGAGGAGATTTGCTTCTTATACATTAATACGCACAAGAACCGGGCCACGTTGGGTGTAAGAAAAAACCAATGTCTTAAAGTAAGTGAAAAAGCAGCAAAGGCAGGTCGGGACACAGCCCCGGAAGGAGGCTACAGCTTGATTCCCAGCTTTTTCGCTATATGCTGGGGAATAGCTTTTTTATGCAGCATGATAGTAGTTGTTTTGTAAAGCACATAACTTTCGCTGGCATAGAAGTACCCGTCGCACTGGTTGGAGTCCTTGCCCCAGCTATTCTTTACAAGGTAATAAAGCGCGTTGTTCTGATCTTTTACCATGCCAACAATATGCATTCCATGATCGTCCTGCGTTTCATAATTATCAAATGCCTGCTGCCTTAATTCCGGCGTGATCTGCAATTGCTTTACAGGACGAAGGGACATGGCCTTCTTATCATCGTCGCTCATCTGTGCAATAGGCGTTTCAGGCACTATAGCAAGACCATCGGCACGTAGAAAACCTTTTTCGCTCACATCAGCTCCCCATGCAATGGAGTATCCTTCGGCAATGGCAGAAGACAACACTTCACTTAATTCATTTAAAGGAAGATTGTAGGTCGTTTGCCAGTTCCAGTTATCAGGGATCTCCAACACAAAGGGCTGGTAAAAGGGATGGTGCGTAAACGAGGTAAGAAATACGTAATCATCTGCCTGCAAACCTGTGGCGTCGGCATAAGTGCGGGGAGTATAGCTTTTTCCTTTGTACTCGAACTTTTCGGGCACTTTTCCAAGATATTCATCGCAGACAGCGGAAACGGAATTGACAAGGAAGTCCTGGTCAATTTTCTGAGTTTCATCCTGTGATGCAGGGTGAAGGATATTCTTCAGCGTTGTTTCAAGCATCTTGTGATTATGCGGTGCATTTTTATCCTTTTTTCCCGTATACACTTCTTCCGGCACAAGACCGTCTTCTCTTAAAACCCTGAGTACATCAGGGAAACCCCCTCCCTCTCCAAAGTTCGTCTTGCCATGCATCCTGATGTAATTCTCTGCCTTCATAGGATACACCTTTCTTACAATGAACATTTCGCTGAGGTTATAGTCGGAACCTTTTCCCATCCTTATCATTTCACTTTCAAAAAAAGAAAGAGACGAAAAAGACCAGCATGTGCTGGTCATGTTTTGATTTTGAACCGCGGTGGCATCGATGATCTTTACAGGTGTGAATTTATATTCGCTGCCTTTCTTATTGGTTCGCTCCTGCGCAGACGCGGCGGTGAGTACGAGGACGAATAAAAAGGCGGAAACTTGTTTCATGGTTTGGTAGATTGGATAAGAGTGAGCAAATATCTGATTTCAATAAGTGTAAACAAAACGTAATGGCAGATAAGATGAATGGTGAAAGCGAAAAAATCCTCCATCGATAGTGCGCGGCAAACAATAATAAGGATCAGCGTAAGGAGAAGACGCACCACGATGCCGCCCAGTAACAGCGAAACGAAGGATTCGTGGCCTTTATAATAAGCGTAAAAGGCATTGAACGCCAGGAAAAGAACTGCATAGAACAGCAGTGAATAAACAAATGTGGTGGTATTAAGAGAAGCTACGTTATTAACCAGCAGTGACAGTCCCGCGGACAGTACTACTGCGAGCAAGACCGAAAAAACATTTCCCAGCAACGGCAGCTTCATTTTTTATTATCCCGTAAAACGTCTCTTATAACAAGGTACAATGCAGCGCCAATGCCAAACAGGCTGAGAACAATAGTAAAAACGGGTGTGGAATTTTTGTAATGTGCGTCCAGCTTATCACCCGCAAATACAGAGATCCCGATAATGGCACCCATCTGAAAGGCCAGGTTGCCATATTTGAAAAACAGGTTAGGCTGTTTTTGCGGCATCGTTCGATTCATTTGCCTGCGAAATATTTTTCACCTTGGCGCCCATGTTACAGGTTCCTGTGAACAGTGCACCCGGCTCTATGCTTAATTTACCTGTAATAATATCGCCATTAATGCGGGCGGTGCTTTTAAGGCTAAGTACTTCTGTAACATTTACCTTACCCTTTACCTCGCCACTCAGATCGGCGTTGGCACTTGTTATATTGCCCTCTACCAGGCCGTTAGGACCCAACACAAATTTGCCTGCAATAATGATATTGCCGGCCAGGTGGCCATCAATTCTCACGTCACCGGCTGAAGTGATATCACCCGTTATCTTTGTACCTCCACCTATCAGGTTCACTGAACCCGCTTCCACTGGCTGACTTTTTACTGAATTTTTGCCTAACATGTTTTCTGGTTTTTAGTTCAACATTATAAAGCAAAGTTAACGGAATTATTTACCTGGCAAAATCGCCGGACCAAGTGATATTCAACGATAATGAATGTGGAATTTACAACGACGAATTGTAATATCGTCACTTTTTCAGCTTGCGGTAATTATCCTCAAAAAAGATCTTGTAACCCTCTGCTGACTTTTTCTGATAGAGGATCGGCAGATTTGCAGGGAGAATAGCAAAAACCTGTACGACGTCTTTTTTAATATCGCCTTTAAACACATCCGCATCTGCAAGCAGGTAATCCTGGTAGGAAACTGCGTCCTGTGCGTTGGCAAAAGTTTTAATGATGATCATTTGTTTTCCCGTTCCAAACAGGTTGGAAGTGATAGAAAAAGTTTTCTCACTGTAGAATACCGAGTTGAACGTATTGACATTGACTTTAAAACCGTCAACGATCTTGGAGTTATCAGGAGCAATGGCAACAATATAATGTTCAGCCTCCATGTTTACACTAAAGGTGTCGTTCTTTACCTGTGGAGGCGGAGCCGGCTTAAATTGTTCCGGGTTCTTTTGTTTCTTGATAGCAAGAAGAATATCTTCTGCCAGCGGCGTCACCTCAGACTTTGGATGCTTGGCCACAAGAAGCTTAAGGGTATGCTCAAGTGAATCCACGCCACGAACTTTACCAAGACTCATTGCTTTTATGAACTCGAACTTTGGAAGGAAATCACTTTTTCCGAATTTTGAAATTCCCTGGTTCGCGCTGGCGAGAGCGTCATAATATTTTTCCTCTTTGTAAATGCCGTAAGTGGTGGTGTAAAATGCCTCCACTTCGCTTTTGTGAGAATTGAGCTCTTCCGCGTATTCCGGATTCTTAATGAGAGCGGCAAATTCACTATCAGGAAATTCAGTCAGGATCAGATTTTTATAATATTCTGCGCGTTCATTGTTCTTTTCCTGAAGATAGGTCCTGTAAAGGAAATAATAGCTGTTTAATTTGTATTTGTTCTTCGGAAAGCGGGAGTTCAGTTCTTCAAATGTTGAGATCGTTTTTTTATTGTTGTGCAGCTCCTCTTTGTACAGAGTACCCATCTTATAATACGCGTTCACAATTTTGGCGTTACTTTTCCTGATCAGTGAATCGTTAACCGGCAGCCCTTTTGTATAATATTCGTGGGTGGTTTTGGGATCGACTTTTGAAGTGTCGCGTACTTTTCCAGTTCCTATCTCTTCAACTGCTGTTTCCTCCTCAATGGTTAAGGCCTTGTTTGATCTGCGCCAGTTGTCTTCCAGCTTACGATTACCCCAACGACGCGTAAATTCAGAAACACCCATTGCAACCGTTCCCTGGTTATAGAAATAAAATTTAGTTGGTCCTCCTCCGTTAGGAACAGGCGGTGTTCCAAGGGTTGGACCGGTGCCGCCACCGTTATTCTGATTAGCCAGCAATTTAGCATCGAGCTCTTCCTTTTCCTTTTTCTTTTTGTACTGGTCGATGAGATTATCGATGAACTTTTTCCTGTCCTCTTCGCTCATGCCCGCCACTTTCTGCAGACTGTCTTCGCGTGTAATTGTTTTAATATAACCCACCAGCACCTCCAGCGTTTTTTTACGTGCAACTATATTGGAGTAGTCAGGATGATCTTTAGGCAGCGTTGCCACTGCGCTATCGTAGTAAGCTTCAGCAGGCTGATACAGGGCACGGTTAAAATTGATCTCTCCCAGTTTAAGGAATGAAGAGGCTTTCTGGCTGTTGTTGATAACGCTCGTCTGCACCGACTTTTTGTAATAATAAACCGCCTGATCCTCGTTTCTTTCTTTTTCCTCAATTTCACCTAACGTGTAATAGATCACATCGAGATAATCCGTGTTCTTAAACTCGCGGGTCATTTTCAACAGGTCCTTCTTGGTTTTTTCGGAGTTGATGCGTTTTACATCGAGCATCCGGGCAATTTTTATCTTGCTGTAAAACACCATTTCGTAGGTGGGTTTAAGCCTGATAGTTTTGCGGTAATACTGTGTGGCACGTTTGGTGTCCTTTACCTGCTCACATAACTGCCCGATAATAAAGCTGTAACGGGCCCTGCGTGCTTTTGAAATGCCGGTAAAGCGGTTGCTGTTACGGGAGGCTTCCATCAGTTTTGCAATAGCTTCGGTATTCTGACCGCGGCGCATATAATAATCGGCCCAGGCCACAGGTAATTCACGCCTGATGCGCAACGGCAATGACCCCTGGTTCTTTAGAAAAGAAATTGTAGGCTCTGAGCTGCTCACAGAACCAATTTCGTTATTGGCTTTTATCAGCCACAGCATGGCCGAATATTTATCCTCCGATTTGGTATACGTGCGGATCACATATTCAAATGCCTCGATGGCACTGAAAAATTCACGCTTGTAAAAATGGGAGATGCCGATGTTGATCCAGTTATTGTCGATCCATTTACCCGCAGAAGGGATCTCCTTGCCTTTTTTATCCTTTATGGCGTGACGCTGGATGCAGAGAGATGACTTTTTAATGGCCTTATCAAATTCCGGGAAGGTGGCTTTTGCGTTATCGGGACTAGGATACACATAGATAGGCAGGATCCTTTCAAAATTGTCGCGGTGTTTTTTTTCTATCTTATATACACCTTCGTCGATATTTTCATTGGAATAATAATAGCCATTATACCTGGCTGTCATATTATGATACGCCCGTGTAACTACGGTATTCTTTTTTGTACTGCAGGATGACAGGAACGCAACAAGAAAGGCAAAATATAAATAGCGTTTAAAAAGCACCGTATTAATCAACGTTAAGGTACTGCTTTTAGTATTACAGTAAAAGCGAAAAAATTAAAACAGGATCATATCGAACTGCACCAGGTCAACAAACTCCTGTACACGTTCTTCGATATCTGAATTTTTGAGGCCTATCAGGCGCTCGGTTCCGAAGCGTTCAACCGTAAAGCTGGCCATAGAACTGCCATAGATAATGGCGCGTTTCATATTTTCAAAGCTCACATCACGTGTTTTTGCCAGGTAACCTATAAAACCGCCTGCAAAGCTATCTCCGGCACCTGTTGGATCGTACACGTCTTCGAGGGGAAGAGCAGGAGCAAAGAAAACTTCTTCATTATTGAATAATAAAGCGCCATGCTCTCCTTTTTTGATCACCAGCACTTTTGGACCCATTTTCAGGATCTTCTGAGCTGCTTTCACAAGTGAGTATTCACCTGATAGTTGACGTGCTTCAGAGTCGTTTATGGTCAGAACATCAACCAGTTCAAGAGTTTTGCGAAGCTCGTCCATGGCAATATCCATCCAGAAGTTCATGGTATCCAGCACGATGAGCTTTGGACGTTTTTTCATCTGGTTAATAACACTGATCTGTACTGCGGGAGCAAGGTTTCCGAGCATCAGGTATTCGCATTCCATTGCGGAGGAAGGAACCACAGGGTTAAAAGTAGCAAGTACATTCAACTGGGTTTCGAGTGTATCGCGGCTATTAAGGTCGTTATGATATTTACCGCTCCAGAAGAACGATTTTTCTCCTTTTTTTACCTGTAAACCTTCCAGGTTAGCTCCTGCAGCTTCAAGGGTATTAAGAAAGCTTTTTGGGAAATCGTCTCCAACGACGGAAACCAGGTGCATATCTTTAGTGAAATAGGAGGCAGCAAGGGCTATATAGGAAGCAGCTCCGCCAACAATTTTGTCTGTTTTTCCAAACGGTGTTTCAATGGCGTCGAACGCGACAGTACCAACAACTAATAAACTCATCGGATTTTTCTGATTTTTTTGGTAAAGATATTGTTTTATTCGAAAATCTGGTGTAGTTTTGCAGCCCTAAACGGGAAATTCGGCAACGAACGGAACGTTTTAACCAGAAATAAATTCCTCCTTAGCTCAGCTGGTTAGAGCACGTGACTGTTAATCACGGGGTCCCTGGTTCGAGCCCAGGAGGGGGAGCTAAAATTTTCAAGCCCTTGCTTTTGCAAGGGCTTTTTTATTTCTATTTGAACGGTACCTCCTGGGCTCGAACAGGCCCAGGAGGGAGGGCACTGCGTTAAGAAATTGTCCAGTGGACAATTTTAGCAGTGAGCCAGCTTGCAGCGGAGGCGGAGACGTGATGCCGGTGCTTTTGCAAGGGCTTTTTTATTTCTATTTGAACGGTACCTCCTGGGCTCGAACAGGCCCAGGAGGGCGGCAAAGCTCCGGTGGAGCTTTGAGCGGGATTGTGGGGAGGCGGAAACACGAATCAGCATTCGAACAATTTTTAGTGGCGGGCCAGCTTGCAGGGTGGACGAAGCCGCGAGTGTGTTGGCGTTTCCGAAACGCAGAGCGATAGTGCCTACCAACCCTACACACCATCTGGCTCATTCAGCCACCGGCTGAATGCCCTAACTCCTCCGGAGTTGCAGCATTACGTTATTTTTTTCGTTATTCATATTCAACTCCTCCGGAGTTGAAAGGCAATGAATAACGAAAAAAAGCAACTTGCAGGTTTAGCGATGGGCTAGATTGCAGGGTGGGCAGGACACTGCGTTAATAAATTGTCCGGTCAATTTTAGTAGTGAGTCGGCTTGCAGGGTAGGCAGAGTCACAAGTGCGGTGGGCAATTCGAATTTTCCACCATGGTGGTCCGCTAGTTTTCTTGCCTGCATTTATGGCACTCGTAATGAACATATTTACCACCGTTACCGCTAAATCAATTTTCCTTTCTGGAAAGTCGATTCTAATTTTTTCGCCTTTGTTAAATAATTCACGGATAATTTTTCGAGCAGTTTCTTTTCCTTCTGTGGCAATTTTACAATTTTGAGGTCTTTATTTATTTCAGTTGCCAGAACAAGGTAATCATGCCATTGACCTAATGCGTCTGATAGCTTTTCATTTCCTGTTTCTTTCGTTACGTTCTTCCCCAGCGCCTCATCCAGAAAAAGTTGCTTTTTAAGTTGTTTCCTAAGATGATGAAGTTGGTCAGCCGGCACATTCTTTTGCCTGGAAATCTCTTTTATTTGTTTCTTTCCCTTCTCCTCAAACTTTCGAACTTCCTTTTTCCGGATTTCGAGAACCGGATCCAGCAGCGATTGTAAACTATCTAAGATATTGGCTTCAAGTGATTTTTTTTCTTTCTTATAAAGTTGCTTCTCGTGGTATATTCGCATACTCAAATAAAAGACGTACTCTGAAAGTTGTTTTTTTACATTAAACGCCTGAATTTTATGTAACCTTAATTGTAACTCACGGAGCTCGCCGGCCTTCGAATATAAGTTTTTGATTGCTTTTAAGTGTTTTTTTGGAATCGACTTCTTGTTCGTTGAAGTCCTTACACTCAGCAGTGCTCTGATCTTTTTAATACCAACCCGCAACTTATGAATATCGTTTGGCAATACCTCTTCCGTTGGAATTTTAAGGACTTCTGCAATTTTACCGGCGCTCGATTTAAAGTGCTTTTTAAGAGACTTCTGAATTTTCATCAGTGACTTAGTATAAAATGATGTAAGTAATGACCATAAATATATCACATCCGGATCGTTTCCGTTAGATTTAAATTTTCCTGCATCGTTTGAAGTTAATTTACATGTTTATGGGATCTCCTGAGGCTGAAGTGAAATTGATGAAAATGTAGGTTTGGCAAGGATTATAGTCTGATTGTTAACTCCTGTGTTATTTTTGTAAAGTCAACGTTAATAAGAGACTTTTCCTTGTTAATTTTATGTTATTATTGCGTTTTTTCAAAAGGTATTTACCGCAACCGCCTTTCGTCGCTGTAACTTTGTGGCGCTTCAAAACTAACTGTCCCATGATGTCACAAGGTCAAACCTCTGCTTCAACAAATCAACCTGAAGAAAAAATCGATTTATCTATCGATTCCAATGAAATAAAGCGTGTGCTACTTGCCATTGCCTCAATCGCTGTTATTTCTGCATTCTGGTGGGTCGCGTAGTCCGCGGTACACAAACGTAGATACTTCTTTATTTATTGGCTGCAGATATTTTGTGCGATTGTTTTTTACTGATTAGAAACTTATTCTTTCAGTAAAAAATCGTCGTGGTTCTGTAGTTAATAATCATGCATTTGTTTTTGGGTTATGACTCGATTCGAGCTGAAAAACCTCAGAAAGTGGTCTGACTTTTGCTTGATTTGATTTATGAATTATATGACAAAAATAGGTGCGTGCCTGATCGCTTCACTTCTTGTATCCGGTTCATTTGCACAAACCATCAGCACCAACGAAGTGCCTGAATCGGTTGTCTCTGGTTTTAACACAACATTTAAGGATGCCGATTCTGTTGTATGGTCCAAAGAACGGGCGGGACATTATCAGGCTAATTTTCGTTCTAAAGAAAAAGAGTTAAAAGCCGTGTTTAAGGCAAATGGTTTATTACAGCGAACTCTGGAACCTCTGCCGCTTAAAAAACTTCCTGTAAAAATTGAGATAGAGGCTAAGAAGCTTCTTACGGAGTATCGTCCTGCGGAGAGCTGGAATGTAACCACGCCGGATCAAAAGGTTTTCTTCCTGGTTGTGATGCAGAAAGATAAGGATAGGCGGTACCTTACGTATGACAAGAATTATAATTACATGGGCGAGAATTATTTTGACGACCAGTTGCCTCCCAAGTGACAGGCAAAGAAATTACGTGGTTTGCACGTTGTTGGGCTCTCCTATTATTGTCCACAGCATTTCTTCAGAGACCCATGACAATTGATCGCCATTCTTTAAAATAAATTTGCTTAGTTCACGATTGTACACGGCAAGATCGATTATACCCCGATGGTGACGAATGAGTACTTCCTGCCCGTGCATTGGCAGCAGTTGATTTGCTTTTACCCATATCATGTACGTCGATTTTATAAGTTAAATTCGTTAATGCCTTTGGTGCAGTAAACTATGACCAGAACTTCTTTGGTGATAACCCGGAGTCAATGGAAATCGCGACTTTAAATGCTTACATCTTCCTGCACGATTCCGCGCATTTTTTGCAGGCCTCGCCGCATTCTTTGCAGTGTTTGTGATCGTGCTTAGAGCATTCTGCGGCGCAGCGATCGCAAAAATCTGCACAGATTTTACAAAGGTCCTGTGCGTGAGTACTTCCCAGGCTCATGATGGCGGCACAGGCTTGGCATATTGCGGCGCACTCCATGCAAAGCTGCGAGCACATTGCCATTTCCTTTCCTTCTTTTACATCTTCTGATGCACAGTGGTGACAAAGCGCCGCGCAGTTGAGGCAAGCGTCGATACAGCTTTTATAGGTGTGATAGTTGGCCATGGTATTTGTGATGTTAGAGTTGTTATTTATTAATTGTACAAAATCGTTACCAGAAAAAAGTCCATAAAAAGTCTGAAATTTATTCACCGGATATGATTGTTTCCATCCACGTAACTTGAAAATATCCCATTTAATTAAGAATGTCATCTGATAATATTGGTCTCTGCCCTCGCACTTCCTTTTCTTTTTTCGGTTTTCCACCTTTTTCACGGCCTGACAAAGTGTAGTATCGTTTAAGCCTGTCATTCTTTGTAATTCTTATGTCCCCGTCAAGATCCCATTCCTGCGTAGAAAAGTTAATTGCAACGGTTTGGTTGTTTTCGTCAGTGGCAGTTGCTTCTACAACGAGCAGACGAACTTCGGTGTCGGTTGAATCGGTGAAGATCGAGTCTTTATTGATCCTGTACCGGATCCACTTATATTTGAATTTTGAATAAAGAAAGTCGCTGAATAATTTTCCATTCTTAAAATACAATTGGTCTGAAATAACTTTTTTTGCAATTTGCCCGTTCTTTGTTTCGGATAAGCTCGTATTAAAGGTTCTCTTATGAAGGGAGTCATTCTCATTTTTAAAGCTTAGCAAATAGAGTGCTACCACCAATAAAAAGAAAACAATGTATTTTATTCTACTAATGCTCATGTATCAACGCTGTAAGAGGTTCAGGAAAACTGTTTTAATTATGCGTTATTTCATTGAATAAAAGTTATTAAACTCTGTGATTGCCATCAGCAGATTTTTCTCATCGAAGGTGAACTTATCAAGATCTGACCAGATCATTGGCTGATCCCTGAGATAAGGTTTTAAAGTTTTTTTATAATACTTTTTAGGTATCCGCTTCAATTCTCCCAGTTCGCTATTATTTTCTTCCGGCTGCGTGTCTTTGATATAATACTCGGTTACTACACCTTTATATCCATCCACTTTTCCTGCGAATTGATATTGAAATACACGTAACCGCCCGGTGACAAGTCTCTCTAAATAGATCTTTTCCCCGTCTACAACAGCCAGTATGTAGTCTTTTCCGTCATAACCAAATCCTTTTGCTTTTTGTGGATTGTAAAGCCTTGCTTTTTGTTTGCCGGTTTTGAAAGCAAACTTATAATGAAAGTCCAGCTGGTTTTCAGGATTGTTCTGGATCTGTCCACGCACAGTGTCACCCTTCATATTAATATAATAACCGGATGAAAATGTAGGAAGCATTTTTGGCGCGCGTGTTGCACGCTGAGCGGTGCATAAAGCTGCGGTGAGAAGCATAAAGCTGATAAGTGTTTTTTTCATGGTACAATAAAATTATTGTGATGCGGAACGCGCACACATTTTCCTTAGTTTGTTTCTAAACACTAAATTATCTGATCACGGTGTCGGAAGAAATGATAATTGTCAATCCAAATCAAACACGCTGATGTTTTATTCTTTTTTAGGTTTAGCGTGTCCAGATTTTCAAATTTCATTTTACGTTCCACTATACTGTGCTAGTGATCATCCTGAAAGTTAAGACGCGCATGAGAATCATGGATTGACAATTGTCAACCGGACAAAGCAATTTTATTTTCTTTAGATTTTTTAGGAGAGAATTGGGACGAACGATCAGAGATATCTGAGGTAATCTAAAAGCACACTTTGTTTAAGAACTTTAATTTTTGTGCCTCTGCTGGATATAATTCCCTGGTCTTTAAAAACCCGTAACATCCGCACAACTGTCTCTTTGGCTGTACCGATATAGGCTGCCAGATCATCGCGACCTATATTTATTACCGCTTTAGATCTTTTACCATCACCATTCTGATAAACTTTCGACAGTATGATCAATGCCATCGCGACGCGTTCCTTAACTGCGTGCTGGGAAAACAAAGTAATTTTATTGATCCAGACAGTGAATTCGCTCGTTGTGGAGCTCAGGAGTTTTCTCGCAAAGTGCGGTGATTCATCCAGTAATTCGAAGAATACCTGTTTTGGAATAAAGGTGGCGACTACCTGGTCCATTGCCGTGGTAGAGACCGGGTTTAATTCTTCCGCGACCATTGGCCGGTAACCAAAAAATTCACCTTTCCTGTAAATGTAGATGATGCTTTCTTTTCCTTCGTGATTGGAATTATGGATCTTAACTTTTCCTTTGCGGATAATGTAAATGCCTTTTGAATAGGTGCCCTCGCGGATAATTACCTGGCCGCGTTTGAACTCCATCCTTGTAGACTTCTGCCTGGCGTAACGGCCTTCCTCAGGAGTCAGCAATTCAAAAAAGGACAGTGACCGTAGCTGGTATTTTTCAAAGTTAAATTCCATACCGGAAATAAATATAATTAAAAGTTTGAGTAATTGACAATTGTCAATGTATGGTAATTACTCTCTTTGTAGTTTTATAATTGAAGCTTTTTCATTTAGGTAGGTTTGAGGCAAGGTGCTTCTTATGGGGGCACTTTGCCTTTTTCGTTATAAATAACAAGTATGCAAAATAAATTAATAATAGTATCTAACCGTTTACCATTTAAGCTTGAGAAGAGAAATAACAAGCTTGAAATGCGGCAGTCGAGCGGAGGACTGGTATCATCTATGGATTCTGCGATCAAATCGGCGACCGCCTGCGTTTGGGTGGGAGTTGCGGATTTTAGCAAGGAGCTGTGGGAAGAATATCAGAGCAAACAGCGCGATTCCAAGATACAGATATACCCGATCTTTCTCGAAAAAAAGCTTGAAAAACGATATTATGACGGTTTTTCAAATTCAATTATCTGGCCTTTGTTCCACTATTTTCCTTCTTATGCTGTTTATAAAGAAGAATTCTATACGGCGTATGTGGAGGTAAATAAAATATTTACCCATTGTATTTCTGAAATCGTGGGATCTGGTGATACGGTATGGATCCACGATTATCACCTGATGTTGTTGCCGGGTTCACTGAAGCAGAAGTTTAAAAGTATTGCGATCGGCTTTTTTCTCCATATCCCGTTCCCTTCTTATGAAATACTTAAGCATATTCCGGAGACCTGGCGTAATAATATTCTGACGGGCCTGCTTGGCGCAGATGTTATTGGATTTCACACCAAAGAATATGTCAGCCATTTTCAGCGCACGCTTTCCTTTTTCCTGGGAATTGAAATGAACAATCAAACCACGCAGTTTGAGCAAAGTTCTGTTCTTATCAGGGACTACCCGATAAGTATCGATTTTGAAAAGTTTAACGGAGCCTTCGATCAAAAGCAGGTTGTAACCGGTCGAAATCAGATCAGGGCAAGAAATAAAAACGTGAGTATAATTTTTTCCGTCGACAGGCTGGATTATACAAAGGGAGTTCTAAACCGGCTGCAGGCTTTTGAAGAGCTTTTAAGTTCAGGTACGAGCTTAAGGAACAAGGTTACATTTATCATTAATGTTGTGCCTTCGAGAGAAAAGCACAAAAAGTACGCAGAACGCCGTAAGCTTATCGAGGAACAAATCAGTCATATTAATGGTCTATATGGGAATGTTCGGTGGATGCCGATCATATATCAATACAGCCATCTTACATTCCAGCAACTGATGTCGTTCTATACTTCCTGTGATGTGGCACTGGTTACGCCCATGAGAGATGGCATGAACCTCGTTGCAAAAGAGTTTGTAGCATCACGAAAGGATAAGCGGGGTGTTTTGATACTGAGTGAATTTGCCGGAGCTGCAAATGAGCTTACTTCGGCAATTTTAGTGAATCCAAACGATATTAACCTGATGAAAAACGCCATGATGCACGCGCTGACCATCACACCTGAAGACCAGGAGCAGGCGATGGAACAGATGCAGAGTACTCTTAAAGACAATGATATAGACAAGTGGAGCGAAAGTTTCCTTGCAGATCTACACACGAATAGAAACGCAAACAGTAATATGAAAGTGCGGGTTATGAATTATGAAGAAAGGTTAGGTCTCTTCCAGGATTATAAAAAATCAAAACAGCGTCTTATTCTTCTGGATTATGATGGCACATTGGTTCCATATTTTAATGAGCCTGACGAAGCTCGCCCTGATAAGAGGGTAGTGGAGCTGCTTGGCCGGTTGACAGAGGATGACCGCAATCACGTCATTATAGTCAGTGGCCGCGACTCTAAAACACTTGAAACCTGGTTTGAGGGAATGAACGTTGGTCTTGTAGCGGAGCATGGCGCTTATTTTAAGCCATCACATTCTGAAAATTGGAGTGACACGGACCTTGATTCGGGGACATGGAAGCCGGGTGCAATTGAGATTTTTAAAAAATATAGCAGTAACCTTCCAGGTAGTTTTTTAGAGGAGAAAAATCATGCTGTAAGCTGGCATTACCGCAAAGCCGAAGTTGAAAACGAGGAGCAGCTGGTTCAAAGGATCTGTCGTGAGCTGGTTGTGCATAATTCAACAAATAAGTTCAATGTACTTTGCGGAAAGAAAGTGATAGAAGCAAAAAATGCATACTTTGATAAAGGCACATTTGTAACAGCTTTTTTAGCCGAAAACAACTTCGACTTTGTGTTGGGCATCGGTGACGATGCAACCGACGAGGATATGTTCAGAAGTCTTACGGGTTTAAATCACTATTCTCTGAAGGTTGGCCTCCAAAAAACGTCAGCCATGTATAATCTTATCGGCTTGAGTAACGTCCATTCTTTCCTGGAACAACTGTGTAATGTGAAAGATCCTGTTCTTATTTGATCTGGAATTCATGTAATTGACGAAGCTGAATCCATCACGCCAATAATTCTTTTTGCCGCGGTTGAGATCCAAACCATCGTGTCTCTAATTGTAAGAGTATGCTTAATTGCATTTCCTGATACATCCAATTGTGGTAGACTCGGAGAGGCAAAGAAGAGTGCGGCAGAATATCCACAACTATTATTATTTTCGGGCCGAGACGATCTTTTTATGTGATCATAACATGGCCTTTCAGCAAACACCTGTGTGGTCGAGAATACTCGATCGTCTTGCAGGGCCTAATCCCTGGTTATAACTGCATGTTAATGGAAAAGTTTGCAGCTCAATCAAAAACTGTAAGCGTAAGTAACACCATAAATAAAGTCGCGCGGTGGCAGGCCCTTTGTAAGATATTTTCGTTGGTACAGAATATACGTTTCAAGATAACTCCGCCTGGTGATATTGTATTCGATCCCTGCAAAAGTTCGTAAGCGGTTTACTGCGAAGTGGGCCTTCTGTGTTGGGTCTAAAAAAGGAGAAAGTGGCACATTAAATTCCGCCGCCAGGTAAGGTACCAGTCGTTTATTCAATTCGTATTTGACAGTGAATTTATTGCGGTCGAAATACTCGAACGTGCGGGCTTTTTCCCTGTTGTAAGATGCGCGCGTCTGGCCCTGAACCAAGTTACGGTAAACGAAGGTGAAATAACGGAATTTCTGTTTAAGCAGAAAACCTGCGTAAATTTGCTGCCGCGATAGGTAAAAGCCTGGCAATTTTCTTTTTTGACCCCATACATATCCGCCTTCTATCTTAAAATACTTTTTTATCTTATAGCTTACTTCGCCATTGAGATTTAGCTGGCTGTATTCTGTTACGTTGTTGTTAAAGCGGTTTTGAATGTTAAGCTGAGCTTCCCACCGCGACGAAAGTTTTTTGTCCACCTTTAGGTATAGCCAGAACCTGGCGTCATCATCATAAAAATCCTGTGCTTTTGTAGTTAAAGCTAACAGAACTGTGCTGCAAAGAATGAAACTCCTGATGTTTATTTTATTACGAAGCATAAATTTCCTCTAAATGAATAGCGTGTACAATTTCTTTGCAAGTTAGTGGCACGGGCTTCCAATTAAAATTAGAATTTAATTAGAATTGAAACCGGGTTCAGTAATAGTTCTCCGGTTAACGCCACACAAAAGTGGCGGCACTTGCGAGGCCATTGTTGTGTTTCCGTTTGCCTGCTTTGCCCTAATGGATGTTTTGATCTTAAGGTTTTTTTGGTTCAATTAACACTGCTTCTAATCTGATTCTAATCTCTTAACTTAAAAAATTGGATAAATTTATCCTCTACGAACTGGCATTAATTGAAACTTTGCGGACTTAAAGACGTCATTACTTTAGTTCTTTCCTGTTGTAGGTTCCCGATAAAAAAAGTTTCTAAAGTGTTACTACCTTCAATGATTTAAAATGAATGTACTTATTATAGAAGATGAACCAAAAGTTGCTGCATTTATTAAAAAAGGGTTGGAAGTTAAAAGTTTCAATGCTGATGTCGCATACGATGGTTTGATAGGTTTAAATAAAGCGCTGGAAGGTAACTATGACGTGATAATCCTTGATATCAATCTACCGGTTTATAACGGGTTCGAGGTGTGCCGAAAACTTCGCGAGGAAAATTGCATGACGCCAGTCCTGATGTTAACTGCTTTAAGCAGCACAAAAAATAAAGTTCAGGGTTTCGACTACGGCGCGGATGATTATCTGGTGAAACCATTTGAATTTGAAGAGCTTGTTGCCCGGCTAAAAGCACTTGTGAAAAGAGCGACTGCTGTTCCCTATGAGCAAGCTGTTATACGTATATCTGATCTTGAACTGGATTCTAAAAGTAAAACTGTAACAAGGAGCGGTCAAGTGATCGAGCTAACGGCTAAGGAATTTATGCTGTTGGAGTACATGATGCGAAACAAGGGTATTGTCCTGTCGAGAGCTGATATCGCTGAGAAGATATGGGATCTGTCGTTTGATACGGGAACAAATATTATTGACCTGTACATATATTATCTGCGAAAGAAAATTGATAAGAATTTTACTCCTAAGCTCATTCATACGCAGGTTGGAATGGGCTATGTATTAAAGGAAAAATTATGACGATAAGAACGAGGATAACGCTTCAGTTTTCAGTATTTACTTCTGTAATACTGATCGTATTTTCTGTCATCATTTATTTTCTGTTCAGCAATTTCCGGCACGACGAATTTATAGGCCGACTGAAGGATAAAGCACTTAACTCCGTAAAGTTGCTGGCTGACGTTGATGAAGTTAATAATGAACTGCTGAAGATTATTGACCGTAACGCAGTAAATCCGCTACCCGATGAAAAGGTGGTTATCCTGGATTTTAAAGATAATGTTGTATATGACAGCCCGGGAGCGGAAAATACAAAGTTTCCGAAAGCACTGCTTGATAAGACAAGACTGGAAGATTTTGTTCAGTTTTCAGAAGGCACAGTTGAAGGAATAGGTATTCTTTTTAAGGGCAAATTTGACCATTATGTAGTTATTGCATCCGCAAACGATCAGTTTGGATTAACAAAACTAAGGTATCTGCGAAATATACTGATCGTCAGTGATGTGGTGGCTATATTACTTATTGCAATAATTGGATTGTTATTTTCAAAGCAAGCTCTTCAGCCTTTGTCAAATGTTGTTAGTCAGATTGATAAAATCACGGCGTCGAATCTTAACTTAAGAGTCCACGTTGACAACTCTAAAGACGAAATTGCGCAGCTTGCTGTAAAATTCAATAAGATGCTCGAACGCCTGCATGAAGCGTTTGCCTTACAAAGGAGTTTTGTAGCAAACGCATCGCACGAACTACGGACACCGCTAACAACACTTACCGGTCAATTAGAGGTAACATTAATGAATAATATCAGTACGGAAACACAAATGGTGCTTGAGCCGTTACTCAGTGATATCCGGCAGCTTAACAAGTTATCAAATGGATTACTGGAACTTGCTCAGGCTAATCAGGACCTATCAGAAATTTCGCTGTCAACTATCCGGTTAGATGAATTAATAGGGTCGACGCAGGCCGAACTTCTGCGCAGAAACAATAAATATAAGGTGCACCTGCATTTTAATGAGTTCCCCGATGAGTCCTGGCTTTTGCTTAAGGGCAATGAGCAGTTACTTCGTTCGGCTTTACTGAACGTCTTTGAAAACGCTTGTAAGTACAGTCCGGATATGACAGTGTCAGTGCAATTATCCTTCGATGATATTCACACGCATATTCTTGTAGTTGATCATGGAATTGGAATTCCGGCAGACGAGTTGCAGCTGGTTTTTGAGCCATTTTACCGGTCAGCGACTGCAAAAAAGTACGCCGGGCATGGAATTGGCCTTACCCTCACGAAAAAAATAATTGAGATCCACAACGGAACCATTGATCTTAAATCGAATCCGGGTAAGGGAACCAGCGTGAATATTGCCTTACCTCATTTTGCCCGTCCCAAAGGCGGGAATGCAATCTAATGTGATTCTAATACCAGTCTAATCACGTTCTCATATTGCTGTTGCATGTTTGTATCATAAAAACAGGACATGGAACAAAAACAAAAGAATAATCCAAAAACACTGATTGTACTTACAACCCTCCTTTTAGCGGCCATTACCGGCGGTGTTGTTTTGTATGCAAAAGAACAAAATGCTTTCGACGCTCGCGACAGGGCGATCTTGAAGAGTGATTCACTTGGATCCGCCTCGCTGGACATGGCAAAAAGAAATAAGGATCTGAGCCGCGACCTCAGTAGCTGTGATACGAAATTGAGAAATATGGAATTGAACGTGGCGGAGCTGGAGAAGAATATAGAATTAAAGCAACGTGAGTTAAAACGAGCAGAAGCTTCCGGCAATTACCAAAAAAGTCAGAAAGTGAATGAAATCACGAGAAAAAATTCCGAATGCAACAAGCTGGTGGCGGACTTGCAAAAGGAAGTGGCTAGGTTGCAATCAGAACTATCAGAAAAGACTACTCAAATGCTGGCATGTGCGGTTGATCACAGGGAACTTCAGTCTAAACTAAATATAGCAAGCCGTCTAAGAGTATATGATATAGCTGTACACGCTTACAAAAACAAGAAGATAACTACCCGTGCACGGCGTGTCAACCGCTTGAGAATTGATTTTCTGATCGCTGAGAACAGGCTTGCAGAAAGCGGCTCCAGGCAGGTTTTTGTTGTATTAGTTGATCCGGATGGTAAAGTCGTGTCAGAGAGTGGTAAAAAGTTTCAAAACAAAGAACAGGAGAAAGAGCAGGTGATGACGGCCAGTGCGATGGTTACCTATAATAATGAGGATCTGAGATCGGGCGTTGATCTGGAATGCAACTGCCGGTTCGCTAAAGGAAAACACCGGCTTGAGTTTTACATAGATGGAAGACTTGCAGGTAAAAAGGACTTTGACCTGAGGTAGTAAAACCAGCATCCGTCTAATGAATTCTCTGAATTTTATGCCCCTTCGCTTTTTGCGATCGTTATCAACAACTGAGTTAGATTACGTTAAGGCCAATTCTTTCCTGACACCTTATAATAAAGCAGATATAATTTTTAAGTGTGGTGAAGTTGCTGCTGGCGCTTATTATATAAAAAAAGGCGAAGTGCGGGTGTTTGGAACAGCAGGTTCGGGCAATCGTATTCACAACAACTTCAGGCGAGGGGATTTTTTTGGATATACACCGTTATTTTTTGATAATCGTCAGCCTTTTACAGCGATAGCTGAATGTCCCACCGTCATCATTTTCACTCCTGAAGAGATAATCATCGAAATATTGAACAGGCATCCGAAAATGTGTCAATTCATGCTGTCGGACTTTATAAAATACCACGGTGGAGAACTAAAAACCAAGTTTAATATTCTAAGCAATAATAATTAAAAGTAAAATGATGTCCAGATTTTTGTCAGTAGCCTCTTTAATATTCTTTTTATGCATGCTAATGTCATGCGGAAACCCTGTAAAAGACGAATTTATTGCATCATGCCGGTTGGAAAATGACGACTTAAAAACGTCTGTAGACAAAATGAAGGTGCTCCTGAAGCAGGAAAAAGAGTTGAACGCCGAACATCGTATGCTGTTTGTTGACTTTACCAAAACACGGAAGAAAAAAACGCTGGCTGAAAATGGGCTAGTTGCGAAAATTAATACTGGTGAAAAAGAACTGGAGTTACTGATTCGCCGGCACTCTTTAACAACCGATAGCCTTTCTGCTGTCGCGAAACACAACGATAGCCTGATAAATTTCTTTATGGAAGACCGGCCGGACGTGGAAAAAGGAAATGAAGAATGGGGTAAGAGTATAGCTTACGGCAATGTTCTTAAACTGAATGCAGATAAAACAATGTTGCTGATCAAAAAGCAAAGGCGGCACCTGGATGACCTTTATGTAGATCTTCTTGAAGGTACTAACAGCAAAAAGAAAAGGGTAAAAAATTAAAAGAGGAAAAATAGTTGTCGCATCTGTGTGTCTGTTGCGATGATGGCCGGGTGGAATAACAAACCATGCTTTTTTCCTGTGCATAAGCCTGTTGTTTCTGCCCGGTTACTTCTGATACTATTTTAAGTTTCAAGATGTTTTTTAAAATACCAAGTTTGTGAGTTTTCTCAAAAAAAATATAATTATCTCGTTATTCTTTATAAACATGGCGTCTAATTTCGTGGCGCAGGATTCTGTACGCCTTACAATTGACGAATGTGACCAGATCTTTTTACAAAGAAACGCGATTGTATTGGCCGAACAATATCGTTTGAGCGCCAGGGAAGCTTCTGTGATCCAGGCACGCATGTATCCCAATCCAATGGTCTCGGCTGACGTTAACTTGTATGATCCTCAGAATAATAAATGGTTTCATATTGACTCAAGCGGGCAGAAGGCCTTTCAGGTAGAACAGGTGATTCTTCTTGGAGGCAAACGCAAAAATGATATTGACATTGCTAAAACGAACTTTGAATTGGCGGAAGCCGAATATGCCGATCTGCTAAGGAACCTTCGCTTCGAATTGCATAGATGCTTTTACGCGATCAACAGTCATCAGAAAGTAATTAATAATTACACCCGCCAGCTTGCGATCCTTGATACGATCATCATTTCATATAAAGTGCAGTCTGATAAAGGAAATCTTCCGCTTAAAGATCTTATAAGGTTAAAGGCAGTTTACATTAAAATCAATTCTGGTAAAGCGCAACTTTCCAGTGAGTTATTTGAAGTGCAAAAAAAGATAAAATTACTGCTGCGCTTTAAGAGTGACGTTTATCCATTAATAGAAGAAGGGCATTTTAATAAATATCTGCAGCAAAAGACATTACCCGAGCTGCAGGACATTGCTTTGCAAAATAGTCCCGAAATAAAAATTGGGGACTTAAATTACAAGCTCGCACATCTTTTCCTTAACAGGGAAAGGAAAAAGCTGACCCCTGATCTTGCCGTGAGTGCAAGCTACGATCAACGGGGCGGCGCTTTTCACAACCAGCTGAATATGGGAGTTGCTATGCCTGTGCCTTTACTTAATAACAACAGGGGTAATATAAGGGCTGCCGAATTTGAAACAAAAGCAATGCAATTGTTTGTGGAAGACAAAAAACTTGAGATTGAACTTGAGGTCCAACAGGCATTTCGCAATCTGATGGGAACTTCTAACGAATATAGAAAAGTGATGGACTATTATAATGACGAATTTACAGAAGTTTTAGAAGGTATAAACGATAATTTCCATCGCAGAAATGTCACTATTCTTGAGTTTGTCGATTTTGTCGAATCGTATAATGAGTCATTTTCCGAATCAGAAAAAATTAAAAGAAAGCTTGCGGAGACTGCCGCATACATTAATTATATCACAGCGAGCACCATTTATTAATATGAAGCTACTTAAATTAAACACGTTTATTGTCATTTTTCTTATCGGGTGCAAACCGGATCCGGCGCCATCACCCGAAAAAAAATTTTCTTTATCGGATACGATGCTAAAACGGCTGGAGGTTACAAAAAGTGTTATGCAGCTGGTAAAAAACGAATTGCGATTATTTGGGAAGGTTGAAGCTGATAACAATAAAATGGCTCATGTATATCCCGTCACAGGTGGCATAGTTTCGAAGGTGAATGTGGAATTGGGTGATTATGTAAAAGAAGGTCAGTTGCTGGCCACGGTAAGAAGTAGTGAAGTTGCGGATTTTGAGAGGCAGCTATTGCACGCCCGCTCGGATCTTGCAATCGCTGATAAGAATCTGCAGGTGGCAAGGGATCTGTTTGCCGGGCGTTTAACTTCCGAAAAAGAGGTGCTCGCGGCCGAAAAAGATGTTGACAAGGCAAAAGCGGAGCTGAACAGGATAAATGAAGTTTACTCCATCTACCATTTGAATCAGGGGTCGGAATTCAGGATCACTGCTCCGATAAGTGGATTCATAATACGAAAGGATATAACACAAAATGAGGAATTGCGCAGCGACAGGTCAGAAGAGGTTTTTACTGTGGCGCAAATCAATGAGGTTTGGGTGCTGGCCAATGTTAACGAATCAAATATTGCGAAAGTTCAGATTGGATACGAAGCCGAAGTGCAGACCCTCAGCTATCCCGACAGGGTATTCAAGGGTAAGGTGGACAAAATATTTAATGTGATTGATCCGGCTACAAAAGCAATGAAGATCCTTGTAAAAATCAACAACTCAGACCTGCTTTTAAAGCCTGAAATGAATGCGACAGTGAACCTGAAATTTTCGGAAAATAAAGAACTTGTCGCCGTCCCCTCATCTGCGATCATATTTGATAAGAACAAAGACTGGGTCGTAATATATAAAGAAGAGGCCACACCCGAGGTGCGCCAGGTGAGCGTTTATCATAATCTTGGTGATATAGCCTACATATCTTCCGGCATTTCCGAAAATGAAAGTGTGATTTCCAGGAACGCCCTGCTGGTATACGACGCATTAATTGATTGAAACCTTCCCACGTATGACTAAGTTCCTGAGAAACATCATAAGCTTTTCGCTTAAAAATAAGATCTTCACTTTTTTCTGGGTAGGCTTGTTGGTTATTGCCGGGTGGATAAGTTATCTCCAGATCCCGATTGAAGCTTTTCCTGACGTCACAAATACCCAGATCATTGTGGTTACCGAGTGGAATGGCCGCAGCGCTGAAGAAGTAGAGCGTTTTGTCACGACCCCTATTGAGGTTGCGCTGAACTCTGTTCAGAAGAAGACGACAGTGAGAAGTATCACAATGTTCGGTCTGTCGGTCATCAAAATTATATTTGAAGATGATGTAGAAGATTTTTTTGCGCGACAGCAGGTTAATAATCAGTTGCGCAATGTGAAACTTCCTGAGGAGGTGGAACCTGACGTTCAACCTCCTTATGGTCCTACCGGCGAAATTTTCAGGTATGTGCTTTCCGGCACGAACCGCGATCCAATGGAGCTTTTAACGCTGCAGAATTGGGTAATAGACAGACAACTGAGGTCGGTGCCGGGTATTGCGGACGTTGTGGCATTTGGCGGACGGGAAAAAATTTATGAAGTGGCAGTTGATCCGGTAAAGCTTCAAAAGTACGATCTTTCCTCAACCCAGGTCTTCGAAGCTATTAACAAAGCCAATCTGAATGTGGGTGGTGATGTAATAGAGAAAAATGGACAGGCTTATGTAGTGCGGGGATTGGGATTATTATCTTCTATCGCCGATATTGAAAATACGATCGTTGACCAGTTGAACGGAAATCCTATTTTAATAAGAAATATTGCAACGGTCATTGAAACGAGCGCTCCGCGTGTAGGGCAGGCAGGCCTGAATGATAACGACGATGTTGTGGAAGGAATCGTCGTAATGCGAAAAGGGGAAAATCCGAGTGAAGTGCTGGAGCGCCTGAAAGTTAAAATTGCGGAATTGAACGAACATACGTTGCCCTCGGATGTAAAGATCGTGCCGTTTTACGACCGGGATAACCTTATGTCCTACTGCACGAAAACAGTTATGCATAATCTCCTGGAGGGCATTTTTCTTGTGACTGTTATTGTGCTGATCTTTATGGCAGACTGGAGGACCACTTTAATTGTTTCACTAATTATTCCACTGGCCTTACTGTTCGCTTTTTTCTGCCTGCAGTTAAAAGGAATGAGCGCAAATCTTTTATCGTTAGGTGCGGTTGATTTTGGTATTATCATTGATGGCGCTGTGGTGATGGTGGAGGGACTGTTTGTAATGTTAAGCCACCAGGCGACAAAGACCGGCATGCATAAGTTCAACGGGTTATCAAAACTCGGACTGATAAAAAATACAGCTACTGGTCTCGGAAAGGCTGTGTTTTTTTCAAAGCTTATCATTATCTCCGCATTGCTTCCCATCTTTGCGTTTCAGAAAGTAGAAGGAAAGATGTTTTCGCCGCTGGCCTACACTTTAGGTTTTGCATTGTTAGGAGCATTAATTTTCACGCTTACGTTGGTGCCTCTGCTTACGTCGGTTCTTTTAAAGAAGAACGTAAGGGAAAAACACAATCGGATAGTCGAATTTTTCAATCGCATCGTCTTAAAAGGTCTAAAGCACACTTTTTCAAATAAAAGAAAAAGTCTCGCTGTCGCCTTTCTGATACTGGTTGCTTCCTTGTTTTCAACTAAGTGGCTTGGTACTGAATTTTTACCACAGCTTAACGAGGGGGCATTGTGGGTGGAAGCAAAATTACCCATGAGTACCTCACTGACAGAAACTATAAAAATAGTCTCCATGCTGCGCGCCGAGCTTCAGAAATTTCCGGAAGTGAATGGTGTTTTATCGCAAACAGGTAGAAGTAATGACGGCACGGATCCAAGCGGTTTTTATTATGTACAGATGCAGGTGAATCTCAAGCCAAAGGAAGAATGGAACAGAAATATTACCATGGATGGCCTGGTTGAAGAAATGGATGCTGTTTTGCGTAATTACCAGGGGATAGTTTACAATTACTCCCAACCTATTATTGATAACGTCGCTGAATCAGTGGCGGGAATAAATGCAAGTAATGCGGTAAAGATCTACGGTGATGACCTTGAAGAGCTTGATATGATCGCAGAAAAAGTGCTGGAGCAAATAAAGAATGTGAGAGGGATTAAAGATGTTGGCATCTTAAGGAATATAGGGCAGCCAGAGATCAGTGTGTTGCTGGACGAAGAAAAGATGGCCATTTACGGTGTGCATAAAGCGGATGCACAGGGAATAATTGAGATGGCGATCGGAGGTAAAACGGCGACCCAAAAGTATGAGGGGGAACGTAAATTCGATATCAGGATCCGCTACTCAAAGGAGTACCGGAAGAATGAGGAAGATATTATGAACCTGATGGTTCCGACTGTGCGGGGTTCAAAGATCCCGCTTAAGGAGATCGCTTCTTTAAAAAAAATTACGGGGCCTGCATTTATTTATCGTGATAATACAAAAAGGTTTATCGGCGTTAAATTCTCAATACGTGAGCGTGACCTTGGCAGCACAATAGCAGAAGCACAATCAAATGTCGAAAAAAATATCAGTTTGCCGAATGGTTACAAGATCGGATGGACCGGTGAATTCGAAAACCAGGTGAGGGCTACAAAACGTTTAAGCCAGGTTGTTCCAATAAGCCTTATTCTGATCTTTGTGCTTCTCTTTATTATGTTTGGTAACTTACAGGATTCTTTACTAGTACTGATAAATGTGCCTTTTGCACTTATCGGAGGGATCCTCGCACTGCATATAACGGGAATAAACTTCGGGATCTCCGGTGGGGTTGGCTTCATTGCTCTTTTCGGCATCTGTATTCAAAATGGGGTAATCCTGATTTCCGAGTTTCACAGCAACCTTCAACGGCAAATGTCTTTGATCTCATCTATTCTTGAAGGCGTGAAAACAAGGACACGCCCTGTAGTGATGACCGCATTGATGGCAGCAATTGGACTCATGCCAGCTGCTTTATCTAACGGTATAGGATCTGAATCACAAAAACCACTTGCTGTGGTGATCATAGGCGGACTTGTGACGGCTACAATATTCACTCTCCTGGTCTTTCCAATTTTTTATTATTGGACAAAAAGAAAACAGTTATGAGCAGATCCTTAAAATGTAAAACAGAATACGATCCGTACTACATTTATGCCACCCGCGCTGCGAAATCGTCTCAAATGTATAAGTAAAGGTTGCTGCGCACGTTATGGCACTTTTTGAGAAGCCTCATATATGCAAATCAGGTAAAGTACCAACGATGTCCAGAATAATATGAGGTGGAAACGGTGATAAAGAAGGCATCTCTTTAAAAGAACAATGGTTGCTGGATCCTCAGTTGCTTTTATGGCGTTTTTAATTGTCTTTTTGTTAGGTCTCCAGTACGATTTTATAAAACCGGCAGATCGAAGTTGTTGGTATAGAATACTCGTATATACCCCCGCTATTACAGACATCGCAAATAATATTACAGAGAAAACTAACATTGTAAATCTTGCAAAAGTTGAAATTTTGTTTTTCCTTTCAGCGCCAGTGCGTCAAATGGTACCGCGGTTTTTAAATTTACATAATTCCGCAAATAACCTTACTGAATTAACGCTTCCCTTTTTTCAGTTTGTGGTCACTGAGAAGTCGGCGACATCAAAAAAATTGCATTATAAAAAACAAGGCTGCTCCGATAACGGGAAGACATATTACTCCCCCTCCTCCGTATTTTTGATCTTCGCCAGCAGGGAGTACCCTCCCTTGATCACTATTTTCCGGTGCAGAAGGTCTTCGGGCAGCTCCACGTGAGTGTAGCCATCTTCCGATTGTCCGGTGCGCACCTCATGTAAGATAAAGTTGTGCGTATTCTTTTGTGTGTCTTCCTTATTTTCTGAGAAGATATATTTTTTGCCTTCATATTCAACAATTGCTTCATCAGGCACAGCAGTAACGCTGCCGCTGTCAATTTCTATTTCTGCCTGCAGATACATACCAGGAAGCAGGTCTTTATCTTCTTCATCCAGGTGGCAGTGAACCCTTACACTCCTGTCAGATGCTATCTCTTTTCCTACCAGGTAAACCGTGGCAGTACGTTGTTTTTTTTCATTTGCTAAAGTGAAGTGCACACGCTGACCTGCTTTGATGCGGGGAATATCCCGCTCAAAGATCGTGAGCTCTGCGTGAAGGTGTTCGGTATTAACGATCTCCACCATTACGTTGTTAGGGTTCACATACGAACCGGTATTCACAAGCACCTTCGTGATATAGCCGTCGATGGGCGATCGTATCCCGACAGAGGACTGGATATGGCCTTGTTCAAGCTCCGCCATATTTATGCTCAGCAATTCGAGCTTGGCCCGCAAACCTTCTTTATGCGCCTTTGCTACTTCGAAGTCGGACCGGGCTTTCTCCAGAGTTTTTTTCGAATTTACTTCTTCCTTTGACAGTTGTTCCTGCCTGGCGTATTCATTTTGCAGAAAATCGAGCTGACTTGACACTTCCTTGTAATCCTGCTGAAGCTGGATGTATTCTATGTTCTGCAGAGTTACTATAAGATCATTTTTATGTACATGGCTTCCCTGCAATAGGTCGGTGTTTTTAACGGTGCCTCCGATCGGTGCAGAAATGCTCACCTTGCTTTGGGGTGGAACGTCCAGCATCCCGCTTGCGTGTATAACCTCGCTGATGGTTCGTTTTTCAGGTTCGGAGGTTTTAATGCCACCAAGTTTTAATTGCTGGCTGGTGACAGTAACGCTCACTGCAGACGTGTCGATGGTCGTTGTACTGGCCTTCTCTGTATTTTCTTTACAGGAAATAAGAGTGAGAAGGGATAATATGCTGAAGATGAAAAGTGAAAACGTTCTCATAAGATTTATTTTGTATTTAGTTTTGATTGTATCAGTATGGCCCGCTGGTTGTATTCGTGCACAGCTATGAGATTTCCTTCACGCATGTCGAACACCTGCATAAGGCCATGAAGGAATTCCATATAGCCAATATCTCCGCTATTATAAGCCGCCGCCGACTGTTTTTCAATGAGCATGGCCATTGGTATTGCCTGGGAGGTATAATATTCTGCCTGCTTTTTGGCGCGTGCAAGTTTTACAATATCATTCTGCAGTTCCATTGAAAAATTTAAGGAGCTGGATTCGTATTCCGTATGCAGCATAGCCAGCCGCGCATTCATGGCCCTGCTCCTGTGTATTTCGGCTGGGAACCACAGAGGCACAAGCAGGCCAGCCTGGAATCCCTGGAAACGGTTGTTTGCACCTGCGAATCCGGTATTAAGCTCATTCAGCGGAACGCCATACAGGCTCTGGTTAAAATAGCCAAGCTTCAGGTCAGGCAGGATGGCTTTTTTTTGCAGCTGGCGTTCCCGCTCTGCTACTACTACCTGCTGTTTCATGTAACTCATAAAATTGCCTGTTGCGGCATTAAGGGAGTCGGTCTTTAGATCCAGCTGTTTGAAGGGCTCGTGCACGATGTCGAAGGCTTTTTTTGAGCCGGTAATTACCTGCAAGTTCTTTTGCAGAATAAGAAGTTCTGATTCAAACGACAAAAGCTTGTTTTCAACTTCAGCCAGTCGCGCGGCGGCAGAGGTTTTTGCAAGCAGGGTTCCTTCTCCTGAATTGTATCTCAGCTCTGTTAACTGGCTCAGTTTCCGAAACGCCGAGTCCTGTTGCCGCAGTAGTTGTATCCTGGCATCTGTGTATGCTACAGCTTCGTAAAGTTCAACCACGCGCCACCGCAGCTGTTGTTTTGAGTAGGCAGTGTGCAACTGTGCAGACTTAAGCTGGGCCTCCGCCAAATGACGCCTCGCCGAAAAGCTCCCTGGAAACGGGATCGTCTGGCTCACCGAAATATTATTGTCCCTGGTATAAAAACTATTATACTGTCCGACCATAAGAGTGATGTCTGTTTTCGGCAGAAGCGAACCCGCCTTGGTTTCCTCCCGGAAAATTTCTTCTTCCAATTGTGTTGCCTGCAACACCTTGTTATTGCGGTAGGCCAGGGAAATAGCTGAATCGAGCGACAGGCTTTGCGCGTTGATGAAGTTGCCGGCGCTGCAAAGAAAAAGAAGCAGCAGCAAGGTCACATTTTTGCCAGGGAGTTTTGATTTCATTTTTTGTTCTATAAGAAGATAAACGGACGGCAATACAAACAGGGTTAAAAGTGTTGCTGAGATTAGTCCGCCAATTACAACTGTAGCCAGAGGTTTTTGCACTTCCGCGCCACTGCCATGTGAAAGGGCCATAGGCAGAAAACCAACGGAAGCAACTGTGGCGGTAAGAAGAACCGGCCGTAGCCGCGAGCTGCAGGCCATGCTGATCCTTTCCCATACAGATGTAATGCCTTCTTTTTTTAAACGGTTGAATTCGGACATCAGCACTATTCCGTTTAATACGGCGACACCGAAAAGCGCAATAAAGCCTACTCCGGCCGAAATGCTGAAAGGCATATCACGTACCCACAAGGCGAGAATACCTCCTATTGCGGAAAGAGGAATGGCGGTGAAGATCACCAGGCTTTGCGCAACTGATCTGAAAGTAAAATACAGAAGGATAAGAATAAATAGCAGGGAAACGGGAACAGCTACAGCCAGGCGTTTCCGTGCCTCTTCCATATTTTTAAACGCGCCTCCATAGCTCGCAAAATAACCGGGTTCGAATTTTAGCTCCTGATCTATTTTTTGCCGGAGCTCGTTCACAATGCTTTCAACATCACGCCCTCTTACATTAAAGCCTACAATGATCCTCCGTTTTGCGTCATCGCGCTGTATCTGGTTTGGAGCCACCTCAAAGTCCACGTCAGCAAACTGACGCAGCGAAACCTGGTAGCCGCCTGGGACTGTGACGTACAGTTCTGATATATCCTTCAGACTTTTTCTATTCTCCTCATTTAAACGCAGCACAAGATCGAATCTTCTTTCGCCTTCATATACGATTCCCGCCGTTTTTCCGGCAAATGCGGTGTTAATCACATCATTCACTTCAGAGATGTTCATTCCAAACTTTGCGAGCTGGTCTCTTTTATAACGGATGACTATCTGCGTGAGTCCTGTTATTTTTTCAACGTAAATATCATGGCAGCCTTTTATAGTGCTTACGATCCTGCCTGCATGCTCAGCGTATGCTGCCAGCTTATCGAGATCTTCGCCGTATACTTTTATCACAACATCCTGCCGCGCTCCTGTCATCAGTTCATTAAAACGCATTTGTATAGGTTGCTGAAATCCAAATGTTACTCCCGGCAGATCTTCCAGCTCTTTCGCCATTTTTTCTGCCAGTTCATCTTTTGTTTCAGCCCTGGTCCACTCTTTTTTATTTTTAAGGATCACCATAAGGTCGCAGGACTCCATGGGCATGGGATCTGTGGGGATCTCCGAGGTGCCGATCTTGCCAACAACCTGCTTTATTTCATTCGGGAAACGCTCCAGCAGCAATTGAGATGCTTTTTCTGATGCAGAGATGGTCTCCGCGAGGCTGCTGCCCGTGAGCAGACGGGTCTCAATGGCAAAATCGCCTTCATCGAGTGAAGGAAGAAATTCGGCGCCGAGCTTATTAAAAAGTAAAAGACTGCACAACAGTGTAACTATTGCTGCGGTGACAATCACAACAGGTCGCCGCAATGCTTTTGAAAGTGCCGGAACATAAACTCCCTGTAAAAATGTAATAAGTCTGTCGGAAAACGTAACCTGGTGCTGCGTGTGTTTGTTTAGAAATAAAGCGCACATCATGGGTACATACGTTAATGACAAAATGAATGCACCCACGATAGCGAACGTAACAGTTTGAGCCATGGGTTTAAACATTTTACCTTCCACACCAATAAGAACCAGCAGCGGCAGGTAAACGATCAGAATAATAACTTCACCGAACGCGGCTGCATTCCGGATCTTACCTGCCGATTCGCGAACTTCATCATCCATTTGAGGTTGGGTCAGGATCCTGCCTCTTCCTTTAAAGACCAGATGATGCAGTGTAGCTTCCACAATGATAACAGCACCGTCCACGATCAACCCGAAATCGATCGCACCAAGGCTCATAAGGTTTCCCGAAACCCCAAACAGGTTCATCAGGCAGATGGCGAACAGCATGGCCAGGGGAATTACTGAAGCCACAATCAGGCCTGCACGCAGGTTACCCAGGAACAGAACGAGTATGAATATCACAATGAGCGCACCTTCTACCAGGTTTGTGGTAACAGTGCTGATAGCATTGTTCACCAGTTTTGTGCGATCCAGGAAAGGTTCAATAGTGATTCCTTCGGTTAATTTTTTTTTAATCTCTTCAATTCGTTTTGTTACTTCCGCGATCACTTTTGAAGCATTTGCACCTTTGAGCATCAGCACAAGACCACCTACTACTTCTCCGTCGGTGTTCCTGGTCATAGCGCCATAGCGCACAGCATGACCGAACTGAACCTGCGCGACATCACGGATCAACATCGGGGTTCCGTTCTCAGTATTTTTAATAACAACCTGTCCGATGTCATCAAGACTCGTAAACAGACCTTCGCTGCGGATATAATAGGCGCTGGGTGTTTTATCTATGTATGCTCCGCCGGTATTCTGGTTGTTCTTTTGAAGCGCTTCAAAGATCTCCGCAATGGAAACATTCATACCTTTTAATTTCGCTGGATCAAGCGCGATCTCATATTGTTTGAGGTATCCTCCAAGGCTGCTGATATCTGCCACGCCTTCTACTCCCAGTAGTTGCCGGCGCACCAGCCAGTCCTGTATCGTGCGGAGTTCCATGGTGCTGTATTTCCCCTGCCAGCCCTTCTCTGTGTGGATCACGTACTGATAGATCTCGCCAAGGCCTGTGGTAACAGGGGCAAGAACCGGTACACCGGCGCCATCGGGAATTTGTGAGCGTGCTTCGGAGAGTTTTTCCGAGACCTGCTGTCGTGCCCAGTACACATCGGTTTTGTCGCTGAAAACAACAGTTACCACGCTTAAGCCGAACCGGGAAAATGAGCGTACTTCCTCAACGCCGGGAATTTTTGTCACCGCCTGTTCAACCGGAAAAGTTACCAGTCGTTCTATATCGCCGGCAGCCTGCGAAGGCGCAGAGGTAAGGATCTGCACCTGGTTGTTTGTGATGTCTGGTACAGCATCAATAGGTAATTGTGTTAAGGAGTAGATTCCCCAGGCTAAAAGGCCCACAGTGAAAATTCCAACAACCAGCTTATGCCTGACAGAATAGGCAATTACTTTGTCTAACATGTTTGTGATTTTAAATAATACCAACAGATAACATGACTGTTATCCTGAAAATTGCGGATATTATTTTTCGCGTGGCGGCTGCCAGATCTTTGAGATTTGCAGCGATTGAATGTTTTTGCCTTTACAGGCAACTACAATGCCTGGTACCTGTTCGGGAGCAATAAAATGTGTAGTAGCCGGAAGTGCAACGCTGCAGGTCACATGACTGTTCACGCAATTGTCGTCATGCCTGAAAGGCAGTTTCTCATCATCATCATCTCCCGTCTCGTGGCCAGAATTGTCGCCGTAGTGCATATTTATGAAATCTATAAAATCCGTCACATCCTTATGTTCACGCGAATGATGTGAATAGTGCGCGAACAGGTTTGGTATGCGGATAAGCTCTTCTGCAAAAACATTATTACTAATGATCTGGCAGAATAAGAATATGCTTAGCAGTTTCTTCACTTGTGGCAAAGTTAGGAATTAAATTTTATATCAGTTTCCTCTTCAGCAGATATGATGGATATCATCTTTACGCATGTGGGAGCGCAGAGAAGGTAATATGGTTGCTGGTTGTTTGGCTGTACGTGCTACTAAGGTAATAAGGTGAACACCTTTGTTCTGGGCTTAATGTAGTAAGTGAACACTTTGTGTCGTTACGGTTGTGTAGGCATTTTCCTGTAATTTAAGGATAGTGGAGAGTTTGGGCTAAAAATAAAGGAGAGATTAAATGTGTATTGGGAATTCTTGAGTAAAAAGATATCTTTACCTACACTCAATGAAAAAAAACGTGAACAAACTAATTTTTTGCTTTTGCGAAATAATTCTTTTCGGCCTAAGCAGATTCACACAAAACATTCGCCGGATCGATTCTCTTCGGCAGGAAATTAAACAATTGGAAGAAAGATTTACATGATGAGATACATTGTACTTTTTTTACTTCTTACAAAAGGAGTAAATGCTCAGGACACTATAAACGTTAAGAAAGAGGCCGAGGGAGAGGTTTACACCATTGTTGAAACGATGCCGGAGCCTCCGGGAGGAATTTCTGCATTCTATCGATACATCGCTTCCAATATCGTGTATCCTGCGCTAGCAAGAGAGAAAGGCCTGGAGGGGAAGTGCTTTTTGAAGTTTGTCGTGAACTCTGAAGGCACAATGGAAGACGTGCAGGTAATTAAAGGTGTTGCCGGTTGCCCTGAATGTGATGCAGAAGCTCTGAGAGTAATTCAATCCTATCCTGATAAATGGAAGCCGGGGAGTCAGAATGGGAAACCCGTATCGGTGTACTATAATATTCCGGTAAATTTTAAAATACAGAATTTGCACGCAGGTGCCCGTGTCGTTGAAACCGCGCCGCAACCTCCTGGCGGTTCTGAAAATTTTTATCAGGAAATTAAACAACAGGTTCAATATCCCGCTAGCGCAGCAATAAAAAAGATCACGGGAGAAGTACAGGTAAGATTTGCCGTGGAAACAGACGGCAGCCTGTCTGATTTTGCTGTGATGCGTGGAATTCCAGGTTGTGCCGAATGCGATGCAGAAGCGGTAAGAGTTCTGGAAGCATATTCTAAAAAATGGCAGCCTGGAACCAGGAATGGGAAGGTGGAAAGACTGTCTTATACTATGTCAGTTTATTTTAAGCCGCAGCAATAAATTGGTGTATGATAAGTTGCGGCGAGGTTTAATAAGGTTGAAGTGGTAGTTTTTGTGTAGTGTTATGAAGGTAATAAGGTTTGCAGCGTAAGGTATAACAGAGCGTATATTATAAGGTAATAAGGTTGAAGTGGTAGTTTTTGTGGAGTGTTATGAAGGTAATAAGGTTTGAAGAAGGAGATGTTTGTATAGAGCTACCGTGGTTTTCAGGTTACTGTGGAAGAGTATTTTAAAAGTTTAGAAAACGGGTTAACCTTATTACCTTAATAGAAGAGTCTGTCCCGATATGATCACCTTATTACCTGATTACTTTATCACCTTATTTTTGTCGCATTAAATACCCAATCAACCTTATTACCTTAATAGAAGATCCTCCCCCCTGGTCATCACCTTATTACCTTATTTTCTGCGGTATTACTGAGTCATTGCGGCAGGATTATAAAAGTTGACGACAAGCTCACCCGTAAGACGTCCTCGTGTTTACTCTTCGGTATTCTTACTTCCGCCAAACTTACTGATCAATGCGCTGATCCACCCGGGCACTTTTCCGCTTTTTAATTTTTCACCAAGGAATCCCACCAGATAATTGGCACCGATATTCAACAGGTCACCTCTGAAATCTCCATCGCCGGCCAGTGACTTTACTGTTCGCTTTATAGAGGAGGCAGGATCCTGCATAAATGAAACGATCTCGGTGGCATCGCTTTTTAAACGTGCGCGATAAAATTTTTCTTTTTCTTCCAGCAGCTCTATGTGTGCGAGAAGTTGTTGCCGGTTTTTAATAGCTGGTAATGACATAAGGTTAAGATTATTTATCAGACAATAATGCTGCGATCACACGATTGCGGATACTTTTTGATACCAATGGTTTTCTGAACATTAAAAGAAGAACGGATATCACCAGGTAAATTGCGCCTACCAGCAGGAAACCTTTTGTGTAACTTCCCAGACGGTGCGAAAAATAAAAGCCGGAAGCAATGCTTACCGACAGCACGCCCAGTAATGCGACTATGGCTACCAACAGAACAGAAACAGTGTCTGACGCTAATCCCGCAGCCTTGTCAATGGTCTTCAGCTTTATTATCTGCACCTGCACATCAAGATATTCTGTAACGTGCCTGGTCTTCTCTTCAGCAATCCCCGTATTTTCCATGTTGTGTGTTTTTACGTTTTATTTTCTGTGTCTTCAGCATCTTGTCCTTTAAATTTGTCCGTCATATTCTCCGAAAAGCCTTTAAGCGCGCCTGCAGCTTTGCTGCGTGTTTCCTTGCCTTTTGCAGGGGCAAAAAGAACTCCGAGAATGGCACCCAGGGCGGCCCCCCCGATAAATGCCAGGAGCAGATTGTTTAATGAATTATGTTTTTTTTCCATCTTTTTAGTAAAGTAAATGTTTTCAAATGGCAATAAATGTGATGCTTGTCATGAATCATAAAATGATATCACAATTCACTACTTCATTAACCTCTGAAAACTGACGTACCGGTACTGTCGGCTTTTTGAATATTGTGGGCAAAAGCTTCCTGGTGAAGGTAAAATTTTTTAGTGAAAGGGCAACTGATGCTAACCTATCGATTAACCTTTGGAACTACCAGCCCGGATGCACAGGAGAAACTAAATCTTCGCAAACGAGAATGTACACTTGCGGCTTATGCGATGCAAAAGAAACACTCATTATGCAGCACAATTCTTTCTCCAATTTAAATTCACCCGGCTAAAAGTTCCATTCTCCCCGCCTGGTGGCTGATTTGTAGAGGCCTGGCATCCGCAGCTACATCATCATGTAGTTGAACATGGGAAAAACAGAAGGTACTTTTATACTGTTCCAGACCCGCTCCCCACATCATTTTACTTAAGCTGTTTATCATGAAAAAAAATTTATTGACCCAGGTTTTATTGTTGTTTGCCGGGCATCTGCTGCTGGCGCAATTACCGGTGAGCACCCAGCCTCAGAATAAAAAAGTGCTGCTTGAACATTTTTACGGCTTTAAATGCCTGTGGTCACCACAAGGTGACAGCATCTCAGAATCCATAGCAGCTGCTCATCCCACTGGAGCTATTACTATCGTTAATATCCACTCATATTATGCAAACCCAAGTCCGGGTTGGCCCGATTACGTAAGCCCGGAAGGAAAAGCGATATTTTTTATGCCTGGAATGAATTGTCCTGGTATCCCGGCTGGCCCGATTAATCGTCACCTGTGGTACGGAAAAACAGGACTGGCTATGGACCGTAGTTACTGGAAAAAGTACAGTGATTCCATTCTTGTACAGCCGGCATATGTAAATATTGCTTTACAGGGAACACTGGATGTGAAGACCAGGGTGCTTACGGTGACTACTGAAATTTATTATACCGGAAGTAGTCCTGCTCCCACAAACTCACTGAATATTATGGTGCTCGAAGATTCAGTTGTTGGCCCGCAGATAGATCATATGTACAAGAAGAACTGGAACAGCGATGGCACCTACAACCATCATTACATGCTGCGGCAATGTGTTACGCCAAGCCTTGGTCTCACTATCCCTACAACAACAGTGGGTACTTTTCACACTCAGACGTTCACTTGTGTTATTCCCAAGTCGTATGGCCTTACCTATACCAATTCGCCTAAGCTGGAAAATATGCGACTTGTGGGATTTGTAGCCCAGTCTGATCGTGAAGTTCAAAATGTGGCAGGAGGTAGTATTAAACTCACCGGTTTTGCCGATTCGCTGGACCTCGGTTTAACTGCTATAACAGGACCCAAGCTTATCTGCTCATCATTGAGCGGAATCAGGTATAACTTTATCAACTACGGAAGTGCCGTGGTAACTACCGCTGTATTTTTATACAACGTGAACAATGGGGCAGTGGTGCAGCATACCTGGAGCGGTACGGTAAAGCCTTTAAAATCCATACAGATCGACGTTGATCCGTCGCTGCTAAGTGGATTCGCGTTGTTAACATCAAACACCGTACACGTTGATGTAGCATCGGTAAACGGCGCTTACGATCAAAATTCTCAAAATGATCATATCGAGGGACCGGGTATCGGTCTTACTACTTATGAAACACAGGACGAGGATCTGAACATGTTCTTCTCACAGGACCAGTTTGGAAGTGAATGCAAGTGGGAGATCTTTGATGAAGTCACAAATCAGCTGATTGCTTCCGACGGGCCATGGTCGAACCTGACTTTTACCGGAACGATGACGCACGTGAAATCAGTTACCGTATCGCCGTACAATTGTTACAAACTGGTTGTAAGCGACTCAAAGAAAAATGGCATCAATGGAGGTTTTGGTGCAGGTCATTACGAGCTGAAACACGCGAGCCAGACTATTCTGAGCTCCCAGGGAATTTTTGGATCTTCCGAAATAAAGCCCTTCAGGGTATGGGGCACAGTTGGATTAACATCTGCAGTACTGCCCGGAAGTTTTAAAGTGTTTCCTTCTCCCGCAGCAGATCTTGTGAACCTTCGTTTTGGTCTGAATCAAAATGAACATGTGCGCGTTGCGGTTTATAACTCATCAGGTCAGAAGATTTTTGTGAAGGAGCCGGAAGAATTTTCGTCAGGTGAGCATGAAATGAGTTTTGAAGTTGCTGACTGGGCAACAGGAATTTACTTTTTCCACGTTATTACTCCTAACAGTGTAAGCCGGCAAACTCTGGTGGTTTCAAGGTAAGGCAAACAATTTTAGTTTAGTAACGTTATAATTGCAGCAGCTATTAAGTTCACAAACGTTACTTCTCAAAATACGCTTCTACCACGCCGTCCTTCACTGCTTTTTTCAGTGCCTTAAAATCTTTTTCGTTGGTGAGTGCATAGGATGCGGCAAACTCAGCTACAGATTCATCCATTCGGTTGCTGTATCCGAGGTATGCGCTGATAATGGCTGCCTTACCGCTTCTTGCATGCGCGCGGGCAAGTGCCCACCCGCATAAATTAGCGTAAGTGGACATGAGCTTCAGGTCAAACATTTCTACCTGGGGCTTTATCTTCATATCGCGTAGCTGCCTGATGTAATACTGCCGGCCTTTACCGTCGTCGGACCAGCCAAGGAACATATCGCTGGCGGCCTGCATCAGGCGCTGTCCGCTAACCACACGCTGACCTCTATGCAGGTATTGACTTTTGCCCGCATAACCTTCGAGCACGGAGTTTCTTGCTTCTTTCACCTGCAGGAACAAAGGCTCATTATTTGCCGTTAAGCTTAGCAATATGCTGCATCTCGTGCCCACGCTTCCCACGCCCACCACCTTGGCAGCATAATCGTGCAATTTGTAATTTGAAAGGAGAAGCTTTTTTTCGTCTGATAATGTTTCAAGATATCTCTCATAAGCTTTAAGCAGCTGAGGGTAATGTTTTTTAATATCTGCATCGTCGTGATGATAGATCAGGGGCGGATTATCTTTTATTGTAGCCTGCTGTCCTTCGATAATAGCGAGCTTTGGGAAGTCCTCATCAACAAGGGATCGGTTGGAAGCTTTTTCGATCCGTTTCTTAAATCGTTTTTTCAGCTCTTCATCCGTTGTCATTTCTATTATTTTTTCTGATGAAATGCTCGCATGCCAGATCTTTAATGGGCTCATTTCCGCGAACTCAGCCAGGTGAGTGCGGTATGACCTGGCACATCGGAGTGCTATTGCACGGGCAGCTAAGTCAGTTTCACCGCTGTTGCGCACCGCCACAACAAAACTTGCTGCGAGCCTTTTAAGATCCCATTCCCATGGTGCCGGCAGCGTTTCATCAAAATCGTTTATATCGAAAAGTACACGTCGCTCGGGAGTGCCGTAAAAACCGAAGTTCATCAGGTGGCAGTCTCCGCATGCCTGCACAATAATTCCGCTGACCGGGGTCTTTGCAAGGTCAGCCGCCATAATAGCGGCCGCGCCCCTGAAGAAGGTAAAAGGTGATAACAACATACGTCCATATCTTATCGGCACCAGGTTGGGCTCGCGTCCTGCGCTCGACTCCATCAGGATATCTACAGGGTTTCGCCGGTTGGTCGGCTCTTTCCAGACCCGATGGGAAGTGCGCGGTACTTTTTCACGTATTTTTTTTCCCTCAACTGCCGACTGTTCGCGGGTTAAATATATTCTCCGCACCGGAGTTTCAGTTTCGGGTATTTTTTTTTCTTTCAAGGTTTTCATTTTATGTCTTCTTAATAATATTTCAACCAGCACCAGCCGTTTGAATGCGTTTTATTTACCATGCTGTGATCATATTGCGAACCATTATTATTATCAGTGTTACGAAGGGCATTGAAACACCGATAATAAACAGCCGCAGCGTCGACATGTAATATTGTTCCGGGTCGGCATCGGGTAGTCGCATAGTGAGGATGCGGTAAAGAACGATAAGGAGAAGAGGTACACAACCAACAAGACAAAACGCAATAATGGTTTCAATAAAAATATTTGTTGAAAAAGCTTTGGGAACCCAGCCGCTCGCGAAGTTCAGCATAAATCCAAGCAGGATGCCTGTGACGGTAACAAGAGGTTGCCGGTAACTGTTGATATTGTTCTTTTTTTCCATGATCTATTATTTTAGCCAGGCGCTTCCAAGTACGAGGTAGTAGGCCCACCTTTCGGGTCCCCGTGCCACATCAACTCCCACCCTTAATTTGAACAGGCGTGCGAGCAGATACCGGAACCCTGCTCCGCCGCTGGTTCTCCATTCGCCCGAAGAGAAGGTGCTCCACGCATCGAAGGCCTTGCCGGAACCTCCGAATCCAACCAGGCTCCATCGTTTTGCCACATCCCAGCGCACTTCGCCTTCAACTACTGTAAAAGCATTGGCCTGGTAACGCATAACAGGAATGCCGCGCAGGTCGATGTACGGCAGAAGGTAAAAAGGCACATCTCCGAATACCTGTTGCAATTCGTAACGCAGACCACCGGTAAGCTTTGGTGCAAGCGGAAGATACAGATAACCGTAAGTGTTTATCTTTGAGTAGTTATAATCGGAACCAACTTTCTCATCGGCCCATCCCGCACTGAGATGCATCCTGAATCCCCGGTCGGGTGTAAACATATTATCCCTGTTATCAAAATCAATAATAAGCTGGGGCATGCTTATATAGCTTGAGATCTCCTTTTTACGGACAAAAATGGCGTCGGGCGTTGTATTTGTAAGTTCAGTTTTAAGGAATACGTACCTGATACCAGCGCTCCAGTAAGTGCCATTTACTTCTCTCGAAAGCGAACCTATTATTGGCGTAGTGTAGAGATTAAAATTGAAGCCGGTCTCTTTGTCGGCCACCAGGTTCCTGTAAAATGTAAGATTAACGTTGGCTACACCTCCGGCAACAAGATATTTGCTTCTTATTTTCATCCACGAACCGCGACGAAAAGCAAGGGCGGCCCATGTCTGATTTGCCGTATATAAAGCGGCCGCTCCGGTTATATCTGGTTGTGTGCGGATGATCCTCACCTTGCCGCGGATAGTGTCGATCCTCGGGGGTCTTTTTTTTAGAAAGATTGCGGCGATACCGCCACCAATACCACCCAGGGCAGGTTCGGTTATCATAATAGGCACCGGAATAAATCCGTTCAGATCGATCAGGAACCTGCTCAGATCGATCGCGCCATCCATGGTATCTCGAAACACCTCTTTCATGCCGGGTGTTTGTGAAAAGAGACTTCCTGTTATCATTATCATAATAACCAAAGCATAGAAATATTTCAGGACATCTTCTTTCAATTGTTAGGATCAGGTATTACTGGAAAAAAACAGACTGCGGTGTGATCAGAATTCACATTTTGTCCGCACCCATATTCTATTCACTTTAATTTGATGCAATTGCTTTTTGACTATTGTCAACTGTAATGCTATTGATCTTGCCATTAAAGTGATTTGCACCTTCGCGATAATCTTGCGAGACCGCTGTTTCGCCGTCCATTCCAACATCAACCCCTTCATCGGCAGAAAAAAGGAATGGCTGCGTTTTTGGGATCCATCCTTCCGCAACCAGTAGACCATCTACAGTCAACGTGCATTTTCCACCTGATCCAGGTTTTTGTTGGTCAATGATAAATGAATATTGAACTATATGTTTTCCTGGTGACAAAGTATTTGATGAATTGATCTTCGTGCGTTCGAGGCCAAAATAATTATATTCGTGGCAGACTTTTCCTTTTTTTGAAAAGAGAGTCCATCCACCGAATTTTCCGGCCTGCGAGATGAGTACTCCATCCGCAGACTTTCCAACCTCTATGTTCGCGGTGATCATATATGAACGGCTCTTGAGGTTAATAAATGCATTTTCGGCGATGCTCATTCCATCATAAACCGTGATGGAAGTCCGTGGACCCATGAGATCGGGGCGACCGGCACGCATGGCATCAAATCGTTCGAAACGCCGGTCATCTATTGGGAAAACATTATTTTTAATTGCCTCCTGTTCAAACTCTTTTTGCAGTTCCTGCAATTTGCCCGGATTTGAAGCAGCGAGGTTATTGGCCTGGCTGAAATCTTCATTTACATTGTAAAGTTCCCAGACGTCATCTTTTAAATGTGGAAGTTTAGCTGTACCCAGCCATGGAATGGAGTGTCTCGTGCACGCCACCCAACCATCCTTATAGATCCCCCTGTTTCCGAACATTTCGAAATATTGAATGTTATGTTGTTCAGCAGCCTTTGCATTATCAAAGGTATATGCCAATGAGGGGCCGCTAAAAGGCGTTTGCTGCACCCCATCAACAGTTTTTGGGAATGGCAGACCCGCTGCTTCAAGCACCGTTGGAGCGATATCAACTACATGGGAAAATTGAGATCTTATTTCCCCTTTTGATTTTATTCCGCCCGGCCAGTGAACCACCATGCCATTGCGAGTGCCACCAAAATGCGACGCAACCTGTTTGGTCCATTGAAACGGAGTGTTACCCGCGTGTGCCCAGCCAATAGCATAATGCGGAAAAGTATTGGGTCCGCCCCACTCATCGTAATGCGGCATCATTTGGTCTGAGGTTCCAATAATTCCGCTAAGAGCCAGCATTTCATTATAAGTTCCTTCGGGCCCCCCTTCCGCACTTGCGCCATTATCACCCACAATATAAAAGAACAAGGTATTGTCCAGCTCGCCCATTTCCTCCAGGGTGCTCACTAATTTTCCAACTTCGTGGTCGGTATGAGCCGCAAAACCCGCGAAAGTTTCCATTTGTCTTGCAAAGAGTTTTTTTTGCGCCGGGGTCTGGTCGTCCCATGCCGGAATTTCTGCAGGCCGTTTGGTGAGTTCTGTATTTGCTGGAATAACACCGAGCTGTTTTTGTCTGGCAAACGTTTCTTCTCTTAACTTGTCCCAGCCCTGGTCAAATTTTCCTTTATATTTTTCTATCCATTCTTTTGGTGCGTGATGTGGAGCGTGCGTGGCTCCTGTAGCAAAATAAACATAAAACGGTTTGTCGGGGGTAAGCGATTGCTGCTGCTGAATCCACCGCACGGCCTTTTCAGTCATGTCTTCCGTAAAATGATAGCCAGGTCCTCTCGGCACTTCTATCTTTGTGGTTCCCTCATAGATCCCCGGGGCCCACTGATTTGTTTCTCCTCCGATAAAGCCATAGAATTTATCGAAACCGGATTGTGTTGGCCAGCGCTCGAAAGGTCCTGACACTGAAACTTCCCAGGGCGGTGTTTCATGGTACTTTCCAAAAGCAGCCGTACTGTATCCATTGTACTTTAGTATTTGTGCAAGAGGCGCTACGCTTTTTGGCCTGATACCGGTATTTCCGGGAAAAGCGGTAGCTACTTCCATAATGGCACCAGCGTTATTAAGGTGGTGATTCCGCCCCGTGAGAAGTGCCAGACGAGTAGGCGAGCATAATGCAGTTGTGTGAAAACGATTATACTTCAATCCGGTTGCAGCGAGTTTTTCCAGGGCAGGCATGCTGATAGGTCCACCAAAAGCGGAAGATTGGCCGAAACCGATATCGTCTATCAAAACAATTACCACATTGGGTGCTCCTTTAGGTGCTGATATATCGAACCTTGCAGGCGCTTTTGCATCGCGGGCGTCAAGTGTGCTAACGGTAGAATATGCAGGTTCCCTGATCGGTAGTGACGAACGATCAAGGCCAGTTGACTGGACCTTATCCTGCTCTTGAGGATTAGCGTTGCTCTCAGTGCACGCCCAAATCAAAACGGGCATTGCGACAACAAAAATCGAAAACTGTATCAACGTTGATTTCACGCGCCCGGCTTGAAGACTGGAGGGTTTAATTTGTGTTTTTTTCATAAAGGTTTTTTTAATAAAATGGCGCTTTCGATTTTTATATCAGCGTTTTGCCGTTACACTAATGGATATCTTTTACACAACGGAATCCCACGTGGTTAGTCCCTGACCTGTACTCTCCTTTTCCCCGACTGCCTACCATGTAGCGGGTGCAATACTGGTCGGTGCAAAGGAAGGAACCACCCCTCATCACTTTCTTTTTTGCTCCAGGCTCCATGGGGTCAAAAGAGTTTTCGGGTCCCTTCGGACTTTGTGACATAATGTTTGAAGAAAGTGTATTGTAATAATCAGAGCGATACCAATCGCTGCACCACTCCCAGACATTTCCTGCAACATCATATAAACCATAATTATTTGCTGGAAATTTTTTTACAGGTGCAGATCCTGCAAAACCATCTTTTCCTTCATCGCTTGTCGGAAATTGGCCCTGCCATGTGTTTGCCATCCATTGGTTAGTTGGTTTAAAAACATTTCCCCATGCGTAAATCTTGCCTGATTCCCCCCCTCTGGCTGCGAACTCCCACTCAGCTTCAGTTGGAAGTCTTTTGCCTGCCCATTTGGCGTATGCGGCGGCATCTTCCCAGGCAATATGAATAACGGGGTAATCTTGCCTTCCCTTCAAATCGCTGCCAGGACCTGAAGGATGTTTCCAATTCGCGCCATGCACGTATTCCCACCAGGCATAAGGATCACCAAGTTCAGATATAGCTGACGGCAAAAATACCACTGATCCTGCTACCAGATCTTCAACGGGAGTATCAGGAAATTCTTCCCTGCTGGGTTTTTGCTCAGCTACTGTAACATATCCTGTAGCCTTCACAAAATCGGAATACTGTTTATTTGTTACCTCCGTTTCATCCATGTAAAAGCCACTAAGTCTTACACGATGAACTGGAGTTGCATCGTTTAATGGTTCATTATGTAATCCCATCTGACCAACAGAACTGATTCCGCCCATACTGAATTCTCCTCCGGGGATCCAAACCATTCCAACAGGAGGCGGCGACAGCGGAGAAAACGTACCGGTAACGGTAGTGGCAAACTGTTTGCTTTCGTTCATGTTAACCTGCAATGCACTGTCGTGATTTTCCGGCCGACAATAAAAAGCATATCTCGCGTTTGTCACCGCCGGGAGCGAAATTTGCGTATGTGCTATGTCGGTGCCTGGATGACAAGAGAAAAAAAAGCATGTTACGGCTAAGAGAAAAAAAACAGAAGATGACCGGCAAAAAATCGTGCTATGATTTTCTTGTGAAGCCTTCGATGTAGCTTGAAATGATATTGGATTTACATTATGTGTGATCAGCATGTGTGCATCCAGCGCTTTTCTTTAAAAGTATTGCAGGGGCTCCCATTCAACAATAGGTATGAACACCCTTCTTTTATTTAAGAAAGGGAGTTGATACCCATATTATGCGCTTGATTCACAAAAAGGGGGAAGTACCCGTAAACAAAAAAACACGCAGATATACGTGCTCACATGAGGCCCGGAAAAATGACTAAGAAATGATTGCTAAAAAGTACTACTGAAGCTGTGCAGCAGGGGAAAGCTCACTTGTCTTCTTGTAACCAAGGATCACAAGCCCGCTGCCGGTATTATTTTTTTCAACTGAAACGTCGATATAATAGACACCGGTTGCAGGACATGTAAAATCGATGTTGGGCGCGAACTGTCTGGTGCCGGTTATTACATTGCTGCTGATGACTTTTCTGTTCCTGTCCAGGAGCTTAACGATCATTCTGTGGCCTTTTGTTTCATTGTCGGCAACTGCAATACGATAACTTGCGTTCACACTGAGCACATACGAAATTTCAAAGGTCTTTTCTTTATCGGATATCTCCACAGGAAATTGTTTGATGAAGGTGAAATCATCCAGGGCCGCCTGTGCCTTTTGCTGCAGACAACCTATATCGCAAGGTTCACCGATAAAACTGCTGCTGAACAAAACTAAAAAACACAGAAAAATAAAGTTCTTCATGAGAGGCGAGTGTGTGGGGTTGTAATACGAATTTACCCACAACGCTTCTGACAAAGCTGCCTAAAGACAGCCGGCCTTTACAGATGTAAGATTTACATCTAATTTGTACCGCCCTGAAAGTCTTTATATCAGGGTATCTCCGGATGTTTTACTCTTTGATCCACTTTTTGACGCTTGATCCCGAGCGAAGAAAATATATGCCCGCAGAAAATTGTTTAACGTCTATCCGGGCTTTGCCGTTATCCACATTACTCCTTAATACAAGGCTGCCCTGGTGATCAAAGATCTCGAACATTTCATTTATGGAACTGTTCGAACTGACATTAAGGATGCCGGAAGAAGGATTCGGATACAACTCAAAACTTAAACCCCCGCTCTGCTCTTCAAGGCCCACGCAGGCCAGCACTGTCACGGTGACCGAAGCGCTGTTTGCGCAAAATAAACTGTTATTATTGCCTGTAGCGATAAATGTGGTGGTAATGGTTGGAGAAACACTGATCATTGTACCTGCATCTCCGTTGTTCCAGCTGAAATTGGCCGAACCAGAGGCCTGCACTGTTGAGCTTTCGCCTTTGCAGATAACAGAGCGTGTAGTCGATGCTTTTACAACGGGATCGACCGTAACATTAAATACAGCGCGGGAAGCACTCATGGTGCAGGTCATTACCTCTGCATAATAGGAATAGGAACCTACGTTAAGTGTTGGAGTAGTATAGCTGGCTCCGGCTGCTAGCGGAACGCCGCCGGTGAGGGTATTGTACCAGCTGATTGTACCTGACCCGCTTGCATAAAGGGACGTGGATGAGTTATCGCAAATGCCAAGTTGAAATGATGGAGTTATGTTCAATGGTGGCGCAGGGATTACGCAACTGCTGAGCTTATGCACGAACGATTCGATCTGACCCATAGCCGTTAGCGTGTAAACCGACGAAGACGGATCGAAATCGGCGGTAGATTGGTAATACCCCGTTGAATATACGTTCGCCGATGGATCGAGAGCGACCGCTGAAACAAGATCATGCTCGTTTCCACCGAAACCAGCAGCCCATTTAAATGTTCCAGCAGAATTGTATTTCATAATATATGCCTGTGCGCTCGCTGTGATGGATGAAAGTGTATAACTGCCGGCAAAAGGATTAAAATCGGTGGTTCCCACAAAATATCCGCCCATGTAAGCGTTTCCGAGCGTATCCACATCCACGCAAAATCCGTACTCGATATCAGTGCCGCTGATTTGTCGTGCCCATAAAAATGCTCCTGAAGATTGTATCTTTATTAAATAACCGTCCGACAGGCCAGCCGATGTGCTGGAAAAAACATTGGCCGTGGGGTCGAGATCGGCCACGCCTTCAAATCCTCCTGTCAAAAAAATGTCGCCATTGTAATCCACGGCAAGTTCCGAAACACCATCGTCACCGCTGCCACCCATTGTTTCTCCCCAAACAAAATTACCCGTTGTGGTAAGCCGTATTATATAGATGTCGTTATTTGTGTTTGGAGTGCTTACTGTAAATGTGGCCGGACCCGGGTCAAGGTCTGCTGTTCCGCTAAACACACCCGCAACATATACTTCCGAATTTTTTCCAAAACCGATTGATATCGCTGATTCGGAATCAGAACCGGTTATTCTCCGCATCCATTGCAAAGCTCCTGTTGAATTAAGTTTACAAATAAAAGCATCCCTGGCACCAACCGACGTTAGAGAGTAAGTTGCAGCACCGGGATCAAAATCAACTGTTCCAACATAGTCACCAACGATATATATATCGCCGGCGGCATCACACTCCATGCTATATGCGGTGGCCATGGCGGTTGATGTGGTGGTCGCTAATTTTTTTGTCCATACAAAGGCGCCGGATGTGGTTAGTTTGCACACAAACGGATCGGTGAGACCAACGCATGACAAAGTGTAAGTGCCGGAACCAGGATCGAAATCAGTTCCACTCATAAACCAGCCGGAGAGAAGAAGATTACCCTGAGTATCGAATGCGAGAGCGATGATGCATTCATCCTGCGGGCCTCCCAACTGTTGCGCCCAGATAAAATTGCCGTTTTTATCATGTTTGGTAATGTACGCATCCTGATTAATAGCTGAGAGATTAAATACCCCTGGTCCTGGATCAAAATCCACTGTCCCGTTAAAACCTCCCGCCGAATAAACATTTCCCGATGCATCAACTATTAAATCGATTCCGCTGTCGTCGCCTGTTGACCCCATACTTTTAGCCCATTCGAAAATGGGTGGCTGGGCGAGCGCTACAAATGATAATAAAAAAACTGCTGCAAAAAATAGAATTTTTTTCATGGGTTTGTGTGTGGGCTAAATAGTGTGTGGAGCGTCCGTTTTAAATGTACAGAGCTAATCCTGCTTAATAAAACCTAAACGGCCAGACGGGAGTCTTTTTACTAACAGCCCGTTTTTAATTACCGGTGATGTGGAGAAATTAAACTCTCATGTTTCGAAAGTTTGTAATTGTGTCAAAAAGATTCTTATTTTCACTATCAAAGGGTAGCGTTATATTTTAAAAAAAAAACCACAAATGCCAGAAAATCTTTCGCCTCTTCAAAATCTTCATTACGCCATCGGGGAGCTGGCGTATGCCATAGCCAGGGCCGACGGGAAAGTTCAGCGCGAAGAGCGACAGGAATTCCAGGACATGGTTACCCGGGAGCTTGAAAATAAAAATTACGCTTTCGACATTTCAGGTATCATTTTTCAGATCATGGAAAAAGACCAGGCCCGATTGCCTGATGCCTATTATTCAGCGATCAGGCAGATCCGTCTCAATAGTCATTATCTCAGCCCTGCTATCAAACAAAAATTCATCAGCGTTATTGAAAAAGTCGCGGCGGCGTATCCACCGGTAACAGCAAGCGAAAATCATTTGATCAGAAAGTTTAAAAAAGACATTGAACATATTGAAGGTGATCCCGTGTATTACGGAGATACTTAATTCAGGTCTTCACGTACAGGGCTTTCATGGCATCGCCCCTTCCAAGTAGTCCTAGTGCGGTATTGGCAGTGTTTTTTGCGAGACGAAGCAGGAAATTCTTTTCCAGTTTTTTACGGAGAGCTTCATCGTGTTCCTGTCTTGGTCCCGATGAATCTGCACCTGCATTTACACTTTCTTTATATCGCCCCACGCTGAAGCCGGAGGTAGTGAGGGATCTTTGTAATAAACCGTGCTGATCAAGGAGCTGGTGCAGCGTGGAAGGTGTATAATAAGAAAGATGTTCCGGGTATTCGATCACGTTCCATTTTGATTTGAGTATCAGGCGGCTGAACGCGTTAAAATTGGGAGTAGTTATATATAATGCGCCGCCTGGTCTTAGAAGCTTATTCACCAGTTCAACTTCCTCGTGTGGAGTGTTAACATGCTCGAGCACTTCGAAACTGCTAACGACATCGAACTTTAAATTAAAGAGTTCCTGGGGTAATTCATCCGCTTTATGAACTTCTATTCCTTTTGATCTTACCGCTTTTATGATCTCTGCCGAAAATTCAGTGCCATGCACGTTCCATCCTTTTTCCCTGGCGCATTCGAGGAATAATCCGCTTCCACATCCAAGGTCCATCAGATTATTTGTTTTTCTGAATGGTTCCAGCCGTTCCAGGAGTTCGGAATATCTTTTTTTTGTGATTGGCGAAAGTGTAGCAAACTGAGGGTAGTTCTTATAATGATCAAGTAATTCAGACTGCGAAGGGACCCTCGAACAAAAAACGAAACCGCAATTGTTGCATTTAACGAGGAAAGCATGCTCGTACCCTTTAAGAGGTTTTAGAAGATGGCCTTTACAGAGCAGGCAGTGCTGATGAGTCATAAGGTAATAATACATCAAATTTATTAATTGAATGATAAATGACCTTAATCATGCAGGTATATGAGCAATAAAATAAGCGGCCGTTCATTTCCACCTATATTTGTGCATAAATCCACTCAAATGAATAGCTTATTAGTTACAACCGATTTTTCAGCGAATTCGGCTTCGGCCATTAAGTTTGCCATGCAGGTGGCAAAACAGGCAGGCCACAGGCTTATTTTTTATCATGTGATAGAAGTAATGCAGCCTACTTCGTGGAGCCGCGATAAGTACGCAAAGTTTGAGGCTTCTAAAAAAGCAGAGTTCAATGAGAAGCTGCGTAAATTCGTTTTATCTGCAGGAAAGGGTTTGTATAAAGATGAAAGTCTTTTTACTTACACGTCCGAGATCGGAATGGAAGTAGCTGACCTGGTGATCAGGGCTGCCAGGAAAAATAAGGTCTCATTTATCTGTACCAGTACAAAAGGTGCGGGCAATGTGAAGCGGCTTTTTGGAACCAACTCTACTTCGCTGATCATGCATTCTCCCGTTCCGCTGGCCATTGTTCCGCATAAGTACAAACCGGAAAAGATCACAAAGCTTTTCTATTCGTCGGACCTTGCAGCCCTTAAAGCTGAAATGAAAGTGGTGAACGACCTTGCAGCAAAGCTCAAATCTGAAGTAACAGTTTATCACTATGATTACATGCTACAGGCAGGTGCCAGTGCAAAACAGCTGGAGAAAAAGGTGACCCCGTTTGCAGTGAAGGGAGTAAGGTTCAATTTTAAACGACAGGAGATCGATATTTCCCTGTCAGACCATCTGAACCGGGATATTAAAAAGGAGCAACCCTCGGCAGTGATTCTTTTTACAAAACAAAACCGCAACTGGTTTGATCGACTGTTCTCTCCCAGTGCAACCGCGAGCTTGTCCTTTAGTGCGGCAGTGCCAATAATTGTCTTTAGGAAATCTGTTTAGTATTGCGCAAGCGCAGAGAACCGAAAGTTTAGTTTACGGTTGTGCGGACGCAGATCGCACGGATTATACAAAGTGAAATTTGTTTTGCACATTTTACACAGCAAGTAATTTTCACAATGTAAATCTGACGCCATTTTCTTAGCGCCTTGTTAGTGCGCTGAGTGGTCTTTGTGGTTTGGCAGACCGTGTTGCCATTTCAAAAAAATTGTTTAGTTTTAAAAACACTCTGGTGTTTCACTTGTTTTGCGCCCTTCCTATGGAACTATGGCAGGCGCACATTTGTCACAGCAGTTCGGTGAATTTACTTTTCGAAATACTACATTGAGATCCCTTACCATTTTTCGGAATATTTTCCTGGTGTTTGCGCTTGGTCTGGTGGGCTGCAAATCGATCTATATGCCCACGACTCCGAATGTTCCGCTTTTTCAGCAGGAAAATCAAAGCCAGGTTGAATTCACAGGTTACTTTAATGGATTAAATCTCAAAACAGCTTACACACCAGTTAATCACTTTGCACTGCAGGCAAACGGACATTTTGTTCAGCAATTTTCCCAGCCCGCTCCGGAGCGGCAACATCATAAATACCTGGAGCTCGCTGCCGGCACCTATCATAGTTGGAGAAACAATACTGTGATAGAATTTTATACCGGTTATGGGCAGGGTATTTCGGTTTTCCAGGACAACAATATTACAAGTTTTAATTCCCTGCTTGTGACCGCTAAAGGCCACTATAAAAAAGCGTTCGCACAGATCAATTTAGGCCATCACAGGGTAAATAAAGATATGTTCGGTTTTTGTGTACGTGCGGCTGTGATCCGGTATACTTATACTGATGCCAATATTCCGACGCTGATAAACTCAACGATCGATCATCCCTCTATAGAGCCGTATTTTTTTCTTTCCCGCAAAGTTGCCGATCATCTCTCGTTCATAGGTCACGTGGGGGTGACGTTAATAAAAGGAAACGTAAAGGCAGGTGACGAACCTACAATCCGCACAAACTATGTAAATATCGGTGTAGGCCTGAGGTTGTCGTTGGGACCTGGTACAGATTAAATAACGGCCTGTTGCTTATGGCCCGGGGCTCTTTGTTTAACTAATAAAATGCAGACCCACCACACATGATCCATACAGAAAATGAATAGGTCAGGACTTATACTTTTTTGTACTTGTTTCGGAATCTTTTTTTCGTCTTCACGTGTATTTGCCCAACAATTGTCGGAAAGCGAACTAATCGGCGGATACTTTTCTTTAAGACCGGATATAGATTCTTCTGCCTCGCTCGAATTAAAGGAAGGAAATAAATTTGTCTTAACCGAACATAGTCAGATTCCCGTTTATCAAAGGCTACTAATATTTTTTAAAACGAAATCCGACTATGTATCACGTCGGGGAAACGGGAAACTTATCGGAGATTCACTTTATCTTGATAAGTCAACTTTCATATGCTGGGGAGACAGTGTTTTCTTTTGTAAGATTCATGTGAACGAACCTTTCCAAGCGGAGCGAAAAAAGATCTGTTTTGATCTGATCGGTAAAAGCCAGATTTTTGAGCCTTATTGCAGAAAGGATTAACAACGCGAAGCTGGTGCCTGTTGGTGTGTCAACAGAATTTCATCTTAATGAACAGCATCATAAATAGCGTGTCCCACTAATTTTTGATCACCCTCTGCTGACCGATAACATTTCCGTTGGTTATAAGCCTGAAAAGATATAATCCATTTGCTTTCTCGCGCAGATCAACAATAGAGGATTCTGCTGACAGTATTTGTATCGCGATCAGTTGCATCCTGGTGTCATAAATTTCCAAATGCAGCTCGCCTTTGAGCTCTCCGGTTCTGATTGCAAATATTCCGCTTCCTGGATTTGGATAAATTATAATCTGCGGAGTTTCCGCATTATCAGCTAAGCTCAGGCATGATTCGACCGACTGCGTTACCTGTACCGACGTTTTGCACCCATTTATATCAATCCCCGTGAGGATATAAATAGTAGTAGTGGTCGGACTCACCGTGATCTTAGGCGTAATGTTGCCGGTGCTCCAGCTGTACGTATTGGCGCCACTACCCGTTAATGTTACGCTCATTCCTTCGCAGATAACAGGGTTGGGTTGCACAACAGTAACTGTAGGACCAGGGAGGATACTGACTTCAACTGTTTGAGTCGCTTTGCAACCGTTTGCGCCCAATGAGCTTACCGTGTAAGTATTGTCAAGGGTTGGATAAAAAGGGACGTTGTTGGTTACTCCCGCCGACCAGGTTAATGTTTGAACTCCTCCTGCACTAAGCACCACGGAGTCGCCTGTACAGATCAGCACATTGTTTGAGGCAACTGTGAGGGTAGGCACTGGTTTCACAGTAACTTCCACCGTAGCAATATTACTGCACATGCTTTGTGCCCAGCCGGTAACAGTGTATGTTGTATTTATTAAAGGCGCCACGCTTGTGCTTGCTGTAAGAGCGCCGGTAGTCCATGAGTAGCTTGAAGCGCCTGATGCGGTGAGAGTTTGTGACACACCTCCGCACAGTAACAGAGGTTGACTGATATTAATGAGTGGTAGAGAATAAACTGTTACTGCCAGTGTAACGGGGTTGCCAGCGCAACCGGCAGAATTATAACCGGTAACCGTGAAGTTTGTTGTAGATGGGGGAGACACCGTGGCAGAGCCTCCTGAATAGCTGTATGTTGCAGCGCCTGAAGGAACGATCTGGAAGACCTGACCTGCGCAGATACTTCCGCTGTTCACGCTGATGGTAGGAACCGGGATAACCGTTACGGAACTTGTAACAGGAGAAGACATGCAGCCATTTGAAAGTCCGGTTATTATATACACCGTGGATGATAATGGTGATACCACAAGATTATTTCCATTCACTGAATACGAAGAAGCACCTGAGGGATTAAGGGTGAATTGCTGGCCTGCACATATAGTTCCATTACCCGCTGTGATGGTAGGTGTAGTATTTACAATTACACTCGACGTAATAATGTTTGAAATGCAGCCCGCACTACTTGTAGAAACAATGGTGTACGTAGAATTGCTCAAAGGGCTTACAGTCGGTGAACCGCCCTGGTAGCTGATTGTGCCGCCTCCGTTAACATTGAAGGTAAATATCTGCCCGCTGCAGATGCTACCGCTATTTACCGCGATGGTAGGTGTGCTGCTTACATTTACAGTAACAGTTGCAGGTGATGAAATACAGCCGTTAGCGCCGTATCCGGTAATCGTGTAATTGGAAGTATTAAGCGGAGTAACTGTAGCCGACCCGCCGGTGTATGAATAATTTGGAGCGCCCGTTGGGTTAAAAACAAAACTCTGCCCCGAACATATGCTGCCACCGCTAACGCTGATTGTTGGTGTTGTAAATACACTTACTGTTGCAACAGCGGTATTCTGCGCCATACATCCCTGCGCACTCATGCCGGTGATCGAATAAGTGGTATTGGAAACAGGACTTACCGTTTGCGCACCATTCAGATAAATGAAAGTGCCGGCCCCTGTGGGATTAAAGGTGAAAACATTTCCACTGCAAATGCTGCCGCTGTTTACTACCACCGTAGGTGTTGCATGAACTATTATAACTGAGCTCATCGTATTTGAAGTACATCCGAGTGAACTCGTTGAAGAAATAACATACGTGGATGTCTGTATCGGACTGATCGTGTTAGATCCGCCTGGTAAATTAAAATTCCCTGCACCTGTTACCTGGAAGGTAAATACTCCACCCGCACAAATACTGCCGCTGTTCACCGTAATGGTAGGGCTCGGGTTTACATTTACTATAGCTGAAACGGTATTGGATGAGATGCATCCCTGTGCGCTGATACCCACGATAGAGTAGGAGGTAGTAGTTTGAGGATTTACTACTGCAGAACCTCCCTGTATGCTGTACGTGGTTGCACCAGATGGTGTGATGGTGAAAGCTGCACCCGAGCAAATAGTTCCGTTGTTGACTGATATTACCGGCAAAGAATTTATTGATACAGTAGCAATAGCAGTATTAGTTGCGGGACATCCTGCAGAGCTGCTGCCTGTTATTGAGTAGCTTGTGGTTGTAACCGGCTGCACGGTAGCGCTTCCCGATGAAAAAACATAATTAGCCGCACCTGATGGCTGTAGCGTGTAGATGCTGCCAGCGCAAACAGCGCTATTGGCAATAGTAATGGTAGGACTTTGCTGCACCACCACTGTGGAGACCGCTTTGTTTGAAATACAGCCATCAACGCTTGTTGAAGTGATGGTGTACTGAGTAGTGCCAGCCGGATTGACCACTACTGAGCCATTAGGGTAACTAAATACTCCCGTACCCGTGGTATTAAATGTGAAGCTTTGTCCCGAGCAGATGGATCCGCTGTTCACTGTGATCACTGGTGATGCAAATACCGTGACAGTTGCAGTGGCCGTGCTTGCAGAAAGACATCCCCCGCTACTGCCCGAGACAGTATAAGTAGTTGAAACGTTAGGAGAAACAATTGCGCTGCCACCCTGGTAAACATAACTTGTTGCGCCGGAAGGCAACAGGGTAAAACTCTTGCCTGAGCAAATGCTTCCGCTGTTCACACTTACCGTTGGTAAAGGATTAACGGTCACAACCCGAACAAGGGTATTGGTGGAGACACATCCTGCCGCACTCACGCCGCTTATTGTATATGATGCTGTTGCCGACGGCTGTATGGTTGCAGATCCGCTGGAAAAATTATAAGCAAATGCACCTGTTGGATTAAGTGTGTAAATATTTCCTGCGCATACCGTTCCGTTCACCATAGCAATTGTTGGGCTTGCGCTCACCTGCACGGTGGCCGATACTGGCAGCGACACACAGCCCAGTGAATTTGTGCCGGTAACCGCATACACAGTGCTGGTAAGTGGACTCACTGTGAAATTTCCTCCCGCAACAGAATAAAAATCTGTTCCTGATGGCAGAATGGTAAACGATTTGCCTGAACAGATGCTCCCGCTGTTTACAGAAATAACAGGTCTTGCAAAAACACTTACTGTTGCCACCACGGTGTTTGACGATTCGCAACCAGCGGCACTTTTGCCTGTGACCGTATAGCTGCTTGTGACAGTTGGCGAAACAACAGCGCTGCCTGAGGAGTAAGAATAATTAAATGCTCCCGTAGGTACGATAGTATAGCTGCTTCCCTCGCACAGCGTTGTATTGTTGACTGCAATGGTCGGAGTGACCGCTACCGTTACGTTTGATATTGCGGTATTGGAGATACAACCTGCAGTGCTCGTTCCAACAACAGCGTATGATGAAGTGGTTACAGGTGAAACCGTGAAGCTTCCACCGCTAACCAGGTAGTTGGCGGCTCCCGTGGGTGTTATGGTAAAAATATTTCCTGTACAAAGTGATCCGCTGTTTACGGTGATGGTTGGACTGGCATTCACAGTTACAAATGCAGTCACCGTATTTGAACTGTTGCAGCCCGGTCCGTTGGAACCAACCACTGAATAAGAGGTTGAAACATTCGGACTTACAATTGCCGAACCGCCCTGGTAGGTATAAGTGGAGGCTCCGGTGGGCTGGATGGTAAATGTCTGACCCGAACAGATGGTACCACTGTTAACGGAGATAGTAGAGGTATTAACCACGCTCACAGTTGCAACTACAGTGAGGTTGCTTGGACAACCGTTGGTATTGATACCGGTAACAGTGTATGATGTGGTTGTGGTTGGACTCACAGTGGCAGATCCGCTTGAGAACGTATACGATTGCGCGCCATATGGCTGCAGTGTAAAAATACCGCCCGAGCAGATAGCGCCGCTATTAACCCCAATTGCGGTGGAAGAACCAACAGCAAAGCTGTACGTAGGGAATGGCGTTGTGGTGATATTGTTCACATCGGTTGCCACAGCACCGTTGGAAGGAAACAGGGTGAAATTATTTACGTAGGAAATGTCATGAAATCCCGCAAAATAATTTATCACATCGTTAGGGTTGGCAGAGTAGGTGAGTGCGAACGACCAGACACCGTTAGTGGCCGAGCCGCTGGTAAGAGTTCCCTGCGCGCTGGTATAAATTCCCAGGTTCACCCTGTAATACATTTTCGGATACAGCGACCCCGTAGCGACACCTGTAAAATCGGTCACTGCCATGGTCACCGTCCTGCCGCTAAGATTGCAATTACTGTTTGCATAACCTGTGCTGCTAAGCTGGGGTGTGGCTACATCTGCCTGCGTAAATGTGCCTTCCCATGCGCCAATATCTGGTGTGGTGCTGCTTCTCGTATTATTCGCATAGTCGTTGGTTATTCCTGATACGGGAACACCCAGATCTGCAACCTGCGTATGAACCAGGGGATCTATATTCAGAAAGTTCGGATTGCTTCCATCGGTTGTTATAAAAGGTGGCAGTTCGGTCCTGGATTGTGTTTCGCCCGGAGCGGCCGCAGCCTTAAAAAGAGCAAGAGTGGAATACGTGCTTGAAGTGCTGAAAAAGATCGGCCTGTTATTGGAGGGAGTGCCCGCATAAAGAATATTATTGCCGCTGCTCGCATAGAACTTATTAATATTGCTAATGTCGCTTCCGATTGAGCCGGCAATACTGGCACCGCCAAAAGCGGACGTGTTGACGAAAATATTATTTCGCAGGGTTAGCGTGTAAGGTGTTGATGAAAGGAAGGCACACGAGGTGTTGGTATAATTTCCGCTGCTGCTGCTGTTCAGATAAACACTGTTGTAACTTGCCACGGAGCCGGATGTGCCATCCATCCTGATGCCAACCAATCCTAATGGAGTATTGCAGTTTGGCATATCGAAATCACCAACCACATTGTTCTGCAGATCATAACTTGAAGAACCGATCGCGTTAATACCGATCATTGTACCGGTACTGTTTGCATAGATATGACCTACCTTATTCCTGCTAACTTTTACATTCAGCCCGATGTCAAGGTTTATGCCAAGAAATATGACCGGGTTGGCAGGTGCTGAAGAGATACTTGTGATCGAATAGATCTGGTTGGATGAAATTATTGAGGTGCCCGAAAGATCGTCGCAAAAAATACCTCTGAAATATAATCCCGTCGTGCTGGATGGTAAGGAGCGAACGTCGAATATCTGGTTCCCGCTAATATTCCTGGTGCTGGAATAACTCCCCGAATTAATTCCCCAGAAGATCATGGTAGCCACATTGTGAACCGTGTTGTCGCTGATGGCTGTTGAAAAAGCGCTTGAACCACCATCGATGGCGTGCACCCCGTTGCCAACGGTGAAATCGGAGATGGCGTTATTGCTTACTGTACAAACTGATGCCTGGAACGCAAGGCCATAAGCATTGCAATAAAGACCGCCCGTAACTCCTGAAATAGTATTTGACGTGATCGATATGGTCTTGGTGAGCCCGGTATTGATCATAAATAACAGTCCGTCCTTAATGTTAACATTCTGAATAAGATTGTTTTTTACGTTCAGGACATTCACAGTAAATGTTTTGATGAGATTAACTGCATTAACATTACTGTTGGTGTAATTATAGCTTGGGAAAATATTATTATTTATGGTTACCGTGCCAAAGCTGCCGGCCTCGTTATAGATCCCGTTTAGTTCAACGGTGCTATTATTGATACAGCTGAGCGTAATTGTATTGTTATTGATGCTGATATTTCCGCCCGAAGAGGTTCCTGTCCTGATGGCCATCAGGTCATCGAGCGGATCGGCGCCCGAACCATCATTATTATTGATAACATTATAACTTACATTTAAAGAGTATTGGGCGAGCGTGCATACTCCGTAACTCGCATTGGACGGACCCCCTCCGAAGTTAATGATAGTGTTGCTGGTGGCGGCTGACGAGCCCCCAACATCGTTGAACACATCGAAATAGCCGCTGCTTATATTTCCTGTTATCGCGATTCCCACATGGCAGTTCCGGATTACATTATTATAAAAACGATTGTAAGAGTTGGTGCCTGCAGCTGCAGTTGGCGTTGATACGGCGGTGTTGGAAAAGGATGAACCCATAATTACCTCGATACCTTTGGAGCCTCCGGTTGAATTAACACCGGCATAAGCACTATTGTTACGGTTAAGGGTGATCACACAATTCTGAATGGTATTGTACTGGCAGCCATTTCCGGTATTTAAAGGATACAGACGATACCCAAATTCCATTGTGGCAGGATTTGATGTATTTGGATCGAGAATATCGATGCCGTCGATGGTGATATAATCGGAACCTTTAAGTGTCCAGATGCCGTCGTGAGCTGCTGATGCGGGTGTGGCAGTGCCTGTATATGCAATTATGAGGGGATTGGCACCGACACCACTTTTCTGAAAAAGAATAGTGTTTGTTGAAGAAATGCCCGTCACGCTGAATAGCGTGTAGCCTCCCGGAACGGCCGTTTCAGTGTATCCCGCGGCGATGTTGATCGTAACAGGAGCTGCTATGCCCACGGTATTTAATGTGTTGATCGCAGCGGCGATCGAGCTGAATGTTCCGGGTACAGTAAAGGCGCCTCCAATCTGGGTGTTACCTTTCTGCGCTGTAAGTAAAAGGAGGGCAAAAAGACCCAGCCTGCAGAAATTTTTCATTGATCGAAGATATTAAAAAAAATCCTTGTTTTTTGCAAGAAAACAGGCTGTTTCGACGGTTTCTGGGAGATCGTATTTGGGCGCTTTGGCAGCGCTTTTTCATTTAGCGGCTATTAAGGGAAAATCAGGAAAAGACCTCCGTTTGGAAATAAAATTATGGCACCTACATACATAATGGGAAAAGGAAATTGTCTATTTTCGGGGCTCACCTAAAAAAATAACATTATGAAAACAAAGAAAATCGCGCTGGCTTTAGCGTGTGTGTTTTCGTGTCTTCTAACTAAAGCACAAGACAAATATCAGTTTATGGTAATCGAGTATAGTACCTCCCGATGGAATACGCTGAGTGTTTCAATTGATGGAACTGAGTACATACAATCAGATGCCGACTACAAGGGACAAAAGAAATCAGGGTATAACGCCAATCCCCTGCTTAATAAAGTAAAAGAATATCAGGATGTCGGTTGGGAAGTCATGAATTTTAATTCTTTTGTAGTAGCGGCAGATGGATTTCCAGAATATCATTTCGCCTACCTGAGAAAGAAGAAGTAGATTAGAGTAATCAACCTTAAATAAGAAGTAATGAAAAATTTGAATTTTGTTACCGGCTTTTTAGCTGCATCCTGTCTGTTCCTGTTGATCAGCGCCAACACTAAAACTACTCCCACTGAAGATGTTCCTAGATATCACTTAACTTGGACCAATGCGGGTCCGGTATATGCATATGATGCCATTACCGGGAAGTTTAAAGAAATAAGGTATGGCCGTATATCGAAATATAGCACCATAAAAGAGATGGTAGAGCGACCTGAAAGCGATTAAAAAAGAAAACCTCCGCTTTAGCAGAGGCTTAGAATTTCTGTGCGATGTGCTTTTTAATCAAACAGCCTTAACTGTCTGTCTCCGTCTTTGAGTTCTTTTAATAATATTAAGCGGAAAGGCGTGTGACGCCCGCCATTACCGGACAGTCCCTAAAGGCTGGAGACGGGGAGAAAAGTTTTTATTAAGTATTACTTTGCCGAATTGATAAGGAATTTTTATATGTAGATTTCAGCTTCGTTTGATCGATTGCGGCGAACGGTAGCTGGCAGACACGAAATTTACTTCAAACAAACAATCAAAAAATTAATAAATGGCATTAGCAATTCAATATCAGGCAGCGATGGGACTTGGATTATTGCTTTATGAACTTGGTAAAATTCTCTTATTCCTTGTGTTTCCTGTTGTGTGGGCCGCGACGACCTTTCGGGCGATAAATACGGACAAAAAAAATGGTTATGTATTAACGCGCAGAGATTATGCATATGCAGTTCTTAAGGGTTTCGTTTCTGGCATTATAACGTTACTCGTAATTGCGATAGTCGTTTTCCTTTTGCTCTATTTCTTTGTAGACTTATCAGTTTCGTAAAAAAATATTTTATACCAGTATACCGAACTTTTTGAGGCAGTCGTATAAGATCAGTGATTTGCTTTCTAATATCCCTCATTACATTAATTTTGATAAATGATTTTAAGGGTTGCACGGCATACTAATAAACTAGAGGAACTTACTTCATTTTATGTGGCGGTATTTGGTCTTAAAGTTCTTGGTTATTTTAAAAACCATGATGGTTATGACGGCATTTTTTTAGGCAAAGAAAACCTGGACTGGCACCTGGAATTCACGACCTCAAAGGATAGTGGCAGCGGTAGTCCCGGTGAAGAAGACCTGCTGATTTTTTATGCGCGTAAGCAGGAGGAGTATGATAATATTGTGAAAAATATTTCCACCCTTAAATTAAAGATGCATGAACCACTGAATCCATATTGGAAGAAGAATGGTATCCTGGTAAAGGATCCGGACGGTTACGGGGTGATTATTTGCAATTCGAAATCAGGTACCGTCTGATAGTCATGAGAAAGAAACCCGAAGAAAGTGAATGTCGCATTATTCTAAGATGCACTGTGATCTTGACCTAACTTGCGCTGGGCACTTTAATATTTTCGTATTTTTAAAAAATCAATAAACAACTACACCCGAATGATTCTTAAACTGAAAAAATTGGTACTTCTCTCTTTCGTGTTCTTCTCAAAGATCACTTTTGCTACCACGTGGGACGAACCGTGGCAGGACAAAGTGATTAAAGAAGCGGACTATTTTGTGTTTGCAAAAATTAAGTCCTATGACGAAAAAAAAGGATTTAAGATAGAGGTCATTAAAACCTTAGGTGGAGAAGAGCTTAATGGGAAAATTAAGATCCGGGACTTTTACCTGCTTGATCTTTGCAGTCGTTCCGGTGGTCACGGACCTGAATTTCATTTTAAAGGGATCAAAGAGTGTTACCTGTTCATCAAGAAAAATGACAAAGGAAAGTATTGTATAGCAACGCCGACCTCCGGTTTTGATCACCTGGAGGAAGGTGTGGTGTATGCGACTTACCGGCATTCTTATCACCAGGCTCTTGTTCCTGTTGATATTTACGAGAAGACAATGAGCGCCATTTTTAATCACTATCATAACTTACCCTATGACCGCCAATATATTCTGGAATTTGTAAATAAACATCTTTCATTAAAACCGGCAGGCTTTTCGAAGGAGGAGATTAATACATTTTATGATCAACACGTAGCATTGGAATGTGTTTATCACCTGCGGCTTACGGATCTTTATTCTAAGATTCTTCCCTTTTTGCGCGACACTACAAATCGTCACAACCAGATCTCGGCGGCGAGAGCATTAATTTCATCTAATACCGAAGAATGCAAAAAGCAACTCCTGGAAGTCGTTAGCGACACAACAAGAGATGATTTTGTCCAGGTTATGTGTATCTGGACGCTTGACGCATTTAATCCAACGGAATTAAAAGGGCAATTGATAAAAGCATCAGAAACGGCATCAACAAAGCATAATGGCTTCGGCGGAAATATAATGGATCCGAGGGTTTGCACGCATATTCCTCAGGTTAAATCTGCCCTTGAAGATTTAGTAGGAAAGCTATAGCAAGTGGTTATGCTCCATACGCATTCGGACATCTTTATAGGACTTGTAATAGATTGAAGCACGTATTTAACTTGAGGAATGAAACGGACTTTTTTATTTTTGCTATTTCTGACACCTTTATTGTTGGTGGGACAAGGAGGTGAGAACGCTCTGGGCATGGTCTATCATACTAAGAAAGGACCTGGCATGGCGTTATTCGCTTTTCACTTTATTATGACCGCGGTATATTTTATAAACAGGAAGAAGAGCATTGTGAAGATTCTATTCTTTTGCTGTGCAATTGCCCCATTCGGAATCTTTCTTTTGATAGAAGGAAGGGATTGGGGTTTAAGTATTTTCGGTAAGATATATATCATTTTAGCAATTTTCAGTTTGGTTCTTCCGTTATTTAGAAAGCCTGCAATAGACGGAGAAAACTCTTAAATAATGCCCCTATTTAAGGCGAGCCCAAGCATTCACTATGGATAATACGAGTATTACTGAACCGCTTAATTCGGTTTCCGCTGACTGGCAACGTACTGTCTCGCTAAATGTTGAGTGAAACTTTGCAGAGGCCAAAACGTTACACCAATTGCTCCGGATGCTGCACTGAATGCGGTTTTCGAGCGACATTGATATTTACAGACAAATTCGTTAAATTTGAATAGTATGCCGACCGTTTTATACATTTTCGGCTGGCGACTTTTCTTCTATTCGAACGAAGGGATCGAGCCAGTTCATATTCACGCTGAAAAAGGTGACATGGAATGTAAGTTCTGGCTAATGGTTGACGAAGTGGAAATCAAAGAGGCGTTTGCTTTCAACATGACCCCGGCATCGACAAGAGAAATAAAGAAAATAATTTACCAGCACTTTGACCTTATAGTTGACAGCTGGAACAAGTACTTTAAAAAATCATGATCGCAACACATAATATTAGCGACATTTCGTTTGGACAGAACATGATCACTTTGTTGATCGACGGTAAGACTATTGAATTGCCTCTTGACAAAGTGTCGAAGAAGTTGAAGGAAGCTTCGGATTTGCAACGAAAATTCTACAAAGTATCACCCTCCGGGTACGGCATTCACTGGCCACTTATTGACGAAGATCTTTCGGTTGACGCTATACTAAAATTATCCCGACAGATGTAATCGCATCGACTGTAACAGCAGAGAAACCAGACGGACAGAAGCTTGCAAGATTTCAAGCAGATTTAATCCCTACGCGATCTTAGATCTAACAATTGTTTTTAGAAAATTCAAACTGATACGCTATTTCTTTCCCGTCTTCTTCGCTGCCTTCTTTGGTGCCGCTTTCTTAGCTGCCGCCTTTTTAGGGGCCGCTGCTTTTTTAGAAGCTGCTTTCTTGGCGCCGGCTTTTGTTTTCTTTTCAAAAGCATCGGGCATCTGTTCAACGATCATTCGTTTTACATCCTCAAGCTCCAGCTCTGCAAGCTCTTCGGGTTTATAACGTTCACCGCTTTCGCTCCTGGTGAGCTTCAGCATGTGTTTACCAAAGCGGATAAATGGTCCCCAACGGCCGTTTTCAATACCTATCTTCTCATCTGCCCATACTTTGATGTGACGGTTGGCTTCTTTCTCCAGCTTCTTGCTTACAAGCTCATCAATATCATTTTGTGACAGATTATCAAAATTGTAAGCCTTTGGCACGTTAATGAACAGGTCACCCATTTTAATAAATGGTCCGAAACGTCCTTTGCCTTTAGTGATAGGGTTGCCTTTGTAAAATGCGATGGGTGCATCCTGGCGCTCTTTCTCATTAATAAGTTCCAGGGCCCTGTCCATATCCACCTTTAAAGGATCTTCACCTCTTGGAATGGAAATATATTGCTCTCCCCATTTTACATATGGACCAAAACGACCAACACCAACGATCACTTCTTTTTCTTTGTATTCGCCAATGCTATGCGGTAATTTAAACAGATCGAGAGCATCGCTCAGCGTAATGGTTTCAATACTTTGTTCTTTCCTGAGTCCCGCAAATTTTGCTTTTTCTCCTGTTTCTTCGTTGTTCTCTCCAATTTGTGCGATCGGCCCGAAACGGCCTATTCTTACAATAATTGGCTTTCCGCTGGCAGGATCAATTCCCAGCGAACGCTCACCACTGGCGCGCTCACTGTGCTCACTCGTTTTTTCAACGTTCTTGTGAAAAGGCGTGTAAAATTCCTCCAGCATGTCGGTCCACTTCATTTTACCTTCGGCAATCTCGTCGAACTCTTCTTCAACGCGGGCGGTAAAATTGAAATCGAGTATGTCGGGAAAATACTGCAGAAGAAAATCATTTACTACCATTCCAATATCGGTTGGAAACAGTTTTGCTTTTTCAGCACCTGTATTTTCTGTTTTGATGGATTTACTGATCTTATTTCCTTCAAAGGTGAGCATTGTGAAATTCCTTGGGTTGCCCTCCCGATCGGTCTTTTCAACGTAGTTCCTTTTTTGAATGGTGCTGATGGTAGGGGCATACGTACTCGGACGTCCGATGCCCAGCTCTTCCAGTTTTTTTACGAGGCTTGCTTCGGTATATCTTGCAGGATGATGCGTGAATCGCTCAGTAGCAGTGATCTCCTTTACTTTTAGTTTATCACCTTCATTCATTGGAGGAAGCATGGATGAATTTTCTTCATCTCCTTCTTCATCGGTTCCTTCAATATATACTTTGAGGAAACCATCAAATTTCAATACTTCACCTTGCGCAACAAACTGTTCTTTTGTAGTGTTTATTCCAATTTTCGCAGTTGTCTTTTCAAGTTCTGCATCAGCCATCTGGCTGGCAATGGTACGTTTCCAGATGAGCTCGTACAAACGCTGCTCATTCCTTTCACCGCCAACTTCCTGGTTGTCGATATAGGTAGGGCGGATAGCCTCGTGTGCTTCCTGTGCGCCCTTGCTTTTGTTTTTATACTGACGTGGGTGATGATACTTAGGTCCGTAATTCCTGGTGATAGCTTCTTTTGCCTGGTTGATGGCGGTTTCGGAAAGGTTCACGGAGTCGGTACGCATGTATGTGATCTTTCCCGATTCGTATAAACGTTGTGCCACTACCATGGTTTGCGAAACGCTGAATCCCAGCTTACGCGCGGCTTCCTGCTGTAAGGTGGAAGTAGTGAAGGGCGCGCTCGGTGAACGTTTAGCAGGTTTTGTCTCTATACTGTTTATTGTATAGATCGCATCCTTGCACTTTTCAAGAAAACTATTTGCTTCTGCTTCTGTTTTAAACCTGTCGTCGAGTTCAGCTTTAAGTATCCCTTTTTCGCCAACATAAAATAAAGCCGAAACTTTAAATGCTGATGTCGATTTAAAAGCCTGGACCTCTCTCTCGCGTTCAACAATTAAACGCACAGCCACTGACTGTACTCTTCCTGCCGATAGACTCGGACGTACTTTTTTCCATAGGATAGGTGATAGTTCAAAACCTACCAGCCTGTCCAGAATACGTCGCGCCTGTTGGGCATTTACAAGATTGATATCTATTTCACGGGGATTAGCGATCGCTTTCTGAATCGCCGGCTTGGTGATCTCGTGAAAAACGATGCGCTTGGTCTTCTTTTTATCGAGTCCAAGGGTCTCAAACAAATGCCAGCTGATGGCTTCTCCTTCTCGGTCCTCATCGGACGCGAGCCATACCATTTCAGCGGTTTTGCTTAATTTCTTAAGTTCAGCGATCACTTTTTGCTTGTCGGGTTGCACCTCGTAGGTGGGTGTAAAGTTCTTGTCGACATCTATCCCATAACCCTTTTTTACCAGGTCGCGGACGTGTCCAAAGCTTGATTTTACGGTAAAATCCTTCCCCAAAAAGCCTTCAATGGTCTTTGCTTTGGCAGGTGACTCGACTATCACTAAATTTTTGCTCATTCCTTATTATATGTATCCAATTTTAAAACCAGGCTAGCTCTTAATTGCGGTTTTAAAGTTCGCAAAGGAAAAAAAATTTTCCAGTAAATCGCCTTTTGTTCCATTTAATGTAGCAATTTTAAGACAACAACCCCTCAAAAACGTTAAAAATATGTCAAATTGTCACTAATTCCGTAATTTTGCAAAACTATAAATGGACCAGGGAAACAAAATTATTGACGAAAGTGTTCAGGGGCAGAGCCTGATGATGGAACCAAAAGTAACCGGGGGCAAAAAGCTGTTCCTGGAGAGTTATGGTTGCCAGATGAATTTCAGCGACAGCGAGATCGTTGCTTCTATTTTGATTGAAAAAGGGTATAGTACTACCCAGAATTTCCAGGAGGCGGACCTCATTTTTGTAAATACCTGTGCCATCCGCGATAATGCGGAGAACAGGGTAAGGCAAAGACTCCAGGATTATAAAAAAGTAAAACGCAAGCGTCCCGAATTGCTGATAGGTGTACTTGGCTGCATGGCCGAGCGTTTAAAGACCCAGTTCCTGGAACAGGAAAAGTTGGTTGACCTGGTTGTAGGTCCTGATGCTTACAGGGATCTTCCTAATCTGATCGAACAGGCCGAAGGAGGTCAACGGGCAATAAATGTAATTTTAAGTAAAGAAGAAACGTATGGTGATATTGCACCTGTACGTCTTGACAAGAACGGTGTAAGTGCTTATGTAAGCATTATGCGTGGCTGCGATAATATGTGCAGTTTTTGTGTAGTGCCTTTTACACGAGGCCGTGAACGCAGCCGGGAACCCGCAAGTATTTTACGTGAATGCCGCGAAGCTTTTGAAGCAGGTTATCGTGAAGTGATCCTTCTTGGACAAAATGTTGACAGTTATTTATATAGCGGCGGAGGTCTGAAAAAAGAGATCTTAACCGAAGAACAAAAAGCCGCTAGCACCAATTTTGCACAGCTGCTTGTTATGGTGGCCCTTATTCATCCTGATCTGCGTGTACGCTTCAGCACTTCACATCCAAAAGATATGACGGATGAAGTGATAGATGCAATGGCCTCACACGAAAATATCTGCAGCACTATTCATTTGCCGGTACAAAGCGGAAGCAGCAAAGTTCTGAAGATGATGAACCGCGGTTATACACGCGAGTGGTATCTTTCGAGGATCGAATCTATCCGTCAGCGCATTCCCGATTGCGGGATCAGTACCGACGTGATCACAGGATTTTGTGATGAAACTGAGGAAGAGCACCAGGAGACTTTGAGCCTTATGAACGCCGTAAAATATGATTTTGCATATATGTTTGCTTACAGCGAGCGTCCAAAGACATTAGCTGAGCGTAAATACAGCGATAACGTGCCGGAAGAAATTAAAAAACGCCGTCTTGCTGAAGTTGTTGCTCTGCAAAGGGAACACAGCGAGCTGCATGTTCGGAAACAGGTTGGAAAGGTGCACCGTGTGTTAATTGAAGGCGCATCCAAAAAATCGGCAGACATGCTTATGGGAAGGAATTCTCAGAACGCTGTGGTTGTTTTTCCTGCGGGAGATCTGCGAAAGGGTCAGTACGTGAATGTGCTCGCAACTGATTGCACCAGCAGCACCCTGATAGGTGAAGTGGTTTAATAAAAAGGAATTTAAGTACAATGCAGACACAGGATCTTAAACAAAAATTCGGCATCATTGGACACAATACATTGCTTGAACGTGCGGTCGATATCGCGCGGCAGGTAGCTCCAACCGATCTGAATGTTGTGATAAACGGTGAAAGCGGAACAGGTAAGGAAGTTTTTCCGCAGATCATTCACCAGAACAGTGCGCGCAAGCATGGGCCATATATTGCGGTTAATTGCGGGGCCATACCTGAAGGAACTATTGACAGCGAATTATTCGGTCACGAGAAAGGCGCATTTACAGGAGCTACAGAATCACGCAAGGGATATTTTGAAGTGGCTGATGGCGGCACCATTTTTCTCGATGAAGTAGGGGAGCTGCCTCTTGCAACACAGGCCAGGTTATTGCGTGTTCTCGAAAGCGGAGAGTATATCCGCGTGGGAAGCAGCAAAGTTCATAAGACCGATGTTCGTGTAGTTGCCGCAACAAATATTAATTTTTACCAGGCCCTGGAAAAAGGAAAGTTCCGTCCTGATCTTTATTACCGTTTAAATACGGTGCCGATCTATCTTCCACCTCTTCGTGAACGCAAGGAGGATATCCATTTACTTTTCAGGAAATTTGCCAATGATTTTGCAGCTAAATACCGTATGCCGGTAGTGCGCCTCACAGGCGATGCAGAGCAGGTGCTTGGCAACTATTTCTGGCCGGGAAATATCAGGCAGCTGAAAAATATTACTGAGCAGATCTCTATCATTGAAAAGAACAGGGAAGTAGATGCGGAAACATTATTAAAATATCTTCCGCAGTACAATGCTAATAATGTGCCTTCTGTGCGCGCCGATAGTTTTGCGCATACAACAGGCTTTGAGCCCAACGACAGGGAAATAATCTATAAGGTATTAAGGGATTACCGCAATGAGATCAATGACCTGAAGAAAGTGGTGTACGACCTGGTATCGGCTGCCACTTCTGGAAAAGTAAACAGTCTTAATACTGAAGGTGTGAAGATCCTCAGCCGTCAATTTGAAGATGATGATTCGCGGCACAATGGAAGCAACGGTCTTTCTTATCATGCACCTATCCATGGCAAGGAAGCGCCCCAGGTAATTGAAGTGGAGGAAACATTATCGCTCCAGGATAAGGAAATAGATATGATCAAAAAGGCATTACGTAAACATAAAGGTAAACGGAAGAATGCAGCCCGAGAGCTTGGGATCAGTGAACGGACTTTGTACCGCAAGATAAATGAATACGCTATCGAGGAGTAATAAATGCCGGATGTCACACGTACAACCAGAGGCTGAACAATTGAAAATTAAAAATTAAAAACAGGAAGTTGTTCTACGTTGTGCCCTTTGTGTATCCTTTGTGTCCTTTGTGTTTAAATTGACGGAGTGTAGACCGGTTAAAAATCAGATATTAGAGATTAGAAATAGCTACCTCTTAAATCACTTTAGAATTTAGAATTTAGTATTTAGAATTTAGTATTTATTCAGTGCTTCGAAACCTCACCATTTTATTATCATTAGCAGTATTTGCATCCTGTAAACCTCATGTTTCCCTGAGCGGTGCTACAATTCCTCCAGAAGCTAAATCGATCAGCGTTGGTTTTTTTACTAATCATACCACCCTCGGTCCGCCAAGCCTTTCCACTCGTTTTACCGAAAGTCTTAAGGACATGGTAGCCCGGCAGACAAATCTCGACCTCATAAAGAACAACGGCGATCTGCAGTTTGAAGGCTTCATTGCCGATTATAGTATCAACCCGGTGGCTATTCAGAGTAATGACCAGGCCGCCTTAAACCGCATGACGGTGAGTGTTAAAGTGATCTACTTCAATAAATATGATCAGACCAAGAATTTTGAGCAGACATTTACGAGATTTGCAGACTACAGCAGCAGCAAAACATTATCGGAAGAAGAAGGACGCCTGATACAGGAAATAAACCGCCAGCTCACTGAAGATATTTTTAATACCGCATTCAACAACTGGTAATGCAGCCAAAAGAATTGATACAGTTAGTTCAGCGTCCGGGTTCTCTCGACAAGGGCTCTATTAAGCCATTGCAGGAACTGGTGCATGATTTCCCTTATTTCCAGGGGGCACATATTCTTTTAAGTCTCGCTTCCAAAAAATGGGATGCCTCGGTGTATCAACAATCGCTCAAAAGGACTGCTATTTCGGTCACAAACCGTTCGCATCTCTTTAGCTTATTGCATACTGCAGGCACAGAAGAAAAAACACTCACCGCAGAACAACCAGCTAAAACTGAGCCAGCAGCGCCGCCTGTTGCAGATCCTCAGCATGAGCTTGATATTCTGAAAGCCGCGGAAGTTTCGCTGGAGCCGGTGGCTGAAGTACCATTGCCTGAAATACCGTTGCCAGAAATAAAACAGGAAAGTCCGGAAGTCCTGGACAAGGAGATTGCAAGGCAGGTGGTATCATCCTATGTTGAAAAGGAGATCGTTAAAACACCAGATCTTCATAAGCCTGTTGCAACGCCGCTTGAGCAGCCCGAAAGTTTTGGCGACTGGCTGGCATTCCTGAAGAAAAATAACGGTCAGCCTTATAGCCAGATCGAAGAAAAGGTTAATACTCAGAAAGCACTTAAAAACGCTCAGAAAGCCGAAACAGCTGCAACGCCCCAACCTGCTGCAAAGGCAGGCGAAAGCAGTGGAACGGATTCACGGAAACTTAAGAATAAGGCTATAATTGACCGGATCATTGAAAAAAATCCCGGGCTCATCAGGACCCGTGAAGAACAGAAGTTTTTTGCCCCAGAGACCAAGGCCAAGGAAAGCCTGCTTGAAAATGAGCATCTTATGACCGAGACCCTGGCCCGGATCTATGCCCTCCAGGGTAATATTGGTAAGGCGGTGAGGGCCTATGAAATATTAAGTTTGAAATATCCGCAAAAAAGTGCTTACTTTGCAACCTTGATCCAACAACTTAAAAACAATTCAAACCATTAACAGACCATGTTTTTTTCAATCTTAACCATTCTTGTTTGTGTACTTTTAGTACTTGTGATCCTCGTTCAAAATTCAAAAGGTGGAGGTATCCAAAGCCAGTTTGGCGCAGCGACCCAGATCATGGGCGTTAAACGCGGAACTGAATTCATTGAAAAAGCAACATGGGGTCTTGCTATTACTCTTATCGTATTAAGCGTTGCAATGTCACCACAAGGTACTAGCACTGTAACAAGTGATGAAGACGCTGGTTCTGTAACCAAGCGTAAAGCTCAAACAGCGGTATCTGTTCCACAGCAACAACAGCAGCCTGCTGCCCAGCCTGTAGCACCTGCTCAGCAACCAGCACCACAACCAGGAGAATAATTGCCTTTAACATCTTTATATACAGACCACCCTTTTCGGGTGGTTTTTTTTTATCATCATTTTAAATAATATATTCGGAACAATTAAGCGTTATGCAGGTTTTTAAATTCGGTGGTGCTTCAGTAAAGGATGCAGATTCAGTTAAAAATGTTTCCGCTATCCTCAGGCGTTTTGCTAAAAAACCCGCGCTGGTAGTTATTTCTGCTATGGGTAAAACAACCAACCTGCTCGAAAAGCTGGTGGACGCTTATTTTAACAGGACCGGTACAACGGATGAGATCTTCGAACAGCTTCGTACTTTTCACGTGGATATTGCGTCAGCATTATTTGCCGATAAGAAACACCGTGTATTTGAGGAGATCAGTAATGTGATGGTTGAATTGCAATGGGCGCTCGAGGAAGAACCGGCGTTCGGTTACGATCAGCATTACGACCAGATAGTCTCACAGGGTGAGGTTCTTTCAACGAAGATCGTGTCGGCTTACCTGATGCAGGATGGTGTGAGTAATACCTGGGTGGATGCCAGGGGAATAATTCAAACCGATAATACTTACAGGGAAGGCCAGGTAAACTATGAGCTAACGCAGAAGCTTGTGAGCTCAGACCTGGAAGGTATGCTGAACAGCAGCGGCCTGGTAATTACGCAGGGATTTATCGGCGGCACATCTGAGAACTATACCACCACGCTGGGAAGAGAAGGCAGCGATTACACCGCAGCTTTACTTGCATACTTTCTCAATGCTTCTGAAGTCATTATCTGGAAAGACGTTCCGGGCGTGCTGAATGCTGATCCGAAATTTTTTAAGAACACTAAAAAAATTGACGAGCTTACCTACCATGATGCGATAGAGCTTACTTATTACGGGGCAACTGTCATTCATCCAAAAACCATAAAGCCTCTTCAAAATAAAAATATTCCGCTGTATGTGCGTTCATTTATAGTACCGGAAGAGCCGGGCACTGTGATCCGCGACGGGGTGGAGAGGAACAGCGCCACCAGTTATATTTTCAAACAGAACCAGATCCTTATTTCCATCCAGCCCCGGGATTTTAGCTTTATTGCCGAAGACAACCTGAGCTCGATATTCAGCCTGTTTTCAAAATATCATGTACGCATCAATATGATGCAGAACTCTGCTATCAGCTTCAGTGTATGCGCCGATCATGACAGTCACCGGGTTGATCCGTTGATGGAAGAATTAAAAATGCATTTTAATGTTCTGTATAACTCCCCGGTTCAACTGATGACCATCCGCAATTACGACCAGGAGATAATTGCAAAACTGAGCCTTGATAAAGTCGTGCTCCTCGAACAGCGGAGCAGGAATACGTTTCAGATGGTTATACGATGAGGTTCTACTCGATGCAGCGCGCGGGCCGCGAGCATAGATTAAATTCTAAGCACCAAATTCTAAATTCTAATTTCGTTGAATATCCGGAAAGATGTTGAATTAGAATTTAGACATTAGAATTTAGAATTTTATTTACTACTTGCTAAACGTGTGTTTCTAACTCTTAGGCAAATAGACACTAAACTCTGCACCTTCACCCTCAACTCCCGAAGCTTCAATACGTCCGTTATGATTTTCAGCTATTTTCCTGCAGATAGCAAGGCCTATGCCGGTACCTTCAAATTTTCCTCCGTCGTTCAGCCGCTGGAAAATGGTAAAGATGCGTTCTTTATATTCGTTTGAAAAACCGATACCGTTATCTGAAATGGTTAATTTATAATATGGATTCGGAGACGGTAAACCGGGGGTCATCTGCCGCTCTGCAGGCGGCAATTCTTTACAGGTGATGGAGATCAGCGCTTTTGGTTTATTGTTGAACTTTAACGCGTTTCCAAGAAGATTAAACAGCAACTGGTTAAGCTGTATCGGAATACCTTTTATCACCGGCAGTTTTTCACAGCTGATAACGGCTGATTTTTCCTTGATGAGCAGTTCAAAATCGCTTTCAATTTTTCGCATGATCTCGTTAAGATCCACCTGGACAAATTCACTTCCTTTTTTCGACACGCGCGAGTAAGAAAGCAGGTCTGAAATAAGCTCTGACATTCGTTTTGCAGAGATATTTATTTTATCGAAATATAGCTGGTACTGCTCGCTTTCATGTTTCATCCTGTCGCGCAGCAATCCCGAAAAGGTCTGGATCTTGCGCAAAGGCTCCTGTAGATCATGACTCGATACATAAGCGAACTGTTCGAGGTCCTCGTTGGTTTTCTTAAGCTCGTTTACGGTTTGTTCCAATTGAGCAGTGCGTTCAGCCACTTTTTTCTCGAGCTCTTCAGCAAATGTTTTCTGGTCGTGAACGTCGGTACTGGTTCCGATCCAGCCGGTTACATTCCCGTCTTCATCTTTCCTCGCTATCGCTCTCGAGTGCTGCCAGCGGAATTCACCGTGGTGGTTGAGCATGCGATGCTGAATAGTAAAATCATTTCCTGTTTCTATTGCGCGGTTCCAGAGCAGCTCGTTGGTTTTTACATCGTCGGGATGAATAATAGTTTTCCAGTCTGTGCCGGCCAGCTCTTTTTCGTTTTTCCCTGTATAGGTTGTAAATGCCCGGTTAAAATAACTCGCCTGTCCGTTCTCGTCGGCAATCCATATAAACTGCGGTAACGAATCTGCCAGTAACCTGAATTGTCTTTCACTCGCTACCAGGGCTTCGAGTGCGGCACGTTTTGATGTAATATCGAGAACGGTACCGGAGTACCTGTATGCTTTTCCTTTTTCAAAAAACGCCCGCCCTTTACTGCGCAGCCATCTTATGCCTTCGCTGGTCAGGATGCGGTATTCAATATCAAGCGAACTTTGTTTTACGGGGTCAAGCGACCTCGTATACGAATCGCGCACTGATTCCAGGTCATCAGGATGTACCTTCGACATTAAAAGATCGAAGCTGATCTCTGTTTCCTGCTCGATCTCGTACAAACGCATTGCTACGAGGTCCAGGTTCAGTACACCACTGTCCATGTTCCAGTCCCAGATGCCCATGTCTCCTGACAACGCTGCGATCCTGAGGCGGTTTTCACTTTCCTCTATCTTTTGTTTGTAGATAAGTTCATCTGTAATATCGCGAACAGTTCCCAGGATCTTTAAGGGTGCTTTTTTCTCATCAAAAAATACTCTGCCGTTTATATCCAGCCATTTTATTTTTCCACGGGGATCAATTATACGGCACTGATAAGCAAGGTGTCCCGTTTCCATGGCCTTGATACGCGCTGATTCCCTTATCTGAAGATCGTCGGGATGCATCATCCTGTACAACTGTTCCTGTGAAAACTTAGTGTCTGGCGGATATCCGATGATCTCGAGATATTTATTGGAACAATAGGTTTCGTTAGTCTGCAAATTCAGTTCCCATGTGCCCAGCCCGCTGGCTTCGAGTGCGATCTGTAGTTTTGCTTCACTTTCTGCAAGAACCCGCTCACTTTCCTTCTGCCCGGTAATGTTCCTGCCGATCTTGGATACGCCTATCACTTCACCGCGGGTGTTACGGATGGGTGATACACTCAAAGAAATATCAAGCAACGTTCCGCTCTTATGGCAACGGCGTGTTTCAAAATGTTCAACGACATTGCCGCGCATCACTTTTAAGAAAATACTGTTTTCCTCTTCCAGCTTATTCTCGGGGACAATCTCCGTAATTGTTTTTCCGCACATTTCGCTGGAGGTAAAACCATAGATCCTTTCTGCCGCGGAGTTCCAGGTAAGAATGATACCGTCGCGGTCACAGCTTATGATCGCATCGCCCGATGACTCTACTATAGCAGCAAGCCTGGATGCCTGGATCTCACCGTTTTTTGTATCGGTTATATCCGTAATCGTTCCCAGCATCCTGGTGTATTTTCCGCTGGAATCTTTTATCAGTTTGCCGTTTACGCTGATCCATCTCAACTCGCCGTCGGCCCGGTTAATCCGCGCCTCATAATGGTACTGACCGGTTTTCATCGAGGATTCTACGGCGGCATTCATGGCATCGCGGTCTTCGGCTATGATCTGTGCCTGTAAAGCAACTCGCGGGATCTTAGTACCTGGAGGATGTCCGAATATCTCCGCTAAATTTGCGGAGTGATGTATTTCATTCGTTATAAGATTAACGTCCCAGGTTGAAACATGTGAATGCTCTGTGGCGAGGCGGAACATTTCTTCGGCTTCTTCAATTTGTTTTCGGGCGATCACTTTTTCCGACACATCATACGCTGTCACCATGATCCCGATTACATTCCTGTCTGCATTGAAAAGTGCTGCATACTCGTAATCAAAATAAAACGCCTTCGTGCCGTCGTCTCCCGTTAAATAAGCCAGCGCTTCTTTCTCGCGGTGCGCTATTCCGGTTTCGTACACTTTTTTAAGCAATGCGGGAAACTGCTGATCGAGCAGTTCAGGGAAAACTTCGGTGAGAGGCCGGCCGACCATTTTTTCTTCCGGTTTCCGAAAAACATGTGTCCTCATGTTTTCATTCACCATCTCGATGATCATGGAAGGGCCTTTAAACACCGCCATAGCTATGGGTGAGTATTTTACTACGTTACGGAATTCTTTTTCGCTCTGGCTGACCATAGCCCGTGAAAGCACCAGTTCCGTTACTTCATTCGCCACTACTATGATGGCAGTTACCATGTCACCGTCAATATATGGCTGGTAGGTAAAATTAAAATAGGCCGTTTCAATCCTTCCAAAACGATTTATGGGGACAGCAATTTCATTGCCAACAAACGGCTGCCTGCTTTTAATCACCTTCAAAAAAAGAGGAAGAGCTACTTCTTTTACCGTGGGTAAGGTGTCGAATAAAGGGAAACCTATAAATTCTGCAGGTGTTTTATCTACAATTTCAAGGTATTTATTGTTGGCCTGAAGAACCGTGAAATCAGAAGCATTGATGGTACAAACACCCACCGGTGCCTTGTCCAGAAGGTCATTGAATTGCAAAGAGACATTCGGAAACTCGTCTTTGCCGTGAAGACCTTTTCGGAATCCGCCGGAAATGTCCGTTCGGTAATCAGGTGTAAGAGAAGAGTCCATTAATATGAAGGTAAAATAAAAATAAAAAAATCCCAACCAGAAAGGGCTGGAATTTTAATTTAAATGGAAAAAGCCGCCGGTTATCTTTTATGATATTGTTCTTCGTAGTATTTAGAATAATGACCCGAAGTAACATCCCTTAGCCATTCCTCGTTATTAAGGTACCAGTCTACCGTCTTATCGAGACCTTCCTCAAAAGTAACAGAAGGCACCCAGCCCAGGTCATTCTTTAATTTAGTGGCATCTATGGCATAACGCAGATCGTGACCGGCACGGTCCTTAACAAAAGTGATCAGCTTTTCGTTGGAGCCTTCAGGACGTTTTAGTTTTTTATCCATGATCCGGCATAATAACCGTATCACGTCAATGTTCTTCCATTCATTGTGACCTCCAATATTGTAAGTGCTGCCAAGTTTGGCCTTATGGAAGATAATATCAATGGCGCGCGCATGGTCGAGCACATATAACCAGTCGCGAACGTTTTCACCCTTGCCATAAATTGGAAGCGGCTTGTTGTTCTTGATATTGTGGATACACAGAGGTAATAACTTTTCAGGAAAATGATTAGGGCCGTAGTTGTTGCTGCAATTGGAGATCACTACCGGTAATCCGTAAGTATCATGGTAAGCTCTTACAAAATGATCGCTGCTGGCTTTTGAAGCGGAGTAGGGGCTATGCGGATCATAAGGAGTTTCTTCGGTAAACATGCCTTCGTCGCCAAGAGCTCCATACACTTCGTCGGTGCTAACATGGTAAAATTTAGTGAAGGCAGTTCCATCTGCTTTGTAAAGCGTTTTAGCAGCGTTAAGCAGGTTCACAGTGCCTATCACATTGGTCATCACAAACTCGAGAGGATTGGTGATGCTCCGGTCAACATGACTCTCAGCGGCCAGGTGGATAACGGCATTGTACTTTTCACGGTTAAAAAGGTCGGTAACAAAGTCAGCGTCTACAATATCACCTTTTATGAAGGTATAGTTCGGAGAATTTTCAATATCACGGAGGTTCGCCAGGTTGCCTGCGTAAGTAAGCTTATCAAGGTTATGGATGTCATAATCGGGGTATTTTGTAACAAATAACCTTACTACGTGCGATCCAATAAAACCGGCTCCACCGGTGATGAGAATTTTCATACTGCTTAAAGTCAAATTTTCTGCAAATTTACCAGAATTTATGTAATGAACAGGCTTGAGAGCCAGCATTTAAAGCCCTTTTGTCTTTTTTTGACTCAAACCGCCACAAACTGCCACGATTACCAATCAAGTAATAATTACGACCAGTTAAAGCATGAATGAGGTCTTTTGTACAACAGAAGTCACCGCATCATTTATTTAGCCCAACTTAATTACTTTTTAACGCGTAATGATTAATAGACCAGAGACAGAGCTTTAAGATCCTGACGAATGGACAAGACACGGCATGAAGAAAAAGGCACT
>CBIHOL010000006.1:0-97907 GCA_966211905.1 uncultured bacterium
ATTAAAAGACAGGTAACAGTAATTCCGGCGGGCACATTCGGTCCCACTGACAGCAAGCTCCAGTTCGGCAATCAATACAATACCAATGCGATTTTGCAGGCCGATCAAACTATCATTGATGTTTCAATGATGCAGGGTATCAAAGCGGCTAAACCGGGTATTGAGCTGGCGGAAATGAAAAAAGTAAAAAACGAAGATGACCTCATCTATAATACAGCGTCAGCCTATTACCTGGTTCTCTCGCTAAAAGAACAACTCCGCCTGTTATCGGAAAATGAAAAAAAACTTGGAAACCTCCTTGCAGTGCAGCAGCTGCAACTCGAAAAAGGAGTCATAACCGAAGTGTCACTGAACCGAGTGAAAGTGAACTATAACAATGTTGTTTCGCAGAAAAAAGTAGCGGAAACCAATTATCTTCTTGCGCTGGCAAGGTTAAAAAATGCGATGGGCATACCTGTGGAAAAAGAACTTACAATTGCTGACAGCCTTGATCACAACAAAGATGTTGAAATGCCGTTAGCACAGGAATTTAATATCAGGAATAAAGCGGATTATGTGATCCTGGAAAAAAACCTGGAATTGCAGGAAATTGACCTAAAAAGAAAAAGAGCCTCGGTGCTACCGACTCTGTCTGCGTATGCAAGGTATGGCGCTAATTCATTCGGTAGCGAATTTAATAAGTCTTACGAGCAGTTCTATGACTACACATCGGTAGGATTGAAATTAAATGTGCCCCTGTTCAGTGGCATGAGAAGGCACAGCCAAACTGCTCAAAGCGAGCTAAACCTGGTTAATGCTCGGCAAAATATGATCATCAGCACCGAGAACATGAAACTCCAGTACCAGAGTACGAACACCCAGGTACTGAGCTATTACACTAATTTGCAAAACAATAAAAGCAATATTGAACTCGCTAAAGAGGTTTTCGAAAGCACCAGCAAACAATATATCAAAGGAACGGTTTCTTTAACCGAATTCCTTAACGCTGATTATGCTTACAAGGAAGCCCAGTCCAATTACCTGAATGCGCTTTTAAACTATCTCACTGCAAGAATTGATGTGGAAAGATCAAAAGGCACCATCAAACAATTCGTAAATCAACTTTAACAAACAATAAAATAAGTAAATAATGAAAAAGATCGCAACCATTTCGGGAATCATCATACTCTTTGCTCTCGTGGGATTTAAACTGGCCGTGAATAAAAAACACATCAACGAAAAAAACAAGGCTGTTGACCGTTCGGGTATCTCAGTGCCGGTAACAGTAAGCGAAGTTATTGAAGGCAATACCGAAAGCACTTTCATTTTGCCTGCTACTGTTAAACCACAGAACGATGTAAACATTACACTTAACACATCAGGCAAAGTAAGCGACGTAAACTTCGAACTGGGTTCACATGTGGTAAAAGGACAGGTATTAGGATCTCTCGAAAACAACCTGAAAAACATTAGTCTGAAAAATGCAGAGTTGCTTGCGGAGAAGGCAAATGGCGATTATCAAAGATTTAAAGAGCTCTGGGAAGGAAAAGCGGCAACAGAAATGGATTTTAGAAATGCAAAATATAACTATGAATCCGCAATGAGCCAGGTAGCGCAGATCAAACAACAGATCGCTGACGCCAGTATTATTTCTCCGATCACAGGAATAATAACCAAAAAGAACATCGATGCCGGCGAATTTGTAAATCCAGGCGCATCTGTGGCTACGGTAGTGGACATTACGAAATTAAAAGCTTCAGTTCTTGTCAGTGAAAAAGACATCTACAAATTAAAAGAAGGTATGCCTGCACTCATAACATCGGATGTTTTTCCTGGAAAAGACTTTTCCGGCACGGTAAAATATGTGAGTCCTGCCGGGGATGAAGCCCACAACTACGAAGTGGAAGTGGCCTTTAATAACGACAACCAGCTGCTTAAAGCCGGCACATTCATTTCAGTTCGGTTTAATATCAGTGGCAACCACACCGCACTCCAGATCCCCAAAACTGCCCTTGTGGAAGGCACCAAGAACCCTTTCGTTTATACCGTAAAAGGAAAAGGCGCAGAAATGAAAAAGATAACCATTGGACGGGACCTGGGCGAAAACGTGGAAGTATTGAGCGGTCTTCAACAAGGTGAGCAGGTGATCACGAGCGGACAGATAAATATCACGTCTTCAAGCGTCATCGAAATTATAAACGATTCAAATAAGTAATCATGTCAATTACAGAAATCTCAATAAAAAGGCCCCTACTCATCCTCGTCATTTTTTTTACGCTGATCCTGTTCGGATTTATAGGATACAAAGGCCTTAACTATAACCTTCTTCCCAAATTCGAGGCTAATGTCATTTCCGTTGTTACCACTTACCGTGGAGCCTCCCCCGACGAAGTTCAGAGCAGTGTCACAAAACCTGTTGAAGATGCGATCTCTTCCATAGAAGGTGTTGATCATATAAACTCTACTTCAACAGAAGGAGTATCGGCGGTGATCGTACAATTAAAGTCCGGCACAAAAACAATGGATGCCCAGCGGGACGCGGAAAGGAAGCTTAGCCAGTTAAGGGCAAGATTACCCAGGGATGCCGACGATCCTGTAGTAAACCGGTTTAACTCCGAAGAATTGCCGGTATTGCGTCTCAGTGCTTCCGCCAACATGGATCCTACTGCAATGTATGACCTTGTGACACAACAGATAAAACCGCAGGTTGCCAACGTAAGTGGAGTTGGAAATATCAACATTATCGGCGGAACCAAAAGAGAGATCCAGGTAACTTTTGACCAGGACAAACTCACTGCATACAGGATCTCGCCCTCGCAGATCAACCAGGTACTTGCAAATACAAATATTTCGTATCCCGCGGGTAGCGTAGAAAGCGACAAAGGAAGATTTTCCCTAAGGTTGGATGAAAAGTTTAAGACCGTTGCTGAAATAGGAGATCTTATCCTTGCTCAGACTAAGGATGGAGGACGCATTTTATTAAAAGACGTTGCAACAATAACTGATTCAAAGGAAGAAGACAAAATGGTGAACCGTATTAACGGCAAACCCGGCATCGGTATCGAGATTATTAAACAGGCGGATGCAAATAGTGTTTCGGTTAGCGATCTCGTAAAAAAGAAATTAAAGGAGCTTGAACTGACCTACGCTTCGAAAGGATTGCACTTTGAAATTGCCATGGATCAGTCAATTTACACACTTGCCTCAGCCGACGCGGTAATGCATGATCTCTACCTGGCCATTGCCATAGTGGCGCTCGTTATGTTACTATTCCTTCACAGTGTGAGAAGTGCAGCATTCGTGCTGATAACTCTTCCGTCGGCCATGATCCCGACATTTATTCTCATGTATATTTTCGGATTCTCCCTGAATCTTATGACCCTGATGGCCCTTTCGCTGGTTGTTGGTATTCTTGTGGACGACAGTATAGTAATCCTGGAAAACATCTTCCGGCATATGGAGATGGGAAAGGATAAATTGAAAGCCTCTATTGAAGGGAGGAAGGAAATAGGATTTACCGCTATCGCTATTACGTTGGTCGACATCGTGGTGTTTGTTCCTATGGCTATGGCCGGAGGAATGATCGGTAATATTCTCCGTGAATTTTCACTGGTAGTTGTTTTCTCAACATTAATGAGCCTGCTTGTTTCCTTCACACTTACACCCCTTTTAGCTTCGCGTTTTGCGAAACTGCCCCATCTTGATAACAGGAAATTTTTCGGTCGCTTTTTTATTGCTTTTGAAAATATTATCGATAGCCTGAAAGAATTGTATGGACGCATTTTACACTGGACACTTAATAATAAAAAATGGGTACTTACAGGTGTTACTGTTTTGATCATTGCTAGTTTTGCATTGGTGCCTGCAGGTTTTATTGGTTCTGCATTTGTAAGTCCCAGCGACCGCGGTGAAATGAGCATTTTAATTGAAAGCGTGCAGGGAACGCCCATACGAAGAACAAATGAGATCGCCTTCCAGGCTGAAAAAATAGTTCTGTCTCATCCGGAAGTAGTGAAGGTTTTTGCAAACGTGGGCACACAGTCAGGCAATGCACTTACAAGAAGCTCATCAAGTTCCAATCTTTCAGAACTTTCGGTGCAACTTGTAGATAAGAAGAACCGGAGCATTTCCAGCGACGATATGGGAGAGATCCTCCGTAATGAGATCTCGCGGATCCCAGGCGTAAAAGTTACCGTAAAGCCTGTGGGTATTACAGGAAACAGTGATGCCCCGGTTCAGATTGCTTTAAAAGGTACCGATTTGAATAGCATCTGGAAAACAGCAAAAGTTGTAAAACAAGTTGTTGAAAAAACGCCTGGCACTGATTACGTAGAGTACAGCACTAAAAGTCCTCAAACCGAAATAGACATTAAGCTTGATGCCGCAAAAATGAATATGGTTGGATTATCCGTGTCAGAAGTAGGAAACGCGCTTCAGATAGCTTTCAGGGGAAATGACCAGTTAAAATTCACCGATAAAGGTGAAGAATATGCGATCAATGTCATTGCGCAAAAAACCGACAGGAAGAACATCGAAAACGTGAGAAATATCTCCATTAAAAATTCAAAAGGCGCCACGATTTTATTGCAGAATATTGCTACGGTGGAAGAAACCGTGGGTCAGTCGGTGTTGCAGCGCACCGATCGCCTGAACAGCATTACCGTGAAAGCATACGTAAACGGACGCCCGGTAGGTACAGTTATTGCAGATATCCAGGCTGCAATGAAAAAAGAAAAAGTAGAGGCTGATGTTACTGTTGACTACCAGGGAGCCGCACAACAGCAGAAAGACGCATTCGGAAGCTTAGGTGCTGCTATGGCAATAGGTTTTCTACTTGTGTATCTAATCATGGTTGCATTGTATGAAAGCGCAGTTTATCCACTGGTGGTCCTATTCTCAATTCCTGTTGCTATAGTTGGGGCACTGCTCGCCCTGGCCTTGTCGATGGAATCACTCTCCATTTTTGCGCTGGTTGGATTAATAATGTTAATGGGATTAGTAGCTAAAAACGGAATCCTTCTTGTTGACTTTACCAATCACCTGAAAGAAAAAGGCTACAAATTAAAAGATGCTCTCATTGAAGCCGGCAAGGAAAGGTTGCGTCCTATATTAATGACCACCATTGCAATGATAGTAGGTATGTTACCAATTGCATTATCAAAGGGTGCGGGTGCGGAAGTGAAAAATGGCATGGCGTGGGTTATTATAGGAGGTTTGACAAGTTCATTGATCCTCACGCTGGTTGTGGTTCCTACGATGTACTACATTATCGATACCTTGAAGGACAAAGTTAACCGGTTGTTCAGAAAAAAGAAAATGGATCAACACAGGGCTTTAAAGGTCGCCCCGTCTGGTATTGCTATAGTTTCAACTTTTAAAAACAACTGAGCCGACGGCAAAGAAAAACAAAGTGATGTGAAAAGCGGATGCTCCCAGAGCTTCCGCTTTTCATTTTGATGTAAGATTATTTTATCTGACGTTTTCTCCGATCTGCTACGGTGATCAATTTTTAATGTTCCCTACCCTCGCCCTTCTTTAAAAAATATAAACTAACGGCAATTATAAGAATGGCAGCGGGAACGATCAGGTCCTCCAGTTTTGGTTGCACAATCATGTTTCGCTGTGCGGCGCCTGAGAGGAAAGATACGAGCATAGTTGTTAAGATGGCTTCCCACAGGATCACTTTTAATTCCATAAAGTTTTTTATGTGCAACCATTTTGGAAGATTTAGCGGTAAAGCGTCCTCGGGCTTATTGTTGAATAATATCAGTAAACCAAAAGAAAAAACAAAAAGTACTATTGCTAACAGGAAAAGATCTACAGCCTTCAGCATGCCTACGCCAACTGTCCTGCCCAGCACCTCACCAGGTGATTCAACAAAATGCCAGAGCGCGTGACCCATATCAACGATTCCAAGGATGGTTAAAACAATGCCTGAAAAGAAAACCAATACAGCAATTGCACGAATAAATTTTTTGAGAATACTAAAGGTTGTTTTCATATTTATGATCTTGTGCATTTTATAATAAGAAATCAGTGCAGTTATTCATGTGTAAACTGGTCCATGAGCTCTTCCATGGCATATTGTGCAGTGGAGAGCTGAATAAAGCCTCGTCTTGGACGGTCAAGGTCCAGTGTAATATAAATCACGAGTGAAATAAGCAAACAAAAACCCATTGCGGGGAACCAGTCAAGCTTTCCTTTTACAACTGACGTGTACCCGTGATAAAATGCACTCGCCCATGCGAGAATAAATAACATCCAGGTAATGGAACCCGGTACTCTCGAAAGTTCTCCGATCAGTCTTGTGGTTGCCAGGTCAAACATCTCGTTCAGCTCAGGCACCATCTGCCTTGTTGCAGATTCGTAGTATGGATCTCTTGATAAAGTGGTAGCTCTTGCCCATAGTCTTTTTGCCGATTGCCGTGCCGCAATCCGGGCACCTTCAACATGGTCAAGATTTGTTTTCAAATTATAATATTGGATCCTGGCTTCCAGGTATGTGCGGAAATCTTTCCGGAAAGCAGAACGATGCGGCTCATCATACATGTCAGCTCTTAAAATTGCTGTACCAATAGCATTGGCTTCACTTACAATTATAGACCTCCGCGAGTCGAAACGGCCCGAACTCATTCCAAATGTAAACGCCAGCAAAAAGGCCATTAAACCTAATGTGGCCGACATCGTTGTTGAAGACGAATCGTCCTGACCGGGAACGTGGGCTTTTTTTCTCCATATAGCCACCCTTCTGCCAAAAAAAGTACATAGCACCATGATCAAAAACATACCACAGGCTAATTTCCATGCATCTGTCATTACAAGCAGATCATCTGTTATCAGCTTGTCCATTTTGGTTTCCGGTGCATTTATAACTAAAAGAAGACTCATGGGTTTACAATTAAAATGTTTCTGATGCGGCAAGGTAAAAGCCTGCTGTTTTTTCTCCTATTCCGATGTCAATGGCAAGGTTTGTTCTTGTCTTCTTATCTACCATCACTCTCAGGCCAAACCCATAACCAGGCTTAATGGATTCAAAAAGATCGAGAGACCTGTTCGGATTATTTGCCGTAGTGGCATTCACAAACAATACTCCGCCCCAGATACCTCCGCATGGGGAAAGCGGGAACCTGTATTCAGTTTCACCATACACCATGTTATTTCCGCGGAAGCGACCCTGTGTATATCCTCTGGCACTGCGGCTTCGCTGGTCATAAGCAGTTGCCGGCAACGTAAGATATGGGTACTTTCCTTCGGGGGTGAATTGCGCCATGCCCCAAAACGCGATAAGGTGGCGTGGATTTACGCTCGAAAGTTTATGAAAGCTTCTCCATTCAGCATTAATGAATCCCGAATTGGTACTGTTACCAAGGAATTTGGGTGAGCCCCTGAACTGGATGAGTAAAAGGTGTCCTGAATACGGATTGATCATATTGTCGCGGGTATCAGAGATCAGGTTGAGGTTAAAAGACGACACCGAATATTTTGTTGTATTAAATCCATAGGCTGTGTTATACGCGTAATGGCTGGTAATAAGCGAATCGCCGGGTTCAAGCCTCAGCCGTTCATCTACTATCTTATCATACAGATCAAGCCCATATCCGAATCCCACAAAAAGCCCTTTCTTTTTGGGCATAATTCTAAATGAAACGGTCTGGTAGAGCCTTATGAAATTAAATTTCAGAGGCTGCGCGAGCGAATCAATTGTTGTGGGTTCTCCATCAAGGCCGATCTGCTGGTCAACGATCCCTCCCTGTGGTGCATTTGTTCCAAGTCCGTAGGTTGACTGCGAAAAAATAAGGTAGCGCCAGTCGCCGGTAAGGAAGATCCTGTTATTACGCGTGTAAATATTATTCTTTAAAAGAAAGAGCTGCTGATTTTTAGTCGTGAACTGCACGCTACCTGAAATCAGAGAATAACGCGTTTCCTTGCCGGTAAGCTTAAATCCATATTGCCCTCCGATTCCAAGCATAAAACCCGTAGCCGGATTGGAACCAATGATAGGGAGCAGGATAGCCGACCCCGGATTATCATCGCTTGGTTTTGGAGGCTTGTTAAAAGCCACGCGTATCACATCGCCTAGTTCTTTCTGAACACAAGCTGAATCAGATGGAATCGAATCCACCTGGCCACTGATGCTGTTACAAAAGATCAAACTACCCGTTAAAAACAGCAGCAGGTATTTCCGTATGTGATTCGTCTCGTTCTTCACTTTAGGATGTATCTATTAAAAATTAAATCCCACCTGTACCAGGTACCGGTAACCGATGGAGGTTGTTTTCATCACGCCGCTGGCATTTACATGTTTGTCCGAAAAAATAAAATTGGCGCCGGGAAACTTTTGGGTAACAAACTGTTTCGCTCCTTCAAAGAGGTCTGACTTTTCTTCAATATTGAGATTTGCGTCCACTGTAGTTTCGAAATTGTAAAACCCGCAGCCGGGACCTACCATAACAACATCAAGGGCCAATCTCTTCCAAAGTATGAACTGGTATCCTAACTGAACACCAAATGTACTTATTTCGAAAGTTGAAATTGTTGATACAACGGTCCGGGTGGCTTTGTTCTTAAATGTCCAGTCACTTTCGCGGATAAACCTGTTGTAGGAAAAATAAGGTCCAATATAAACACCTCTCGGCGCTGCATATTTATTGTCCTTGCGGGGATAAAAACGGTAATCGGCAGAAAAGTGAATGCCGGAGTTTCTTTCGTCTTTTTGCAGATCGAAAATGCTGGTAGAGATATAAAATATTTTTGGAAACTTCACCGTGCCACCATTAATTGAGATAGTATGTTGTTTCCAGATCACGCGTTCATATCCAAAAATGACGTAACTGTCATAACCGAATAACATCGGGCCCGACAGGTTGTACCTGATCACGTTCTTGTACTGCCGCGAACGGGAAAGAGTGTCCCCCTGCGCGGAAGACTTCATCGTTATGATCACAGAGATAAATAACAGGATGACAACTTTCATTTTCATTTTTTCTGACGAATACGTTTTAGTCACTTTCGGGCACTGTAATGTTATTCCTTTTCGACATAGTATATTTTTACATCCCTGAACAGGAAGCAGCTGAGGGAGAAATAAAACACATGTGATTCGAGACCTGCATACGGCTTCAGCCCCACTGAATTGGTATAGTTCTGGTTATGAAACTCGGTCAGGTAATATTTAAATTTCAGGTTTAGCGCATAAGGAAACTGGATGCCGATCATCACACTGCTCTGCCATTTATTCTGCCTGTCACTGAACCAGCCTGTTATCTTATCTATCTTGTCACCATCCTCATATGTCTTTTCCTTGTATAACATGCACATCTCAAACTCGTAGCCTCCATAGAAAAAAAGACCGTTGAGGTGACCTACCTTTATGCCTAAGGGAACCCCCAGATTGTAGGATCGGAAAGCTTTCCTGTAAATAATACCATCTGCTGGATCTTTATAGCCATCCATCCTGTACCCCACGTTCCGCACTGCCAGCCCGGTGAAAAATCCAAACCGGTCATTTACATCTTTATTCAACATGGATTGTAAATTAACGATGGGCGCGAACCTTAAAATAGAATTGGCACCGCCCGGACTATAATTAATATTGGCAAAAGAAAAGATCAGCTCTGCACCGGATGTTACATATGTTTTCTTGGACTGACTGTATACACAGTAAGGTATTAGCAAAGAAATCAGAAGAATATGAATGTACTTTTTCAGTGTCATGTCTAGTGATAAATTCTGTTTTATATGATCTGCTTTTTTCATTCAGCTCTCTGTATCTGTAGTCTTAAACCAGGATTCACTTCCTGCAGATCTTCCCGGCGTGCGACAATAATTTTTTTCTATGCATTAAAATGCCTCCCCAATTCTAAAATACACCCCATAATCTCCTTTTCCGGCGGCTGCCTCAAGTCCTACGTTTAGTTGCAGATCAGGGATCATCATATACCGGATTCCGGCACCGCCGGCAGGTAATAACTGGTCAACTGTCCAGCTAACACCTTCAGTTACCGGTGTTGCAACCCCTGTAAAAACAACAGCGCCCCACTTCTTAAAAAAGTTATATCTGAATTCAGTCTGCACAGCATACACTTGGTCGCCACGATACTTACCTTCACTATAACCGCGTAATACGTTTCCACCCACCACTGTTTGCGCTTCAAATGGCACCGCGCCCAGCGCAGTACTAATGGAAACTTTGGAAGCGAGAACTACCGCGCTTCTTTTTTTCTCCTCGATTTCTTTCCCTACTGATAAAAAATAACTTGCGTCTGTATCGAGCTTTGTAAAGTCGGTGGCGCTTCCGAGTTTTTGGCTGAAGCGGTTAAGGCGGGCATTGGCAAACCACCCCTTAGCCGGGTTCTGAACATTATCCCTCGAATCTACAGTCAGCGGAATTCCAATTGCGAGGTAATTTCTCGCGGATGAATCAGTTAATATTTCTTCAAATGATGTGCTGACGTTATAATAAGTGAACGCAAGTCCGGTATATACTCTTCCGTAAAACCTGATCAGCTGTTCAGCATATATAAAATTCATTGCAGTCGAATAATCAATAAATGCACCCGGCACCCAGGTATTCTGATAAAAGAACTGGAAATTAAATGTTCCTGTTCCGCCGGCTACAGTGGTCCTAAAAAGATCTTCGGAGTAATATAGTTTCGCAAATCCGAATCCGAACCATGTTTTATTGGTTGTGTAAATTGCTCCAAGTCCTATGTTCGATGCGGGAGATATCGTATCTCTCGTTTTATCGATCGAAAAAAAAAGGCAACCCATTGCACCAAATATGCCTCCAAAGCTTTTATTGTAGCTAAAGATGGGAACCCCTGCAAATTTTGGTTTATCGAGGTGGCGAAAATTCTGAGCGCAAAGATATTGCCCAAGACAAACGAAAAAAACAAAGGTGCCTTTTTTAAAAAGTCCTCTATTTCTTATCTCATCAAAAAAGATCTGATCCGTTACCTCTATGCCATGGTTCTCTAATTTCATTTTGCACTCTTCATTTTATCATACTATAAACTTCAGGACGATCTGCACCAGTTCCTTAAAGCTCATTTTGGTAAGTAAAGTCGGCAGGAAGGCAAGCGCAATTGGCACCGCCAGTGCTACAAGGTCGCGTACATTAAAAACAAATGGCCTGATCTTTTCCGTAATTTCATAAGTAGAATAAAAATCTATCATCACGGAGGGATCAGGCTTTTCTTCTTCGCTCCCCCGCACCGTTGTATCTATCCACTCGCGCTGGTAGTCCTCGCTCAGCTGGTGAGACTTTGTGGCCATCTTAAAATTCGAAAATCGCCGGGCGGCAAATAAGCTGGGAAGGAAAAATAAATAAGGACCCAGCAGCAGGATAAAGCTTGCAGTAACCAGGATTCCGATCTCCAGGAGAATAAAGTCAAAAGATGCATGCCTGTAAAGCATATTATTGATGAATGCACCTGAAGATGTGACGGCAAGAGCTACAAATAATAAATTAAAACCCGCCTGCGGAAACACAAGCAGGTTCAAGCCGCACACCTTATCGCTGTGGTGAGGCGTTAACTTAAGGCGACAACGGGAGATCTTCCGCAGGAGCCAGATCCAGCTACAATAGGACCAGAACCATCTTAAAAGAATAAACCGGAAAAAAGACATCGAAACAATCGTGTACCATAAATATGTTTTTGATATTTCAAATTCATCCGGCCCGGGGTTTCCAAACCAACCTGCCAACGATGTTACGGAAGTATCTTCTATAGAATAGATATGCACCACGAAAGCAAAAGCCACAACAACAGTCAGGATTATGACGGTGCTAACCCAGGATTCATTACGCACTCTTAGTCTCGCTATCGCAGGCATGAACACGGAGGTTCTTTCCTCCTCATAGAGCAACACGTTATAAGTATACTCGCATACCGCCGACGTGGTTCGTTGTATCACCGGCATGGAAAGAATAAGTAATGGGACGGCAAGGAGAAAACGAAGATTTAATGCGTAATCACGGCACAGAGGCACATCAACTGATCTGGAATTGAATGTGCCTTCCAGTAAGGAGAATAGAACCAGTGGCACATATGTAATTAATAGCACAATCAGAAGTACAGAAATGGGAGAGCGTCTCTTACCATTCGTGAATGTTTTCTTAAAGAATCGATTAAACGGATCATCCTCAATAAAATGGAAAGTCTTATGTGTTTCTTCCTCTGTCATACGAATGATCTGTTTCCAAGTGATCTTCTTTAGATTTAGCCCGAGCCTTAAAATCAAAAAAGGGTCTCGCCCATCTTATAATTGGACTCATCATCTCAGGTACTGAACGACATGCATACTACAAAACCAGATCACCTCTTTCACCTGCTTTATATAATATACATGTCGCCAATTCTTTTATTAGAATATTCCCAGGGGAGAAACAAATCCGATCGCAAACCTTCCCGTTGTAAAATCCTTTGCACCTAACCTTGTTTTGGCATAATCTGAATACATAGTACTGCGTCCAACCCAGTTGGCATAGAACTTCAGGTTTAGATTGTCAAACGGATAAAATTCTATTGTTGGAATATATTGATACGAGTCATACATATGATTGGTTTTCTTGAGTGGATCAACATTCGAATGCCAATCACCAATGTTCCAGATACCTATAACGGCCAGGTTAACTTTTTTACTTACACGATAACGCAGGTGCAACCAATGTCCCATATACAAGGTATTTTTCACAGCGTAACTGTATAATGTATCAGGTACGATGCTGCTTATGATGGTGGTCCTGTCAAGGTCCTCCTGGCTGTACTGAAAATCATACTCTACAGTAAACTTACCAAGCTTCAGCTGGTTACCCAGCGCTATGTAATTCATACCGGTGTTTACACCCTCGTTGTGATACGCGTAAGCCCAGATAGTATTGAACTTTCCATTGAACATACTTCCAGTCCAATTGGCTACAAATGCCATGGGCACTTTCGATACTGTCACATTAGGTTGACTCCCATACAACTCGTTAAACGTTTTGGTTCTCGAATCCAGGGCTTCAAAAGTCAGACTGTGCCTTGGATTAAGCTTAAAACCAGCACGTACACCAGTTAGGAAATTGTCGGCTTGCTCAACAATATCAGAATACTCGTAAATATCTATCGGGTTCATGTCAAACTCAATACCCCCCCACGACGCGCACATCTTACCACCTGAAATATTGAACCAATCCGTAACGTCAACCTTGATGTACGCCATATCGGTTGAACGCGAAAGATTATCGATCGATTCCGAAGTTTGAGCCCTGGTATAACGGTCACGAAGGCGGAAATATACTCTATCGGTTACCTGCCCTTTGATCTCAAAACGAAATTGTTCATTCACAAATCTCGATCCTGTAAATTCACCGTTTGTAAACTCGTTTCGTTCCGCGAAGCGCATGTTGGCGATCATACTCATGTTCTTGAGCAGACCCTGTTTCTCTTCAGGTATCAGGCTCTTGTAATATGTCGTATCGCCCGTCTGCATCTCCGTGTCCTGGGAAAGCAATTGCATAGGGATAGCCACGGTTGCGGCCATTAGGCCCAACAAGTATATTCTTTTCATAACCAGTTTTTAAGGTTTAATATTCAATGAACAGCTTTTGCAGCTCATCGCGACTTCTTTCTTTTTGCAATGCAAGCATTAACAATACCCGCGCTTTCTGAGGGTTAAGTTCATCTGATGATATAGTGCCATATTCAGTATCATTGATCTCTCCTTTAATAAGTACTGTGCCAATTGGCACACGTGACGCACGAACAACTTTCACGCCTGCTTTCACCGCCCTCTTGGCCGCTTCCAGGGTGCCTGCATTCATGTTCCCGTCACCTACTCCGGCAATTACAATTCCTTTTGCACCCGCCTTCACCATAAGATCAATAAGATCCGGAGATCCATCAGCACACGCATAAACAATATCAACGCGTGGAAGAGTTCCACCTGAAACTGAAAACGCACTGGAAGTTGTATGTATCCCATGCGGCTTGTGAAAAAAGTCAACATCCCCGAAATTAACAGAGCCGATCATTCCTTCTTCTGGTGACTGAAAGGTCTGCACTGGTGTGGTCATCATTTTTTTCACTCCATGCGCGGAGTGGATCTCATCATTCATAACCACCATTACTCCATAACCTTTTGCTTTTGCACTTGCAGCTACTGCTACTGCATTGTATAGGTTAAGCGGCCCTTCTGCACTCAGAGCAGTTGATGGACGCATTGATCCTGTAAGCACTACCGGCTTATCGCTTTTTATTACAAGATTCAGGAAAAAAGCTGTTTCTTCCTGTGTATCCGTGCCGTGTGTAATAACTACACCGTCCACATCGTTTCCGCTTAATAGTTCGTTAATACGCTTGGTCAGATCCATCCATACCTTTACGCTCATATCCTGTGAACCAACACTCGCGATCTGCTCTCCGCGTAAGTTTGCCAGGTTGCGGATATTAGGCACTGCATCGATCATTGCGTCGATCCCGACTTTTCCCGAAGTATATGCTGATCCTGTTGCACTCTCACCAGCACCTGCTATTGTACCTCCGGTTGCCAGTATCACAATGTTTGGCTTTTTTTGCGCGAAAGCGCCCGTGGATAGAACAAGCGCGAAGGCTGCTGCTGCGATTTTAATTGTCATTCTGTTTTTCATGTTTTGTGTTTTTAATTTATTTGCCTGTTATTCAACTTTATTTCTGCCCGGTCATTGTTGCAGGATCCATCATCTTTTTGATCTGGTCTTCCGTCAGCAGTTTTTTCTCCCGTATAAGCTCGAGAATTCCTTTGTTTGTCTGAAGAGCCTCCTTGGCCAGTTCAGTAGTCTTGTCGTAACCAAGCACCGGGTTTAAAGCCGTTACAATCCCGATCGTTGTTTCCATATAATGTTTTAATACCTTTTCATTAGGGGTAATTCCATCGATACAGGATTTACGGAACACAGGAAATGTTTTAAAGAACAAGGCTTGTGATTCAAAGATCGCCACAGCCACAACGGGTTCGTAAGCGTTTAATTGAAGTAATCCGTCAGAAGATGCAACCCCCACGGAAACGTCATTACCTATTGTTTTATAACATACGTGATTCATAAGCTCAGGCATAACCGGGTTTACTTTACCTGGCATAATGGATGAGCCGGGCTGAACAGCAGGCAGGTTGATTTCAAAAATACCGTTGCGTGGTCCTGAACAAAGAAAGATAAGATCCTGGCTTATCTTTGACATGGTTACAGCAAGATTTTTTAAAGCTGCTGAATACATTACAAAACCCTGCATGCTGCTGGTAGCCGCGATCATATGCTTGCTTGTTACCATCGGTTTTCCGGTGATCTTTGCAAGCTGTGCCGAACACTTCACATCATAACCGGGAGTAGCAGTAAGCCCTGTGCCTATAGCAGTTGCTCCCATATTAATATCGTACAGGAACTCTTCTGATTTACGCAAAACTTCAATGGCTCCATCAAGCTGGTCACCAAAAGCATGAAACTCCTGACCCAGGGTCATTGGTACAGCGTCTTGCCCTTCTGTGCGTCCCATCTTTAAAAGGTTTTTAAACTCCTCACCTTTTTTATGGAATGACTGAGATAACAATTCTGCTTCTTTTATCATCTTGTCGTTATGCAACAGAATTGCTACATGTATTGTAGTAGGATATACATCGTTGGTTGACTGGCCCATGTTCAGGTCATCATGCGGTTCAATAAACTGGTATTCACCTTTTTTATGGCCCATTTTTTCAAGCGCGATATTTGCCAGAACCTCATTGGCATTCATATTGGCTGATGTACCCGCACCGCCCTGGTAAAGATCTGTAAGGAACTGATCGTGGTATTTTCCGTCGATCACATCCTGACATGCTTTCTCAATCGCATCCATGCGGTCTTTCTTTAAACGACCGGTCTCAGCATTTGCCCTTGCTGCGGCAAGTTTTACCATTGCATATGCACGCACATAGTCCGGGTAAAAATTAGTTTTCATTCCGCTGATCTGAAAATTCTCCAGTGCCCTCGCTGTCTGAACACCATAATAAGCTTCGTTTGGAATCTCTTTGGGACCCAGCAGATCTCTCTCAGTTCGTGTTTGCGCATTTGAAACCACACAAGTTGCAGATAAAAGAACGATTGATAATGAAATATTTCGCATGTTATTTTTTTTTGATTGATTTTGAATTTCTCCGTTCGGATCCAGCTTTGGTCTTGTATAAAAAGCGTCAGTTGCCTCTATCTCTGAGCCACTGATAGTCTTTGTGACATGCCCCGCTGAGGTGCTGAATTTTTTGCGCCATTTTCCTTTAAATGATATTTTCATGGGATAGCTTTTTAAGAAATAAGACTTGTCAGAATTTTCCGGTTTCACTATAAAAGAAAGCAGTTGCACACAAAAAATTACGTCTATTCAGCATGTGCGGCCCCGATCCTTAAGGAAAAATAAAAGTACTTGACGTTTATAGTGGTGTCAATAGGTGCCGTCCCCCTACTTTAAAGTGAGAAAAGGGGCTACTACCTAAAACCAAAAATTTCTTGATCAACAAAACAATACTGTGCATTCACGGTCACAGGAATATTTTTTTACAAACGAATTTGGCACCACACACCATATTGCGTACGTCGATTATTTTAATGACGTGACCTGTAGACCCCGCACGACCGCTAAACGTTAACACTCCTAATACGTTGTATAATCATCTTCTCGCCTGCTATTCCATGCACAAAAAGGTATTAACACACCCGGACCGGAATTTTTCGTGTTTTAAATGACAGCGTCTATGTTGATCCAATTTAATAAATGCTCCTACTGCGCCTCCATTTATGTTTAAAGATTTCTACTTTATACGAGGAAAGCATTTTTTTATTCTAATAAGTCTCGTGTGCTTCAGACAATGATCTACTGGGTGCCACCACCCTTTCTTAACAAAAAGTAAGGGGATCATACCTGTTGACGAATTTTATACGAGTAGTACTTTTAGTGCGAATAAAGGTGCATTGTCGTTTATTTTTTTGCGCGCTGCTACCACATACAGTGCCGCCCAAAGGAGTTAATCATTAAAAAATAAATTAATCTATCATAGACTAAAATACCGCGTATGAAAATCAGCCTTTCCGTAATCGCATTCGTTGTCTTTTTGAGCATGAATTGTTTTGCGCAATACACAACAGACAAGGTAGTCGGCAAAAAAAATCAGGCTTTTGCCGATAGCCTTAAAAAAACCGATTATCCTTACATTCTTCCTATCTGGGGTGACAAGGCTACAAAGAACGGATTCGACCTTCCTTATTCAGCAGGTGTTGGTATAAATTATCTGTGGCAAACATCAAACATAAATATTGAAAACCTCAAGGTTGGATTTAATAACAAAGAGCCTTATGACCTTGATGGCTTAGTACGATTTAATAAGGCTATTTCTACCCTGGAAGCCGCCAATTTCCGACCTGATGTGTGGTTGTTCCCCTTTCTTAATGTATATGGTATCTTAGGAGTTGGCCGTGGTTCAACCCAGGTGGGATACGGGGTATGGGTGACGGATTCCACTGGTACCGACCAGGAGGTCTTTAATTCCGAAACAAAGGTGGAATTTAAAACTACCACCGCGGGTTTCGGTGTTACACCAACTATGGGAATTGGCGGCTTTTGGTTTGCCGCCGACATGAATTTCACATGGAGTGATATTCCCCAGCTTAAAGAACCTGCTTTCGCTTTTGTGTTCGGACCACGTCTTGGTAAAAATTTCAGATTCAAACAGAAATACAGAAATATTTCTATCTGGACCGGAGGTTTCCGCCTTGCGATTAACGCCGGCACTTCTGGTTCAGTCAACATGAACGACATATATTCTTCTGCAGAACTGGATGCTAAGATCGAGAACGGCTATACAAAAATTGAAGAAACACAAAAAGGAGTGGAAACCTGGTGGACGGAATTGAGCCCGGTTGAACAAAAAAATCCCGTTAACGTAGCAAAATACGAAGCAGCCACTAACACCGCCGTAAGAGCTGGAGAATTGCTTGCAAACGTGGAAAACGCCGGAAACCGTATCGAGTCTTCTTCTGTTCAATACTCGATAGATAAATCGCCTGCCACTAAATGGAATTTTTTGATCGGCACGCAGTTTCAAATAAACAAGCACTGGATGATCAGAGCTGAATATGGATTCCTTAGCCAGCGCACACAATTCATTGGCGGATTACAATACCGGTTCGGTCTGTAAAGACAGGTCACTTTGTACACAAAAGAACTCTGGCCGCATCATTGACAACAGCTAATGGCCAGTAAAATTTAAACATTATAACCCGGGAGGAAAATATGAAAATTCAGTTTTCACAAAGGGTTTTGAACACGGTGTTTATTTTTTCGCTGCTCTTCTCTTCCTTCATTTATTCACAGGATACCACTGCCAAAAAACGACATGACTATCAGCTAAGAGTAATTCCTTTACCGGTAATTGCCTCCAATCCAACAAACGGCTGGATGTTTGGCGTGGCACCCGGTGCTACCTGGATGATGGGTGATACTGCTACCACCAGCCTCTCGTCAATGCTCGGAACCCTTATCTACACCACCAATAAACAATGGATAAATACATTCAAAGCCACAACTTTTTTGTCTGGCGACAAGTTTATCCTTATGACGGATATGAGATACTTTATCAGCTCACAGCCAACTTATGGTCTTGGAACCGGTCCGTCTACCGCAAAGCTGGTGAACAACGGCTTCGCCCAGGAAGCATCTGATAAGCCCTACAATTCAATCTCAACTGCGCAAATGATGGAATTCAGCTATATCCGTTTTCATCAGACTCTGCTCATAAGGCATAAAAATACACGCCTGTTTTACGGGCTGGGTTACCATCTCGACTATCATTATGAGATAGATGATCACCTGCTGGCCCTAGATACAGTTCCCCAGACTGTTACAAGCCATTACGGATACAGTATCTATAAAGGATTTGATCCGCAGGAATATTTATTATCAGGAGTTTCACTTAATGTGTGCTACGACAGCCGTGATAACACAGTAAATCCGTACTCCGGTCGTTATGCATTTGCAAATATCCGCCTGAATCCGGAAGCCATTGGCAGTGATAAAAATTCAACCCTTCTGTGGCTCGAATACCGCGACTACCTGCACTTATCAAAAAAACGTCCCCGGCATCTGATCGGATTCTGGACTTATGCATGGCTGGTAACCAGTGGCCAGGTGCCATACATGGATCTGCCTGCCGTTGGATGGGACCAGTTTGGGAGATCCGGAAGAGCGTATACACAGGGGCGCTTCAGAGGGCAGGAACTCATGTACGGGGAAATTGAGTACCGGTTCCCTCTGCAAAGAAAAAAGGAAATGTTTGGAGGAGTCGTTTTTGTAAATACCACTACTGCAAGCAACAAGCCTGCAGGTATTGATCTGTTCAACTATCTTGATCACGCGTATGGACTGGGGCTGAGAGTGATGATCAGCAAAAAGTCACGGGCAAACCTGAACATTGATTATGCCTGGGGAAAGTATGGTGCACAAGGATTTTACCTGGGCCTGAACGAAGCCTTTTAGAACTCCCGCACATTTTTTTATCAATATAGCTTTTCCTCACGATCATTAAATTATTTTTCAGTGAAAACACTTCTGTCAAAAAATATTCTTCTCACAATGTGTATACTGGGATGTCTTGTTGTGAACAGTCAGAAAAAAGTAGAAGTAAAACAGAAATTTCAGCCTTACCATCGCGTGACAGTCGGGTTACTGAATGCACATGTTCCGAAGAGCGTGGATCAAAACGGAGATTCAAAGTGGATGCTCGCCGGAGGATGGGGCCTCGACTATTATTATCACTTTCACAGATCTATGAGCTTTGGTATTCAGCTTGATATGATAATGCAGCAGCTGAGAATAAAAGAACATAACAGCACTGCTGACCCTACAGGATTTCTTGTCAGAAGCTACCCGCTTTCAATTTGTCCCGTCATAACCTATCAGCCGCTTGAACATCTGAGTCTGCAATTTGGAAATGGTACAGAATATTGCTCACAGGGCACGTTATTCGTTAGCACCTTTGGCATCGAATACGCCAGGGAACTGATCAGCAACTTCCAGTGCGGAGCGGCCGTCACATATTCAGTAAAATGGAATACGTACAGCACATTTATGATCAGCTTCATTTTCAGCAAAAAACTAATAAAAAAGAAAAAACCCTGAACTCTGAACTTCGTCAATGCACAGATGCGCGGGTATATTGGTTCTATGGGTCAATGTGGTGCATTGTTATTCGCAATGTGATACAAACGTATTTGGCCGTAGTGATCTGAAGGAGATATACAGGGATTACATGACGAAACACTTTGGAGAACAAGAGCCAAAGCCCAGGCGACACGGTAATTTGTACTTTTCCCTCTTTCCTTCCTCCTACGGTGGCCAGAACCGTGGAGGATTAATTACAAGTGTAATGGCTTCCTTTTACCTGGGCGATCCCGACTCCACCAACCTCTCCAATGTTTACTTTCTTCCGTATATCACCTTTGAAGGGCAATACATTCTTCCTTTGAGAAGTTATATCTGGTCGAAAAACAACATGTTGAATTTCACCGGAGATTACCGCTTCATGAAATACCCCCAGGAAACGTACGAGTTGGGTGCATATTCAAAAACGCAGGTACAATCAGTGCTCGATTATTACCAGGTCCGCTTTTACCAGAATGCTCTTTTAAAAGTGTATAAAGATCTTGCTGCTGGCATCGGTGTACAAATTGACCACTACTATAATATCCGGCAGAAAGAAAAGTATATCGACTCCTCTACGGATTGGGAAACCTACGGAGATTCTTCCCTTTCAAAATATACTTCCGTGGGCAATACCTTTGACCTGGTTTTCGACTCGAGGGGTAATACCATCAATCCCCAAAAAGGATGGTTCGGAAGATTTGCTTTCCGGAATAATCATCCGGAGCTGGGGAGCACACAAACGTGGAATTCCATTTACCTGGACGCCCGTAAATATTTTAAGCTTAAAACCTGCAAACGACAAGTGATCGCACTATGGGCCCTGTACTGGACCATCACAGGTGGCAACCCCAACTATCTCGATCTTCCGAGCAATGGTTGGGATTCTTACGGGCGCACGGGCAGGGGCTTACAACGCAACAGGTATCGTAGCACCGGCATGTTGTATGGTGAAGCAGAGTATAGATTTGATATCACCAGAAGCGGATTGTGGGGTGGAGTTTTATTTTTAAATGCCACAGCTCCGGCTGAAATGAATACTCAGCACTACCCGCAATTCCATCCTGCCGTTGGAACCGGACTCAGATTTAAATTTGATAAAAGAACGGGCAACAACTTTTTACTGGACGTGGGTTTCAGCAAAAACTACTGGACCTGGTACATGGGTCTGAGCGAATACTTTTAATCCTGTAAAAACAAGTACGGTACTGTACCTTTTACCGGTAAGAAAGATTAAAAGACTACGCCTGTCGGCGCTGAGCGCTAAACACCAAAATAGAGGGTTAACACCTATACCAATTATTTTGTCGAAGGACTACCTTGCATAAAATTACCTCCCATGAAGTGGATATTCTTGTTTGCCATTCAGCTAGTATTTTTTTTTGCCCCAGGTCAGTGCCGTATAAAGTCAGATGTGCAGCAGAACGGCCTGGTATTTAAATACACGGAAAAAGAATTATTGTACGTTACCAGATCTTACACTCTTTTCTCTGCTGCTTTCCATGATGGGCAGAAGTACTACTTAAAGGTGGTGATAAGTCCTATGAAGAGTAAAAAAGTAAAAAAGGACCAGTTCACCCTGGAGCTTAAGAACGGAAAAAAATTCGACCTGGATTTTTACGACTCTTTCGAAGTGAAAAAAGATTCCGCCTTCGATGTGTTATTCAGAATAAAGGATGATGTTCTTGCAGAATTGAGCAAATCGGACGTTACAGCCATTACCATAAATATTGATTCAGGATCGAAACGTTACAAGCTGGTAAACCATCACGCGCTCATCAGAAAACAACTTAACTGCCTGGTTAAGGAGATCGCAGATAAAGAATAGCTACTTACCACTGGAAGGCATTATTGTAATTTAAGGTTACACCTATTATGTGGGCCCTGAAATCCGGTTCAGTTGCGCTGTACAACAGTTGCCATCCATAATCGATCTCAAGACTGACGTCCTGTGTGAAATTGTAACCAACCCCGATCAGCGCTCGTACCTGTTTAACGAAGGGATCAAGTCCTGGAGTCATAAACAGCTCGCACATACCATAACTGTGAATCGTTTTTGCCCGCACAACATTGGAGTTTAACGCATACACTACCTTAGGTGAGTATCTGATCCTTGGTTTATATTCATATGCTGTATTACTCTTGTTCTGTACAAAACGTTGTTCTAACCTGATACGATTGGTCAGCGTCACGCGACGCGGAGTGTAATAATGCTTCAGCTGGACGAAAGACCGCAGCTCATTGTAATTATATTGTCCGGCTTCAGGCGCATCCGGGTTTGACCAGGCACCAAATCCAGCGGCAACCTTAAATCTCGATGAAAGCGCATAATGCAGTAAAGCGCGACCACCGTATTGAACAAGGTGTTCAATGATGTTCGCGCTTCTGCTGTTTGAGTCGTTGGCCCAGCCGGCCTGGATGGCAAACTGGAATACAAGCTTGTCGGTAATTGCGTTGTAGGAACAAAACTCACCCGAAAACTGCCCCGACGTAATGGAATTGTTTTCCGATTCCCCCTGCGAAATGCAATTAAAGGTTAGAGAAAAAAATATTAAACCAAGCAGCCATCTTTTCATGAATTCCATAAACAGTTGACAAAACCTGGTTTATAGCAAGTGTACTCAAGCTCAAAAATTACCTATTTCTTAGCTGTATGGTCTAACTCGGCAATAAAAGGAATGTTATCCTGAATTTCCGACTGTACCATTGTCTTTAGATAACTTTCAAGCTGAAAGAACGATGCTGCTTTAACAGCGCCCAACTCTCCTTTTAATTTAGTGTATTGTTTTTTATTAAGCTTGTCAAGTGCCAGGTCGTTATCAAAAACCCGCAATACCAACTTGTCAGCCTGCTCAGGCTTAAGATTCTCATATGCGGCAGCGTATTCATTTATAATGGTCAGACGGTCAGAGCCAAGCTTCTGCCTTTCTGCTTCGTACTGATCATAGAATGGCCAGAACTTTTTAGATTCCTCATCAGTTAACTTATAATATTGTTTAATTATCTCGCGTTTTTCCACGCCGTACAGGCCTTGAATTATCTTGATCTCGTCCATTGGCTGCTGAGCTGACAAGCTGCTAACTAAAAGAACTGAAATGCCAAGGAGTGTGCTTTTAATTGTTCGTTTCATGGTTTTTTTTTTGAAGGTTTGTATCTCGTTTATTTTTGTTGGTTGAATATGTTCCTTGCTGCTATTGTCACCTTATTCCTTCGTGCGTCAATGTCGTCGCCAAATGAATATCGGGAAGTATAAAAGTATCGCGGTAGTATTAACGAGTCAATAGGTGTCAACCCCTCATTTTCTATCGTGAAAGGGGATTGATACCCAGAAATACAAAATGCAAATGTTTTTGTAAAGGACGGTCTCAAGAGATAACTCATTTTTTTCAGACTAAACAACGTTACGTCTAAAACTATTTACTTCCCGGGAGAGATCTTTTCAACATCACAATCAATGGAAACATGTAACGCGCAGCGACGCGTCTGCGACGTAACTTTTTATTTATGCACAAAGATCACTGAATGGCTGTCCTCTCGATTTTTCCTGACGACCTGAATTTCGACCAATCAGATACATAAGGGGATGAACATCTTATTTTAGGGGTACCACCTTTTTGTACAAGTTTGGACAGACAGATATTTGCTCCTAATCCGCCAGAATTATATGTTAAAAACTTTTGGAACACTCAAAACGTAAGGGTATTACCAACGTTAAGAAATTGGTTCAGGTAAAAAATCTAAGCAATAAAGTATTACCTTTGAGCAACCAACTGAGCAGGTACTAACCCCCGATCCTCTGTAATGTTGGTCAGCACTGGTTACCAAGTTCCTGATTGGACTCTGCAGTACTACTTGATTAAAAGCGAATCCACCGGAATATTCTTTTCGCCGTTCATTTTCGATATTTCTGCACGAAAGTTTAACTTCTAAAACACGCTGAACTTCGCCCGGTAATATTGATTTTCTTCCGCGACAAGGGCACTTTGAAATACTTTAAAATTTACACACAAAAAAACAACAGGATTTCCTGCTGTAGAATTTGAGTTAGTTTTTATTTATCTGAAAATCCCGCATGACAGTGCAGGACCACCTGGTCAGGATTTTCATTTCATTGAGAACTACAAGGCCTAAAAGAGAACGTAATGGCACTACTGATATCCATATCCTGTTTTACCGTGCTTGTGCTCGCAACATTACTATTCCAGATGTTACGGCATAACCGTGAACGGGCACATCTCCGCTCAAAGATAAACTCCCTGGTTCTGGACATAGATAAAGAACGGGGTAATCAGAAAGACATCATTTTCCGAAACATGCACGACCATGTAAACCCCATGCTTCGTTTTGTGATGCGGAATATGGAAATGCACAGGCACAATCTGCTTAATAAAAAGCTGGCTCCTGAAGCCTTTGAGCAGGATATTGACATTCTTATTACAGCTCTCAACGACATCCGATCGTGCACGCATGGAGAAGCTCCAGAAATGCTTGCCAGCAACGGATATCTAAGTACTCTCGAGAAGATGACCCACCGTGGCAGTTCTCTGGGAATGCAGATTGAATTTGAGAATAATACTTCGTTTGATAAGGATATCCCTTTTGACAATTTAAGAGAGCTGGATCTGTTCCGGATTTCCTCCGAATTACTTGAAAACGTATTTAAACATTCACATGGTAAAAAGCTAAAGGTTTCTGTTTCAGAAGCCGGCGAATCTCTCTGCTTACAAGTGGTGCATGATGGAAGAGGCATTACAAACGAGATGGCGCAGAGCTATATTCAAATGAACAAAGGCACAGGCCTGCAATCCTGCAAGGCCAGGGCCAGGCTACTTAATGCAGAACTGGATTATTCGACCTCAAACAATTCAAATACCATAACACTCACCATACCCTTTCAATGGAAGACCCAATTAGGATAGCGATTGCCGAAGATTATATGATAGAACAACAGGGACTGGTCCGCCTTCTGCGCGATCATACCGATCTGCAATTTGTGTTTTGTGCGTCCAATGGTAAGGAAATGGTTGACTGGCTCGAGTCGAACCACGCTGATATCATACTGCTCGATCTCAATATGCACGTGATGGGTGGGCGCGAAACTTTCTTAAAAATAAAACAGATCAACGACGATCTCAAAGTCGTGATCTTCACAGAGTACTTTACCGATAAATATATTGTTGAATTTATGAAAATGGGCGCTCGCGCGTTCCTGAGCAAGAATAACCGCGTTGAAAAAGTGGCCGATACCCTCCGCAGGGTGCATCACAAGGGCATCTGCATCGATCCTATAGTATCTAACATCCTTACAAAAATGGGAGTGATCTCTATTCCCGAATTCCCGGGTCAGGAGAGAAACGACCTGAGTCTGTCCGCCAAAGAAATTCTTATCCTTCGTTATATGTGTCAGGGTATGGAGTCCAAGAACATTGCCGCACTCACAAATAATGCCATCAAAACAATCGAGAACCACCGGTCCGAGATCTGGCGTAAGACCGGCTGCGAAACCATTCCTGACCTGATGGAGTTTGGTTTTAAATTCGGCCTGATATCGTTCTAGTATTTTATCGCCTGATCCGTCTGATCCCGGCTTACATGTTCTTTTATCTCTTTCACCGACCACGGCCGGTTGAATTCCGGCGCGTTAATTTTTAAAGCTTTTCTGGGATTGATAGGTGTCAACCCCTTTTATGGTAAAAAAATAGAGGAATTGCACCTATTGATCAGAGTTAGTTGCGGCAATACATTTATCAGGAACTTAAAACGCTTGATGTGCCGTGCTGAGATACGATCACAAAAAAGTGACGAAACGTAAAGTTAAACTAGGAAAAAGCTCTGGAATTAACCTCAATGATCATTTTATAAATATAATGATCATTTAAAAAAACAGACATCATGCCGCTAAAACATGACGGAGATCTAAAGACCATTTCCGGATGGACAAAAAATTACAGGACTTCAGCTCCTGAAGGAGCAACGCTGGGATACTTTTTTGGTAGGTCGGTGATTGAAGCCATCCTGGACCAACCCGGTTGCGAAGGAATAAGGATCTATAACGCCATAGACTCTGAAGGTGTAAAGCAGCTGATCCTTACCGGCGTAAACGAAGACGGTAATGATATTTACCAGGGCATACTTGCGGAAAGGCCAACAAAGAATCCGCCATATTATGTAGCACCAAACCCTCTGAACAGCTAGAGTGTAAGGATTTACCAATTTGTTACTGTGAAGTGCAGTTGAAAGATGAATGATCAGTTTTTTAATTACAGCCGAGCGTGACACGAAATGAAGAAAATGAAGGAACCAATCAAGATAGCTTTTGCTGAAGACTACTCCATAGAACGTGAAGGCATTGTTCACCTGCTCAGCGATTATAAAGATCTGAAATTCGTATACCTTGCTTCGAACGGCAAAGAGCTCCTGGGATGGCTTGAAAGGCACACACCGGATATTATCCTGCTGGACCTTAATATGCACCTGATGGACGGGCGCGAAACGTTTGCAAAGATCAGAACGAAACACGGGCAACTTAAAGTGATAATCTTCACTGAATATTTTACGGATAACTACATAACTGAGTTTATGAAAAAAGGCGCCCGTGCCTTTCTTAGTAAAAACAACAGGATCGAAAAGGTGGCCGACACCATACGAAGAGTGCACACTAACGGCATCTGTATAGATCCAATGGTATCCAACATTCTCACTAAAATAGGCATGGTCTCAATGCCTGATGTTTCCATTCACGAGCGCGTGGACCTCAAACTCTCAGCTAAAGAAATTCTCATTTTACGCTACATGTGCCAGGGTAAGGAATCAAAGGAGATTGCCGTGCACACGTTTAACGCGGTTAAGACGATTGAAAACCATCGCTCGGAGATCTGGAAAAAAACTGGATGCCAGAATCTTCCCGACCTGATGGAGTTTGCCTTCAAGAACGGGCTGATCACTTTCTGAAAATTACCATTTGCATTTCTATAAATTTCACGCCGTCTCAAGACGTGGAAAATTCATTATTAGGTGCTAACACATTTTTACAAAGAAACGAATAGGGGTAAACACCCTTTCTTAACAAAAAGTAGAGGAGCTACACCTATTGACTGCTTTTGATAACGGCGATACTTTTATTGACGATATAGGCGCACTCTTTTTTCCTGCTTATTTCCGGGTAATAGCACTACCGCAATCAATTAAAGAACATTGTCAGGCCCAGCAGGCGGACATACAAAGGGGTAATTATCCCTTATTGATATTGCAGGCTTAAGTGCAAATAAATGCAGTTGACATTGAATAAACGTCAATTATTGATGAATTGATTGAAAGACTATTAAACAGCATACTTTAAAATAGATTTAACCTTAAACAGCAACCAAATGAAAAGAACAAAACTGCTCATTCTCGCAGCATCCGCAATATGGTTTTCGGGATGTACTCCAAAAGAGGATGTATATATCGAAGACCTCGACCTTGTAGTCACCAACTACGATAAAGATGTTGACTTTAAGGCGAAGAAAACCTATGCGATATCAGACTCCATCGTAGTCCTGTTTTCATCTGACTTTGAAGGGGCAAGCGGCACCTTGCCTGACTTTGTAAACAAAGGTGTTTCCGCACCTATAATCGCCCAGGTAAATTCCAATATGGCTTCATATGGTTATACCAAGGTTTCGAAGTCAGACAATCCTGATGTAACAATTTTGCTTTCAGTAATGGAGTCCACCAGCGTTTATTATGTATACGATTATTATTACTGGGGATGGTATTATCCTTATTACTGGTATTACCCGTATTACATGGTTCCATATACTACCACCACATCTTCCGGCACCATTCTTATGATGATGCTCTCCAATAAGGATGTAAATGATGCGAACAGGGTTCCGGTAATCTGGGTTAGTGTTATCAATGGTCTTCTCGATGGCGGTAATCCCGCAGCAAGGATCACCAGCAGCATAGATCAGACTTTTAAACAATCACCATACTTAAAACACTAATAGCCATGAAACACCTAATATCAACCCTGCTGTTAACCGTTTTTTTAACCGCGTCATTACAATCACAAACATCCGGTTCACGTGGAAGTTTTCTCGGGATTTCTTATTCCACCTCATATCCGGTCGGAGACTTTAAAGATTACATGACAAAGCCCAGCTTTTCGGGGTTCAGCATTGAATACAAGACCCAGATGCACGAGAATTTTGCTGTGGGAATCAATATGGGATTTAATTTCTTCAACGAGTATGTTGAGAAAGCCTCATATACATATGAAACGATTACCGCCACCGGCAAGCAGCGCCGCCACGCAAGCACCATTCCAATGATGGCGACTTTTGCTTATACCGGCAATCTTGGAGAAAAAGCACACTGGTTTGCAGGCATGGGTGTAGGTACTACATACATTTACCGTTATACCAACTTCGGCAGTTTTACTTTCACCCGCGAAACCTGGCAGTTCCTTCTCGCACCGGAAGTAGGAATTTACTATCCGCTTGTAGAGGACAATATTATATATCTGACCTCACGATATCACATGAATTTTAAAAATGACGAAATGCAGGCTCAGTCGTACATCTCCCTGAACCTTGGATGGGCTGCGGCCTGGTAACACTGAAAACAATTAACGTCGGGACCAACAATGAAATGCGGGAGTTGAACAGACTCCCGCGTGACATTGAAAAAAACAAAACATTGCCTTTTCACTTTCCGCTGTAATTTTCTCACTGCATGCGACCCCATCGGAAGAATTTGAAGGAGAATTTATAATCTAACAGACAGACCAATGAAAAAAATTCTGATGGTTTCATTTTTGATGGGCTCATTCCTGCCGGCAACCTCGCAGGACACCCTGGGAACACAAAATACACAAACTGCGCCGCCCCCACCCCCTCCGCAGAAATCAAGGAGTTCGCAAAGCTCACAGAAACTGAGGATCAATATATACACCTCCTACGTATTCGACGATCGTTTCGAATATTATCAGGACAATTACACGTATTATGACGGCACCATAAAAGGTGGATTTCAGTACGGGGTAGGTCTCGATTATAAATTAAGAGATCGGCAGAGCATTGAGATATTTTACCTGCGCCAGGAAACCACAGCTCCTACCAACTACCAGGGCGGGCTGGGATTCGGAAATTACCACGACGATTTTCATTTGAATTTGAATTACATTCTTATCGGAGGAAACAACCACTTTGTAAGCAACGACAAAGTTGATCTGTATGCCGGAGCATTTGCCGGAATGGCCATTCTTAACTTAAGAAATCCATCAAACGGTAACGAGGGTTCAGCCGATAAATTTGCCTGGGGCGCAAAGCTAGGGTGTGACATAGGACTGTCGCAAAAATTAAAACTGAAATTACAGGCGCATATGACCTCCCCTGTTCAGTCAGTTGGAGGCGGCCTCTTTTTCGGCACTGGCGGCGGCGGAGCAGGCCTTTCATTTTATTCTACCGTTTACCAGTTTGCACTGGGTGGCGGCCTTGTGTTTGTCCCTTAATAACAGCTGGTCATGTTTTCCGGTACCTGCACATATTTCAGCTATCGTCGGAATGTAATTTTTTCGAACGCCCCGTCCAACCGGACTCAGGCGCTGACACTCATTTTATTATTCCTCACGCTTCAATTCACGTATGCTCAAAAGGCGAGGATCACAATTTACGGCTCGCAGGTAAAAGATATTAACGTGCAATATGATGTGCCCACCGGCAAGCTGCAACCAAACCCCGGCAATTCCAACTACCAGGCGGGCGGAGGAATTGAGTGGCTGGTCAATAAAGAAGTCAGAGTTGAGTTGTTATATCTTCACCAAACACGTCAGGTTAATAGTGGCACTATTCCCACATCTGCTTCCCGTGTAGTAGGAATGAATTATATAATGGCCAGTGCCGGCGATTATTTCATTAACCGGGGCGGCAGGATAAAAGGATTCGCTGGAATATGCGTTGGAACCTCCGTTCTCCAGTTAGCGTCAGCGGAAAATGACCGCGCATTAAGTAGCGCAAAGATTGCCTGTGGTGCACGTGTCGCAGGCAGCTACTGGTTCGCCTCCAATGTAGGCGTAAAGCTGGAATCGATGCTCCTCTATACTCAAAACGCAAATTATACTTCAACTGTTACCGCGGGGCCAAACCTGCTTACGGCCGCATCTATCTGCCAGCTTACATTGGGCGCAGGTTTAATGTTTAGCCTCTAACAACTTTTATCAGCTACTTACTTACACCTGAACTCTTCTCGCGCCACGAAAAACCGTGGGACTGACAGAAATATTCCCCTTGCTGTTTTGCGCTTGCATTTTTTTCTACTTTAGTTTAAAATTAATGCTGACAAGCTTTGCATGAAGTTTATAAACCCGAAAATATTCAGACGACTTTTACTGACAGTTTTATATTGCAAGGTCGTTTTCATAACCGGACAAACGGTTTTAACCGGCACTGTGGTTGACAAGAGCAACGGCAAAGGCGTACCCTTTGCCAGCATCGGCATAAAAGGCACCATTTTCGGCACGGTATGCGATGAAGACGGAGCATATAAGTTCGCCGTAAAACAATTTAAAGAAACAGACACTCTCAGGATCGCTGCAATCGGATATCATTACCGGGACTTGTCGATGCCGCTCGCCGTGCAACTCAATAATACAGTTACGCGATTATCTCTCAACGAGGTGCAGCTGAATGAAGTAGTGATTAAACCCACAAAAACGGTAAGGAAGGTACTCGGAAATAAGAAATACAACACCAATGTATATTGCTTCTTCACCGGGGAAGAAGGGAACTACAAGGGAGCAGAGGCCGCAATAAAAGCCAATAATAAAAAAGGCAGGACGGTGTGGATCGAAGATTTTAATTTTTATCTCATGAAGAATGGATTCAGTGACTCCGTAACTTTCCGCCTTAACTTTTACACTGAATCGAAAGAGGGCTTACCTGAAAAAAATATTTTAAAAGCCCCTATCATTTTCAGGACCCTAACGAAGCAAGGTGTAGTTACGGTAAATCTCGTTCCTTATAATATTACAGCCACCGGTGATTTTTTTATCAGTCTCGAGTGCCTTGAAGCCAACATGCAAAAGGAAATGCTCAGCTTTTCAGGATCTATTTCAGGGCCTTCTTTTTTTAAAGTTGCTTCTTTCGGCAATTGGTTCAGGTCACCCTTAATGGGTCTCGATTTTAATGTGACTGTTCTTTATCAGAAATAGTTCCTGAAGATGAAGTCCCTTATTTTCTAAGCCAGCTGTAAAAATGTTTGCTGATAAAAGGGATGTAAAAGAAAGCCATAACCGGCACGAGGATCAGGCTGAGAATCAAAGTCCGGATAGCCAGTGGCATGTTAGTCATGTAGGGATTAAACACCACGTTCAGCAAAGTAATAACGGGATATATGAACAACCATATCAGCAGTGCGAATTTCCACTTGCGGGGAGGTGTATTTTGTTGCGTCATAAAATAAAATCGTGACCAAAGGTAACTTTTGCACGCATTACCTGCTGACAAACAAAAAAGAATAAATGCTAATTCTCTTCTTTATAACGGGTAACATCCCGCGAATTAATAATATTATCCTTACCCGCTTCGAGATCCGCTGAAAAGGTAAAATACCCCTTTTTGTCAACGGCCATAAGCATTTCGCTGTACGATACAGAACTGAGTGACGAATAATTTCCAGTCGATTTTTTCGGTCGCTTACCGTCTTTTACTCCAACCTGCGCTGCTCCGCTCACATGAAGTAATTTGTGACTCGACGCAATCTTAAAGGTCATAAATTTCTGAACACTGTCCTTCGTGAACTTTATGAGCACCTGATTATAAACCATACCATAACGGGAGCCATCGAGAAGGTAGGTTTTATCAGGCTCGAGTCGGGCCATAAAAACACCATCCTTTTTGTTTAGTGTAATATCCGTTGAATTAGTTTCATTGCTCAGCTTATATTTCACATCGTCAAACACAGCCAGGTCATTAAAATATAAAGTGTCATTTATGATAGAGATCTCAGATGGTAATTCTTCACTGAAGCTATAGATGTCTTCTTCTCCCTTACCGTTAAAGCGATCCGAACTAAAGAAGCCTCGTCCTGAACTCCCGTAAAAGGTAATGGCAAAATCATTGGCAATGGAATTTATAGGCGGTTTTACGTTAACAGCAGTTACCCACCGTCCATTTTCCTGCGAGGCCCTGAATATATCGAGTTGCCCCATTCCAGGATGACCATTGGAAGAAAAGAACATTGTAGTATCATTTAGAACTGAAGGAAAAAGCTCGTTACCAAAGGTATTTATCGCCTTTCCTGCGTTGGTCATTGCCCCCCATTCTCCCTCCGAATTTCGTTTGCTGAAGTAAATGTCCGCTCCTCCGAATCCACCAGGACGATCACTCATATAATAGATGGTCTTGCCATCTTTTGAGATGCTGGGATGACCAACCGAATAATCAACGCTGTTAAAGCTGAATGCGCTTTGAGGTTCGGACCATTTGCCGGTACTATCGGCAGTGCTCACAAATACCTGTAAAGTACCAACGATCATATTCTTATCCCTGTTCCTTTTGCCTTTAACGGTTTTAGTAAAATATAGTTCCCTTCCATTCGCTGAAATACACGAGGCACCTTCGTGGTAAGGTGTGTTAAGCGTTTTGAACGGTTTGTTTGTGCTGCGTTCTTTTTTCTTGTCTTCAATATCCTTTATCTTGATGGAAAAAAGGTCAATCCGCCGGATATCGCGCCCACCATTAAAACTGATCAGCGGACGTGACGTACCTTCACGCGAAGAAGAAAAAACGAGCTCTTCATTCCGGTTCAGCGTTGGACCAAAATCAGAGTACGGTGTATTTACGTGCTGCAGATTCTTAACTTCTTTCCCTATGGTTTCATCGAGCCACTTTTGTGCCGAATCACATGACATAAGATAAACGCGGCCAATAGGATCTTCGGGCTTCATTTTCATATACTCCAGAAACTGAACTTTAGCTTCAGCATATTTGGCGCTGCTTTTAAGGGAGATTCCGTAATTGAGAAAATTAGCCGGATTATTTCTTTTCTTTTTCAGGATCTTCTCATAGGTCTGTTCTGCCTTTACAAAGTTCCCTGTGATACGATAACAATCAGCGAGACGCTGCATTGCATGCTCTGAAACACCTTTTTTTCGTGAACGGATATCCTGCTGGTAATACTTTATCGCATCACTAAAAAGGTTAAGATCATAGTACTTGTCACCGCGCAGAGAGTGTTTCTGTGCCAGAACTGAAAAGGAACTCCAGAGGAAACATAATAAAATGATCCTCGTCGAAAAACCGGTATATTTTTTCGTTTCCATCAAAAATAATATCGCGGGTGAATTTCTTTTTGCATTGCAGGAGGCAGCAACCTAAAACCGTAAGAAAGGATTATCTCATGCGAAGCTTTACCATATGTTGAAAGACGGGACATGGTCATATCGTATGAATATGCTATACGGAATCCCTCTGTAATATGGATCTTGATCATTCCGACAACAGCATCTTCCATACGGTACTGAACTCCCAACCCCACTCTCTCATCAAAGTAAAGCATAAGATTAACATCCGCCTGCACTATCCCGGCATCCTGGTATTTCACAAATATCGAAGGTTCCATTTGCCAGAATCTGCCGAGATCGAAAACATTTCCCATCAAAAAATAATTGTGAGAATATAATCGCGAAGTGCTGCCTACGCCAGAACTAACTGAAAAAGGCTGGTTCAACAAATGATACCTGCTGATGCCCAGATAAAATTGTTTTTTCTGATAGTACATTCCGGCTGAGGCATCAGGCACCATAGAGGCTTCAGTAGACGATGGAATGGCCTTGTCAGCCTTTGAACTCAGAACCAGTTCTCCGTACTGGATCGTCCTCCGAAACATTCCACCCTCAACTCCAAATGATAACTTACCACCGGCAAAATTAAGATGATAAGATATGTCAAGGGCAGCGCTCTGATCTGTAAGTACTCCAAGCTTATCGTTTATGATCTTAATTCCCAACCCCAGGTTTTTTTTCTGGAGCGGTGCGTGAAAATTGAAGGTTTGTGTTGTTGGACGTCCATTCAATCCCATGTACTGATCACGATGTTTCACGGTGCCAACGGCCCATGAAGAGCTACCTGTAAATGCCGGGTTTATCAGCATTTTATCAAAAAGATACATTGAATACATCGGATCCTGCTGTGCGTTTATCAACGCGCAGTCCAGCACAAGTAAAAAAATGAATATTTTATTTATTCCACGCACTACCTTTTTATTAATATATATCCTGCCACAGGTTTTTCACCTGTACCATTATCAAAGATCATGTAATATGTTTCGTCAGGCAATTCCGTTCCTTCAAGTGTTTTTCCACTCCAGTTGTTTTTGTACGGCGCTGCCTCAAACACAAGCAGACCCCACCTGTTATACACATGCAATGAATTTTTTGGAAACTCCTCTATCTTATGAATAACAAATTCATCATTTACCCCGTCGCCATTAGGCGTAATTGCGGTTGGAATAGGAACAATTACTGTGATCACCATCGAGTCTACACCCACACAGCCTGCCGGATCAGTAACAGTTAGTACAAACGTGCTGGTATTGATGGGCGAAGCTACAGGCGTTAATACCGTGCTGTCGTTCAGCCAGCGGCCGGGCGACCATGTTACTGCTCCTTTTCCGGTCGCTGAAATAGTAACGCTTTCATGCCTCACAATTGTGAGATCAGGTCCGGCACTTGTTGATGTTTCATCAAAAACCGCTACAACTGCAGGTGCTGAAGTGTCTGCGGGACAAATTCCATTTTTTACGGAAACCTTATAAAAACGTGTTTTTGTAACCTCCTGTGAAACCACTGAGTTTGCCGTGGTATTAAGTGGCGAGTAACCGGAGCCAGGCTCTTCAGAAACAAACCATCCTGTGATATTACCATTTTGCCCGGTTACCTGCAGTGTTACAACGGGGCTGCCATTACAAAGTGTGTCGCCGCCATTAATTACGCCGGCCGCGGATAAAGAATTGATAATTATAAAAGCGCTTGCTGAAGTATCCGCGTCACAACCAGGAACGCTTTGCACTACTGCACGATAAACACGATCCTGCAGAATATCTCCATGAATAAGAACTGGCTGGGTAGAGGCTTCGTCAATCCAGTTTAATCCGCTATTCTGCGAGTATTGCCAGAATTTTACGGTGCCTGAGTAACCGCTGAGTACCAGTGTGCCATCGCCGGTTGACGCACAAAACGTACCACCACCTGCAACAGTTCCTGCAACATGCGGAACATGCACGGTTACAGTTGAAACAGTGGATGTGTCTTCGGGAAAGGTGCCGTCCTTCACAATAGCCCTGAAAGAAGTTGTCTGTTTCAGATGATAATAACTTTGCGTACTGGTCGGATTCCCCAACTGGAACCAGTTCACATTATCAGTTGAACTTTCCCAGTATAGCACATTTCCAACATAAGCATTAAGGGAGATGAATCCCGAGTTTAAAGTATCACACACGCCGGCAGCACCGGAGGTAACGCCGCCTACGGATTGTGCGTGCATGCTCCAAACCGAAAAAAGAGATAATATCAGGAATTTAAGCCTCACAACGGGTTTTACTTTTGGTAAGAAAGAATAAGAAGCCCACAGGAATTTTTGTTTTCCTTAAAATAAGCCTCCAGGTAATAAACCCCTGTAGCATCACAATTAAATTTTATTGAAGGTAAAAATTCTTTTTTTTGTTTTATGTAATTGGTTGCTATTACTTTCCTGTTCCTGTCGAGCAGGTTTACCACAAGCTTATTATTTTTTTCGCTGTCAGCACCCACGATGCAATAACTTACATCCTTGCTGAGAACGTACGAAAACGATTGTTTACTATCAGAGTCTGCACTTTCGATCGGAAAGGACTTCATAAAAGTAAATCCTCTTAGAGCGGCAGAACTTTTCACCCTGAGTGCTTCAGTATCACATTCCTGGCCTGTGACCATTATTGAACAACTAAAATTCAGTACCAGAACAAGTGCAGTTCTTAAGATTTCGCGAGTAACCATCATAAGTACAAACTTAAAATTTAGGACAAGAAATCAGCTTCATTTTTCTCTTTTTCTTTTTAACAGTACAAAGCTGAAAGGAAAGAGTGATCTCATGCGCGCCTTTTGAAACTGCGGCGAGACGGGAAATGGTTTTATCATAGCTGTAACCAAATCTGAGCTTAGGAGTTTCGATACCGGCAATGATAGCAACGGCATCGTTATTCTGGTATCCTGGCTTATATGCTTTCAGACCAGGTATACCGCGATACCACGCACCCAGTGTGAACATACCCTTTGAATAATAGAAGCCAATATCGAACTGGTCAAATTCTTTTTGTCCGCGGTAATGCAGTGCCGGTGTAATATATCGTTTTTCACGCGATTCAATGGCCATCTTATCAAGGTCGAATTTTGCTCCACCGTGAAAACTATATTTAACAGGCAGAGCGCCATAAATACTTTCGTACAGCGATTCATTTGGAACATTTAAATGTGCCACCGACGCTCCTGTCCAATAGTTTGAATGTGCATAGATCACACCTGCTCCCATATCAAAAAACGACGCGCTTTGCGGCAAGTGCTCAATGGTAGGCACATCGCCTCCCCGGTAAAGCTGATCACCAAACACAAGCCTGCTCATGTTAATACTCTTAATTCCGAAGCCGGGTTGTATCCCAAAACGAAGCAATGAGGAGTGATTGATCTGTGCTTCATATGAAATAGAAGGATTAATAAGCGTGGTTCGCAATGAGCCGGCACCTGCCTCATCCATTCCAACTGTTAAACCTATACCAACGTGAGAGCGCACAAAACCATGGTCAAAAGAAGCCATGTATGACTTATATGAATCTGAAATTCCCGGCCACTGGTTCCTGTAGGTCATCACAAACCTGGAACAAACATTTGCGCCGGTAAACGCAGGGTTAAGATACATCGGAGTAGCGTAAAACTGCGTAAAATGAATATCCTGTGCATGCAAACTGAACTGCAGACACAACATAAGAATAACTATTTTTCTCAGTGATTTCATTTTTATCGTAATAGAGTAACGTTGCCTGCTTTATCAAACACCTTTCCATTGGTCAAGGTCACTTTTGCCTTCCACACATAAACACCCAGCTGACAAAGCTTACCGCGGTAATATCCATCCCAACCTTCTTTCACATCATATGTTTCAAAGATGAGCTCACCCCAGCGGTTAAAGATCTGAAGATTATAATCAACTACACCGGAGGTATAAGGAAAGAATATATTATTATCAAGATTGCCAGCCACATAAAAACCACCAGACGATCCCTGCTCACCAGGTGTAAATGCATTAGGGAAGATCAGATCTGCCCCGGTTGTAACCGTGGTATAAGCTGTATCCACACAACCCTGGTTAGAGGTAGCAACAAGCATGATGGTAACAGTTCCTACAGTTTTTAACAGAAACTTAGGATTTGGAAGATTAGACGTACCGTCTTTACCAAACTCCCAGTAAAAAGCAACTGCATCGGTTGACTGGTTCGTGGCCTGCAGCTCTTCGTACGGCAGATCAAAACTATATGAGTTCAATGTAAATGCAGCAACTGGCTGAGGAAATGTTTTTACAATAATAGGAGCGTCGGCTGTATTTGTACAACCCCTGTCGGTGGTAACTACCATATTTACAGTATACACACCCTGCGCGGTATATGTGTGCGACGGATTTTGTTCTGAAGAGATCTCGCCATCACCAAAATCCCAATCCCATGAAACAATAGGATCGCCAGAATTGCTATCGCCTGATTTGTCCTGGAAGTTCACAATACCCGGAATACAGGTGTATGCCGTATCTGATGAAACCCGAACAACAGGAGGAGGACTGATAAGGACAGTAACAGAGTCCATAATCGTTTTACCACAGGCGTTGGTTACAGTAAGACTGTACGTAGTAGATTTAGTTGGCCTGATCGTTATATCGCCACGTGATGAGCCGAGACCATGACTCCACGAAAAGGTAACAGGACCTGTCGGACCGGTAACTAAACCATTAATAGTTGTGGTTGCGCCTGGACAAATAGGAGTATATCCGGTTAAAAGCAGGTTGGATGAATTCAGATCCCAAACACCAACATCCTCAACGGCTTCGGCCCCACTACAGCCATTTTTGTCAAAAGCCAATACCGTATAACTTACAGGGGAATTTGTCTGGAACGTAAATGTTCCCGAATTAGTTACTGCACCAGGCATCCATGAAAAATAATAATTGCCGCTTCCGCCTGTTGCCGAGGCAACCAGTGTTGCAACTTTACCCGCACAAACTGTATCAAGGCTGGTTACAGAAGTAGCCACGATTGAAGGTTGTGTGATCGTTACTACATCGCTTACAGAACAGCCATTTTTATCCACTACAAATACGGAATAGGTTCCAGCGGGAACATTTTGCATGCTGCTGCCATATTGTGCAGGTGAAGAAGTCCAGGTATAAGAAAATGGTGAAGTACCTCCGGACATAACCACATTTGCACTGCCATTACCACTGAAACAAAGTGCATTCACTACATTAGAAAGAGATGAAGTAAGCACGGCAGGTTGCGTAATGTTGGCAGTAAGAGCCGTTTTACAATTATTCGCATCGTTTACAAATACCGTGTAGGTACCAGGAGCAAGGTGGGAAACGGTATCGCCCACACCCGCAGTAGACCATGAATAAGAATACGCCGGAGTACCTCCGCTTGCCAGTGCTGACAAGGAACCATTCTGCGCACCGAAACACAATACATTCTGCAGACTGCTAATGCTTACCGCAAGCGCCGGTGGCTGAGTGATTGTAAAAACAGCATTATTATTCTGACATCCGAGCGCGTCTGTTACAAAGGCAGTAAAGGTTCCCGCAGTAAGGTTTAACGCTACACTATCTGTTCCGCCAAACGGCAACCAGCTTATAGTGAACGGTCCTGTTCCCTGGTTTATGCTAATAGTTGCAGATCCATTATTCTGACCAAAACACAATACATTCGTTTTGCCATTCGACACCACAGAAGGACCAGGGATGTCTATAAGCGTTTCACTTAAGATCTTCTGGCAGTTTTTTGCGTCTTTCACTATCACGGTATACGAACCGGCTGCGAGCGACGTGGCCACAGGGGTAGTCATTGCTCCAGGAGTCCATGCATATGTATAAGGAGTTGTACCACCCGAGATCTGGGCCATTAAAGCTCCATTGGCCCGTCCGCAGGAAGGACGAATTACAGCCAAAGTTCCTGTTAAGAGTGGGGGTTCACTAATAATAACCGATACCTGAGTCTGACAGCTATTAATATCTGAAACAGTAGCTACGTATGTACCAAGCGATAATCCTGTAGCGAGAAGCGAAGTACCACCTGCAGGAGACCATTGAATATTGTATGTAGGATTGCCACCTGAAACAGCAAGAGAAGCAGAACCGTTTGAGCCACCGAAACAGCTAACGTTAGTGGCTGAAATAATAGTTGCAACAACTGGGGTTGGCTCAATGACCTGGACAGAACCTGATTTACCGCAACCATTTAAATCTGTAACAGTAACTGAATACATGCCTGCTGAAAGACCAGTGGCAGATGCCAAAGAACCTCCAACCGGAGTCCAGAAATAACCGTATGGTGAAGTACCACCGGAAGCAGAAACTGAGGCCGTACCATTACTACCTCCGAAACACGAAACCGAAGAAGATGATAACACAAGAGCCAGTGCAGCTGCCGGCTGATTAATGCTAAAAGAAGACGTCTGAGTACAATTAGCAGCGTCGGCTACGAGCATAGTATAAGTATTTGCACCGAGTCCCGTTACAGTGGCGCCATTAACAGTACCGGCCTGCCATGTGTAAGTATACGCTCCTGTTCCGCCGAAAACATTTGCAATAGCACTACCACTATTAGATGCAAAACAACCAACAGAATAAGTGGTAATATTTACAAGGATTTTAAGTGGTTGCGTCACAACAGGACTGACTGCTGACACTGTACAGCCATTAAATGATGTGACAAGAACTGTATGAGTACCTGCCTGAAGTCCTGTTGCAGTTGAGAAGGTTGATCCGGACGTCCATGAGTAAGTAAAAGGAGCCGTACCGCCCGACACACTGGCAGTGGCTGCACCATTAGATCCCCCGAAACAAGTAACATTTGTTATAGTAGATATGGACACAAGCGGCGCCGGATTATCATTCACCTGGGCAGTTGCAGTCGCCGTGCAGGTATTAGAGTCCACTACGGTTACAGTATAAGATCCAGCAGGAAGACTACCTGCAGTAAAACTATTACCACCTAATGGCGACCATTGATAACTGTATACACCGGTACCTCCCCCTGCGCCGATCATTGCCTGACCATTTGCGAGACTACAATTTGAGTTAATTGTATTGATAGTTGTAGTTATTGGTGTTGCCGGGATTACCTGCACGGTATTTTGTGCAGCGCAACCATTTAAGTCGCGGGCATTAACAGAATACGTTCCGGCTGACAGATTAGAAATAGTACTTCCGCCTATTGCCCCCGGAGACCAGGTAAAGGAATACGGCGCAGTACCGCCGGCTGCAATTACTGTTGCAGACCCGTTAGTGCCACCCGCGCATAAAACAGAAGATGATGACACGGCAAGACTTAATGCAGCAGTGGGTTGTGTAATAGCGAACGTGGCGGACTGAGTACAGTTGTTAGCGTCCGCTATCTGCATACTATAAACGCCGGCAGCGAGTGAAGTGACCGTTGCTCCTGATGCAACGCCTGCCTGCCATGTAAACGTATAAGCTCCTGTACCTCCAAAACCTGAAGCAACGGCGCTACCGTTGTTCACGGCAAAACATCCGAGCGAATAGGTTGCAAGAGAAACCAACACCTTGGTGGGTTGTGAAATTAACGCACTGACAGCAGCTACTGTACAGGTATTAGCCGACGTAACCACTACAGTATATGTACCGGAAGAAAGACCTGTTGCAGTTGAAAATGTACTACCAGAGGTCCATGAATATGTGAACGGACCTGTGCCTCCTGTAACAATGGCCGTGGCTGCACCATTTGAACCGCCAAAACATGAAACGTTGCTTGCAGTAACTACTGATACCTGCTGAGCAGGATTATCACTGATAGTTGTGGTTACGGACGCATTACAATTGTTGGAGTCGGTTACTTTTATCGTGTAACCACCGGCCGCAAGCCCTGTAGCTGAAAACGTTGTTCCGCCTGAAGGCGACCATAGATAAGAGAATATTCCTGTGCCTCCGGTTGCATTAACGGAAGCCTGACCATTTGCCAGATTACAATTCGAATTAAGATTGGAGGCTGTGACTGCAATAGATGTTGCCGGAATAACACTAACAGTACCTTGTGCGGTACACCCTTTAAGGTCAGTTACTGTTGCAGTATAAGTACCTGCAGTAAGATTGCTGACACTTATCCCTGACAGATTTCCCGGCTGCCAAACTGCGCTATAAGGTCTTGTACCACCGGTAGGAATTACTGCGGCGGCACCATCGCTGCCATTAAAACAGGAAACGGAGGTTGAGTTCAGAGCCATGCTAACCACAGCAGTAGGTTGAGTGATTGCAAAAGTAGCCGACTGGGAGCAAGACTTGGAATCTATTACCTGCACTGTATATATACCATCTGAGAGCCCGCTCACACTTGCTCCGCTGGCCACGCCACCCGACCATGTTATAGTATAATTCGGAGTACCACCAGTGACAGAGGCAAATGCCTTACCGTTATTGCCTGCGAAACAACTTACGTTTGTGGTGCTCATTACAATGTTCAATTGCGCTGGTTCAGCAACCAGCGTACTTGTTGCGAATCCGATACAACCCAGGTTATCTTTTACCTGGATAACATAAATACCAGATGACAGATTGGAAGCTGTAAGGCCGTTACCTCCCGAAGGAACCCAGGTGTAAGTATGAGGACCATCCTGCAGTGAATGGGTAGCAGTCAATGCTGCATTTGAACCGCCAAAACAACTCACATTAGTATATGAAACGATACCAACCGTTGGTGCACCCACAGAACTGATGTTTACCAGCTTTTTAGCCACGCAACCGAGAGAATCCTTTATCTCAACAGTATAAGTTCCCGCGAAAAGATTGTTCGTGATCGTTCCTGTTCCTCCGGTCGGTACCCAACTGTAGGTAAATGGTGGCGCACCACCACTTGTAACTGAAATAGTAGCGATACCAGTTTGTGCAAGACAACCAGCATTAGTTACACTCACTGCAGCAGATAAACTCACCGGCTGGGTTAAAGCGATCGTTACAGAATGGAAACATCCCAGGGCGTCGGAAGTCTCAATTGAATATATACCTGCGGACAGACCTGTAAAGTTAACACCGGCAATATTACCTGGCTGTAAAGTGTATGAATACGGACCTGTACCGCCGTTGGTAGATACTGAGATCTGTCCGTTGGTTCCGCCATTACAGATGACACTGGAAATTGTAGGAACGAGCAATAAAGGCGCAGGCTCTGTGATGATGACAGTGTTTTGAGCAATACAACCTTTTGCGTCAGACGCCTTGACAGTATACTGACCTATTGAAAGACTGTTGATCATTGCCGAATTTAAACCTCCCGGCGACCATGTGTAACTGTAATTTGGTGTTCCACCAGTTGCAAAAGCCAAAGCTGAACCGTTGGATCCGCCATTACAGCTTACATTTATCACATTAGTAAAAGTTACGGCCAGCGAAGAAGGTTCAGTAACGGATACAACCGTATTTATAGTACAACCTAAATTATCTGTGGCAGTTACAGTATAGTTACCGCTTGACAAGCCGGTAACGTTTGAACCTGTCATTGATCCAGGCACCCAGGAATACGTATAATTTGGAGTTCCTCCTGATGCAACAGCAGAAGCAATACCGTCGTTGTTGTAGTTACAACTTTCGTTCGTAACGGATGCTGCAATTGCAAGCTGAGTTGGCTGTGTTATCTGAACTGTTCGCGTTGTGGTACAACTGAAATTGTCAGTTACAGTAACAGTGTATATTCCGGCAGTGAGTCCTGATATGCTTTGTATTGTGGCTGAAGTACTCCAGCTATAAGTATAAGGAGCGTTACCGCCCGAGGCAGTGGCAGTGGCCTTACCGTTGCTTCCAAGAAAACAACTTACATTGGTTGTTGTAAAAGCCACCGTAAGGGAAGTTGATTGTGTGATCGTAAAGTTTGCACCCGACTGACAACCTTTGCTATCAGTAACCTGGGTAGAATAATTACCGGCACTCAATCCGGTAATTGAAGATGTTGTCTGGCCATTTGGCAGCCAGAAAAAAGAGTAGGGTGAATTCCCACCGGCAGGTGTTAATGCAATGAATGCGTCACTTCCGCCGAAACATGAGACATTTCCAATAACACTTGCAATTGATAATGTAGCGGGCTGCGCAACAATAAGAGTATTCTGGCCAATACATGAATGACTGTCGGAAACTTTTACAGTATAAGTACCTGCCACTAAACTGTTGGTGACTGAAGAATTAGAGCCTCCCGGACTCCACGTGTAGTTATAATTAGGCGTTCCGCCCGCACCCTGCACACTGGCAGAACCATCAGAACCACCAAAACATTTTACAGGAATTATAGTGACCGCAGCAACAGACAGGGCAGTTGGCTGGGAGATAGCTACCACCGTTGTAGCAGTACAACCCTTACTGTCGGTTACCTTTGCAGTGTAGTTTCCTGCTGACAGAGACGAAACTGATGCGGCAGTTGAGCCACCCGGTTGCCATGAAAAAGTATAAGCAGGAGTACCTCCACCAGCACTTGCAGATGCGATACCATTGTTCAAATAATCGCAGGTTTCATCAGTGTGCGTAACACTGATCGTAAGCAAAGAAGGTTGAGTGACGGTAACTGTTTTCGAGGATGTACATCCCAGCACGTCACTGATATTAAGAGTGTAATTACCCGCGGTTAAATTGCTGATCGAAGATGTGTTTGCGGTAGAAGGCGACCACGTATACGTATAAGGAGAACTACCCCCGGACACGGAAGAAACCACAATACCATTGCTCCCTGTAAAACAACTAACGTTGGTTGTTGTAAAAGCGATTGAAAGAGTGCTGCCTTGCGCTATATTAAAAGTGTTTGTCTTAACACAACCATTTGCATCCGTAACCATTGAAGTATAATTACCAGCGGATACAGATGAAATTGAAGACGTTGTTTGTCCACCTGGCAACCAGAAATACGAGAAAGGCGATACTCCACCACCAGGCGTAAGTGAAATAGCACCGTTACTTCCGCTGAAACAAGATACAGTAGTTATGATACTGCTTACCGTTAAAGAAGCTGGCTGCGTAATTGCGAAAGTGGCGCTGGCAATACATGACTGAGTATCCCGTGTTGTTACAGTGTAATTTCCTGCCTGCACACCTGTAAGGACAGAGCCGGTTCCGGCAACAGGAGACCATGTGTAAGTGTAGCCCGGAGTACCACCTGAAACATTCGCCGTTAAACTACCATTAGTGCCTCCGAAACAGCTCACATTAGTTTTGTTGCTAGGGACAATTGTAAGAGTTGCCGGTTGAGTAATAGTCAGCGTGTTTGAAGCGATACAACCTTTAGTATCACTAACATTTACCGTGTAGTTCCCTGACGCCAGATTAGAAACATTGCTACCCGTAAGCGAACCCGGAAGCCATGTATAAGTGTAACCTGGAGTTCCTCCCACGGCAGTAGCACTTGCAGCACCGTTATTAAGATAACTGCAGGTTTCGTTGGTAAAACTGCTGGTAACCGTTATGGACGAAGGTTGTGTGATTGTAAATACCTTTGTAGATGAACAGCTGAAATTATCGGCTGTTGACAATGTATAAACCCCGGCAGTAAGTGAACTGATATTTGCCGAGCTGGCTCCGCCCGGAGACCATGTGTATGAATACGGCGAATTTCCTCCGGAAACAGTTGTACTAATAGAACCGTTGTTACCGCCAAAGCAGTTTACGTTACTTTGTGTGGATACAATTGTAACGGAGGTGGGCTGGGTAACGTTAAACGTTGATGTAACCGGACAGCTCTTACTATCCGCAACTGACACACTGTAATTGCCCGCCGCCAGACCTGAAATGGAAGTTGTATTCTGAGCACTTGTTGACCACGTGTATGTGTAGGGAGCGGTACCGCCAACAACATTGATCTTAATGACACCATTTGCGCCGCCGTTACAGGTTACATTGGTAATAGTAGGATTTATGGCAAGGGGTTGTGGCTGCGTTATCGAAACAGTTTTGGTGGACACACAGCCAATGCTGTTGGTTACGGTTACTGAATAATTTCCAGCCACCAGATTTGAAGCAATTGAAAGAGTCTGGGCAGGCGCTGTATTCCATACGTAAGTCTGAGGATCAAAACTTCCACCGATCACTGTTGCAGAAGCGGCGCCGTTATTTCCTCCGAAACAGCTCACATTTGTGGGCGTAACAGTTATGGTGCCAATAAATGGCGTATAAAAGATCCTTACCGTATCTCTGTCGAGGGGACACTGACCATTACCTGTAGTGGTTATGATTAAAGTAGCCACTCCTGCCGAAAGTTCAGCAGAGGAAGGTGTATAAAACATATTACCGGTCGTGGTATTGCCGGGACTAAAAGTTCCTGTACCACCCGACCATATACCTCCGGTTGCACCGGTAATAGTAGCTGTAAGAGAAGTCCCCGGATTCGTTATACAGACCGTTCGATCGGGTCCAGCATTAGCCGTGACGGGAACGGAATAGGAAATTACCTGGACGGAATTCAGCGCAGGCGGACAACCCGAAATGTCGGTCAGCTTTACGTTATATGTACCCGCACCAACGGTAATAGATTGTGAAGGGTTGGTGTTGTTCCATAAATAGGAATATGGAGGACTACCTCCTGAACCGGTAGCAATGAGCGTTGTAGAGGTTTGTCCATTACAAAGTGCGGGATTTGCAGGAGCAATAATGACCTGGAGCGGCGGATTAAAATGCACACGAAAAGTATCACAGACAGAGTTTGTAACACAAGCGCTCATTGTACCACATACCTGGTAATCAATAAAAGCAGGTACGGTGCTTGTTCCGGAAATGGAAGGTGTTAAACAGGTGGTACAAGTAAGTTTACTGTTATACGCGCCTATTGTACCCGGATTAATAGAGTTCCACTTAACTGTAGTTGAACTGATACCAGTAGCACTCAATTTTAAAGTACACCCCTGGTTAATGTTAATGTCAGGCATAGAAAGTTTTCCCGGAGGCGTAGGACACTGCAGCACATTGAACTGAAAGTCACGTAATGTTTGAGAGATCATTACCCCATTCCGGTACTCTTTAACGCGCACTCCGACCACAAACTGCCCAATGGTACCAGGAGTTCCGGTTAAGACGCCGGTAAACGGATCTAAGTTAAAAGGAGTGGCTCCCAACGGATTGTTAGCATTGTAACCTGTATTGTATACGACCGGCGTAAAAGATGCTGTATTATTTGTGAAAGTGGGGTCCAGTGTTCCCGCTCCATTGTCGCCATTAAAGGGCGCGTACAGCGAGTATACCAGTGAATCGCCATTGGCATCAGTAGCCGAGTGATTAAAGGTAAACGGTTCGTTCACACACAGAAAAAGAGGTGGAAAGGCGCTAAATTCGGCGTTGCTGTTATTATTAGCGCTGTTGCTGTTATCAGGAATATACGCATAGAAACTCTCACCAATACAGTTACAGCTCGCATTTATGTTTGTAAGAGAAAGGTTTCGGGCTTCGATCTGGTAATAAAGATGGTAACCACCTGTATTCGGAGGCAAGGAAACAGTTTTAGTATAAATCCCTTCCTGAACACAAGGTTTGGGATTAGGCTGCAACGCGCACGGAAGTGTATTTGCCGATAGCGTAGTTACAGTACCCTTGTTCATTGTAAGATCCTTTGACGGAGAAAAAGCAGCACCGTTATTACCCTGGATCTCAATAACCACGCTATTTGGAAACGCGGCGGCGCTAGGACCACAGTCGCGGTATAATTTAAGCGTTATTGTGTAAATATTATTCCCGTTGTATACGTAGTTCAATACCCCTCCCACAATATGAGTAGCCTCCGCCAGGTAAGGCAGGAAGAGCAACAAGTACCATATTTTTTTAATCTTTCCCATCATTTCTATGTTCTATAATATCCGCAAACCCTCAGGCAGTTGAATAATAGATATCGCAAACTATTTGTGAATGAAAAGAGGACTTACCTCAAAGGATTGTGTGTTTTCTTTCCGGAAGAGACCGGAAAAAAGCCGATTAAAAAAGTGCTGTGTGTGAATTGTTGTGTAAAATTTAAACTGCATATAAAGTGGGTTCATACTACACCATGTTACTTAATAAATCATAAAAGGTTTCGACGCTTGTGTGGAAATTGGACGAAGCGCGTAATTACTTCGACCAAGGCAGGAAAGTCCTAAAATACAATACTTCCCGGCGCAATTGACGCGCTCTTTTCAACATTATAAAGTCAATAAAAACTGTATAATTCTCAAACAGATGTAACATTTAACTTTCAGATAAACTTGTAATGTTAATAATCTTTGAAGACGAACAGTCTTCCCGTAAAAATTGATGAAATGAGGGGCAGGCAGACCTTTAAAAAACGACCCCTGAGCCGATTTTATGTGAAAGTAAAAATCATTCACTATTGTAAATGACTGATACTCATCAGTGCATAGCAGCGCAAATTAACAATTGCAGAATTAAAGCAATTCTGTAAGGTAAGACCCATCGAAGTTAAAGCACGGTGCAGGAGGCGTAAATTTTTAATCGTAACTTTGATCATTAAACAAAGCAGCTATGCCAGGAACAGAATTATTTGGCGCCGAAGAGCGCAAAGAAGTAAATGATGTAATGGAAACCGGGGTTCTTTTCCGTTACGGACATGAATCTCAACGCAACAATCACTGGAAGGCCAGAGAATTTGAAAACGAGGTAAAAAAAATAACCGGTGCGCGCTTTGCACATGCTATGAGCAGCGGGTCAACCGCTATTGCTACAGCCCTTACTGCCAGCGGCATTGGCACCGGCGACGAGGTAATAGTACCACCATTTACATTTATTGCCAGCGTGGAAGCTGTTTTATTTATTGGCGCACTTCCGGTTTTTGCTGAGATCGATGAAACGTTATGTCTTAGCGCATCGGGAATAGAAAAAGCGATCACTTCAAAAACCAAGGCTGTTTGCCTGGTGCATATGTGCGGCGGAAACGCAGACATGGACAGTATTATGGCCGTTATTAAAAAACACAACCTGGTGCTGGTAGAAGACGCGGGACAAGCTTTTGCTTCTTCATACAAAGGCACCTACACAGGACTTTTCGGCAAGGCAGGAAGTTATTCATTCGATTTCTTTAAGATCGCCACTGCCGGTGAAGGTGGGGTATTGGTTACCAACGACGAAGAAACCTATAAAAAAGCCGATGTATACAGTGATCACGGACATGATCATATCGGGAATAACCGCGGAATGGAAAATCATCCCTTCCTTGGCTTTAATTACCGGATCTCTGAATTACACGCGGCTGTGGCATTAGCACAAACGCGCAAAGTGCCAGGAATAAAAACAAAGAACATCAAGAATAAAAAATTCCTGCAGGCAGAACTTTCGAAGAATAAGAATATTGAATTTGCACGATTAGGAGATCCTGAAGGCGATTCAGCAACTTTTCTGAATTTATTGTTACCTGATACCGCGTCCGCGAAACGCACGGTTGCCGCCATGAACGAGGCTGGTGTAGGCGGATTCAATTATTGGTTTACAAACATGTATCATTTCGTGAACCAATGGGACCACCTGAAACAGTTAAAGACGGTTGCAGCGCTACCTATCCAGCAGATCGGACCGCCGCAAGACTATAATAACCTGCATCTTCCGAAATCACAAGAAGTGGTTGGACGACTTATTTCCTTTGGCATACGCTGCACATGGACAGAACAGGAAATGAAAAAGCTCGCAGCGATGATCCTGAACTGTGTGGAAAAAGCTACCACAGCAGTTAATGCCTGATCATAATAATCCCTGAAAGTGGAACTCAGCTCCGGCGTAATCCGGGAAATAAAAAAACAGCTGCAGGGATATCCCGTCTCTATCAGTTCTGAAAATAACAAGGTTACTTTCCGGAATGGCGACAGGCATATCACATTTACAATGATAGCTGAACCCGTGATTTCACAGCCTTCTATCAGTTCCGCCAATAGTGAAAGCGAAAAGCTGGCGTCAGTTATAATGTCGCGGCTGGGATTAAACCGGCGAATTTATGCCCGTGATTGCACATACCGTGCAATTGACAAAAGTACGGCAACTGATTTTCTGGATAAATTTCATCTTATGAAAAGCACGGGCTCGGCATACGTTCGGGGACTGTTCTACAAAGATGATCTTGTGGCAGTGGCCTCGTTTTCTAAAGGCAGGAAAATGCGACGCCTGACGCCGGAAGAAAGGTCCTATGAGCTGATACGTTTCTGCTGCAGGCAGGGCATAAGTGTAAGCGGAGGGTTAAGCAAACTGGTGAAGAACTTCTGCCGCGAAAAAAAAGCCGGGGACATCATGAGTTATGTAGATGCACGCCTGAGTGATGGAAGTTCGTTTATTGCAGCCGGATTTACAGAAATAAAAGAAGTTGCACCGGGAGAAGCCTACAACAAATCAGAAATAAGCCACAAGTTAATTTACACCTGCCCGAAGTAAGTTTCAGCAGAACCCATCAATAGGACAGTAGTCGTCGGCGCCTGCACCTGGAGGATCCATAACGAGCCTCAGGTATTGCTGCCAGCCTTCCTGTAACTGCAATAAAAAACTATCGACAGAATGGCCCCCGCTAACAGTGGTAATATTATTAAAAAGGAAAAACGGAACTCCTCGTACTATCTTCTCTGCGGCTTTTTCATCAGCGCGCACCTCGAGTGAAAACCGGTCAGATGCGAGCATCTCCTTAGTTGCATCCTGGGGCAATCCTACTGAAATAGCTAATCTCAGCAATTCATCTTTATCCGCAATATTTATTCCTTCCGTAAAATAGGCATAATACATGCGATCAATTGTTTCAGATGCCTTATTGAGTGTTTTAGCATATTGCATCAGCCTGTGGGCATCAAATGAATTAGCAATGATAGCTTTATCGAAATTATACTGCAGACCTATTTCAGTAGCAGCCTGGGCTACCTGCTGATGGATCTGCCTGCTCCAGTCTAAACTTCTTTCCTTTAATTCGGCAAGGTACTCGTAAACAGATTTTCCAGGCTGAGCAATGATGGTTGGACTTAACTCATAGCTTCTCCAATTCATCTGAATCCTGTCGCGGTGCTGAAAGCGTTCTAAAGCGATCTGAAATTTACGTTTTGCAATATAACAGTTCGGGCAGCGGATGTCGAGCCATATGTCTATTCTCATAATTCGGGTATTACAGGATCTGCAACAGTTGAACAAAGATAAAAAAAATGAGGATGTCCCCAAAACCACCGGCCGGTTGAGGCAGTGAACGCGGCAGGCAAGCCATTTGCATAGAATGATAATAAGAAACAGATATTCACTATTTTAATACTCGAATAATAACAGACCATTAAATAACCTTACATGAAGAGCATCTCCGCTATTTTTATAATTTTTTTTCTGGTAGCTTTTACCAACTGTGTGCGTGATAAAAAACTGGTTGGAGTTTATAAAACCAGTAATAACGATACATTACGATTAATAGAAGATCACTCCTTCAGGATCGAACTTACAGAACCTGATACCCTTTTACAGCAATTCAAAATTTCGACCGGGCGCTGGAGTGTACAGAAACGAAAGTTGCTCTTCAATATGGACAGCCGGTCGATGGGACAGTACTGGGAATGCCAACCTTTTAAGATAGGATGGCGACGCTTAAGCAGGCCAACGCAGTGTACTGAAGGAGGTGACAGAATTGTATTCAGAAAAATCAAGGTGAAAAAAAAGAAAGCCCGCAAAACAGACGAGGAAGAAGCGGTGAAACCAAAAAAGAAGAAAAAGAAGAAAAAAGAGGAGGATGACGAATAAACCTCTGCACCAAATAATCATGCAACCTCATAACGGTTAAGGACTTACTGCTGCATTTCCGGTTTTTTATCTGCACCTTGTAATTTCAGCTATTCATGTTAAAGCGCTAACTTTGAGGTTTACGAAAAAATGCAGCATTTAAAGAATTATATAAACGGTGACCTTAGGGAACCCGTATCAAAACAGTATATAGATAATTTCTGTCCCTCAACAGGAAAAGTGTACTCACATATTCCCGACAGCGATGAAAGGGATGTTGAAGAGGCATATAAAGCGGCGAAACAGGCTTTTAAAACATGGTCGGTAACCCCGAAAGAAAAAAGGTCTGAATACCTGTTAAAGATCTCAGCATTAATTAACGCGAATCTTGAAAAGCTTGCTATGGCCGAAAGCATCGACAATGGAAAGCCATTAAAACTCGCACGCTCCATCGATATTCCGAGAGCAGCTTCCAATTTTCATTTTTACGGCACAGCGATCCTTCATCATGCCGCAGCGTCGCATAGCATGGAAGACAATGCTATAAATTATACCCTCAAACAACCCGTTGGTGTTGCGGGCTGTATCTCGCCTTGGAACCTGCCTTTGTATCTTTTCACGTGGAAGATTGCCCCCGCACTTTCCGCAGGATGCACCGTTGTTGCAAAACCTTCAGAAATTACACCAATGAGCGCTTATTTATTAAGCGAAATATGCATTGAAGCTGGTTTGCCGCCAGGAGTGCTGAATATAGTTCATGGCCTGGGAGGAAAAGTGGGCAATGCTATAGTGTCTCACCGCGACATTCCCCTGATTTCATTTACCGGGGGCACCGTTACAGGAAAACATATTGCGTCGGTGGCAGCGCCAATGTTCAAAAAACTATCACTTGAATTAGGCGGGAAAAACCCAAATATCATTTTTGCTGACTGCGACTATGAAAAAATGCTTTCGACCACTCTCCGCTCTTCTTTTACCAACCAGGGACAGATCTGTCTTTGCGGATCGAGGATCCTTGTAGAACGGAAACTATATGACCGTTTTAAAAAAGATCTCGTAGAGGGCGTAAAAAAACTTACTATCGGCGATCCATTAGATGATAAAACAAAGATTGGCGCAGTAGTTTCAAAACAACACCAGGAAAAAATACTGGGATACATAAAACTGGCGCAGGAAGAAGGAGGTACTATTTTATGCGGTGGCAATAAGGTAACGCTGGCAGGAGAATTTGAAGGCGGATATTACGTGCAGCCGACAGTTATTGAAGGGCTTGGTGCAGGGTGCAGAACCAACCAGGAAGAAATATTTGGTCCTGTAGTTACAATTGCGCCATTTGATTCAGAAGAGGAAGCCCTGGAATCTGCAAATTCGACTATTTACGGGTTAGCTGCAATCTTATGGACACAGGATTTGAGCAGGGCACACCGGCTGGCTTCCGAGATCCATGCGGGAATTGTATGGATAAATTGCTGGCTGCTTCGCGATCTGCGCACTCCTTTTGGGGGGGTAAAGGCCAGCGGTGTTGGCAGAGAAGGTGGTTTTGAAGCTCTCGACTTTTTTACAGAACCCAAAAACGTCTGCATTAAATACTAACCCACGAACATTGCCCGCCACTTGATAAATTTCTACGAAATACTAGGCGTGCACCGCAATGCCGGGCCGGCAGAAATCAAGAATGCGTTCCGCAAGCTCGCTAAACAATTTCATCCCGATAAAAATCCAACGGGACATGAACACTTTGAAAAAGTACTTCTTGCTTATGAAACGCTTTCGCAGCCCCGACTGAAAAGGGGATACGATTACAAGCTGGACCTGTTTTTGCAGGGAAGACAAGCAACCACTCAAAAACCCACAAATACCAAGACCTGGAAATTTGACGAACGTGAGTTGAGACGACGCAAGTATTACGACGAGCATATCAAAAAATACAGCAAGGCAACGGCGGAATACAATGAAAAATCCGAATCGGTAAAAACCTATAACGAGTTCAAATATATCCTGTATGCGACTCCACTCGCAGTTGCATTGTTCCTCCTGATCATGAAACTTTCTGCGCCGGAAAATAAAATAACAACACCAGTTCAGCCAAAACCATTAGAAAACCACAATGTGTCTAAACTTAATCCGGGAGATGCGCCATACAACAGTGTGTTTGGAAATCCCGTTTACGACTCGGCGAACGTGACATTAATGCTAAAAAATAAGACGGGATTTGATGCCATCTTCTGCACATTCACCGAAAACAAATTTATCCGCTGCTTTTACCTTCCCGACAATTATTCCGCAGAAGTATCGCGATTACCGAACCAACCACTTACCTTGCGTTACACCACGGGAAAAAACTATAAATCAGACAACCAGTTGCAACAAACCGGAATTTATGGTGCTTTCAGCGGGGACATTGCGTATTACAAAAGCAGCAAGCCGTTACCTTTGAAACCCTACCTGGAGCTTCATCTTTTACCGGGCATTAATCCCGGATTCGCAAAAAGCAGTGAAACAGAATTTTTTAACCGATCAACACAATGATAAAACAAGTAGAGCATATTGGGATTGCAGTGAAAGATATTAAGACGAGCAATGCACTTTTTAAAAAGTTGTTTGGAGATGAGCATTATAAAATGGAGCGCGTGGATTCAGAGAATGTGGAAACCAGTTTTTTTATGGTGGGCACAACAAAAATAGAACTCCTGGAGGCGTCCGGAGCAGACAGTGCCATCAGCAAGTTTATTGAAAAAAAGGGCGAGGGAATTCATCACATTGCCTTTGAGGTGGACAATATCGAATCGGAAATGAATCGCCTTAAAGGCGAAGGCTTCCAGCTACTTAACGATGAACCAAAAAAAGGAGCAGATAATAAACGTATATGTTTTTTGCATCCAAAATCAACAAATGGAGTTTTAATTGAACTTTGCGAAGAGATCAAAAAATAAGTATGGGCGACATAAATATATATATAGAGGAAAAAGACGGACAAGTAACCACATTACAGGCTCCTACCGATATGGGCTTAAGCCTCATGGAGTTCCTGAAAGGCAATGATTATGACATTCCTGCAACGTGCGGGGGAATGGCCCTGTGTGCAACGTGCCATGTTGAAATACTTGAAGGTGCAGAGAATTTGCCAGCCATTTCAGACGACGAATATGCGATGCTTGATACATTGCCGAATATAACGGACACTTCGCGACTGTCGTGTCAGCTCAGATTACAAGACAGCTTAAATAACATCAGGGTTAAAATTCTCGGCGACGGTTTATAAGCTGCAGGACAACTACCCGAAATCTTTTTTTCGATTCCACACCACGTTGCTGAAGTTCCCGCAAAACGCAAACGTGAGATAAGTTGTAAATCCTCCGTTAAAAATAAGCAGGTGAAAAAAAGCTGCAGCCCTGTAACCACTCCAGTACTCTGCGTGCGAATCGAGAGTAATGAGCGCTGTCGGCAAAATCAGGGTTACCAACAGCGTGAAAAATATGACCGTTGCAAAAAGATTTTCAAAACTGCGCAATGGCCAGAACCTGAACTTCCTGCTCCACGAGAGCTCCGCACCCCATCTGTGCAAAAGGTAATAATTTCCGTTGCTGGTAGAAACAAAAAGGGCACTTTGCGGAACCTGGGCTGCCTCAAAAAAAGCGGCAGGAGGAGCGAGCACAAAAAAATGCTTCAGATCTTTCCGGTGCTTTTGATTAAGCTCTTTGATCTTTAATACTGCCTGGTAGGGAATTTCGGAGCGATACAGTGATGAAGCAAGAAATTTAAGCCGATGACGTACCGCTATCCTTTTCACTTCCTTTTCAGTGAAAATATTTCCGTCAGACACGTCTTCTTCGTCGAGATATTCGAAGGTCCTGCCATAGTCATTCAGATAATGAAGGATCTTGTTCTCATTAAAAAGATCATCCTGCAGGATGCGGTTGGCTTCCTGTATCACAAGATCTTCCTGTCTCCGCTCTTTTTCGCGAAGCCGCTCCAGCTCTCCTCTAACGTCTACCGGTGAAAACATTTACAGTTGAAAATACAAAATTAATTCTCTTTTTTATTTTAAATGTGTTCACGACTGCTCCTTTAACTATTCTTAAATAAAGGTTTTACTACTTTAGCAACATTCAACGTTTGAGAACACTGGTAATTATAACCCCGGGATTTCCCGAAAATGAACAGGATACCACCTGTCTTCCAGCGATTCAACAATTTGTGCTAGCCTGCAGTAAGTTACAGGCCGATCTGAGTGTAACGGTAGTGAGCATTCAGTATCCCTTTAAAGCCGGTACATACCGATGGCATGGTATTGAAGTTATTGCCACAGGCGGCGCAAACGCTGCAGGCTGGGAAAGGGTCGTTACGTGGATACGCACTTACAGGCATTTAAAAAAGGCCACCGGCCATAATTGCATTGGGATTTTGAGTGTCTGGTTACATGAAAGTGCCCTGATAGGCAAGTGGTTCGCAAAAATTCATGGGTTTAAGCATTTTACCTGGTTGCAGGGACAGGACGCAAAAAAAAATAACTCCTATGTGAAACTAATCAGGCCTAAAAGCCACGAACTGATAGCTATATCGGAATTCAACAGCGCAGAATTAACCCGTAACCACAAGATCCAACCAGCACACATTATTATTAATGGGATAGAACCTGCTTTGTTCCCGGAAATAAATACAGGCAACCGCAAGATCATGGTGCTGGGTACCGGATCACTTATCAGCTTAAAAAGGTGGAGCCTGTTTATTGATGTGATCGGTGAACTTGCACCATTATTTGCCGACCTACACTGTGTTATAATTGGTGAAGGCCCCGAACGAGATTCACTGGAAAGACAGATCAAAGAAAAAGGATTAAGTGGGAAAGTAACTCTGGCAGGTAGCATATCACATCCCGATGTTCTCGGGATGATGAATAACAGCAGGATTCTTTTTCACCCCTCGGAGTATGAAGGGTATTCGACGGTGATTCTTGAAGGTCTTTACTCCGGATGTAAAGTGGTTTGCGCTGTTGCCCCCGGCAGTGAACCACTAAAAAATTTGTATGTTTCGCAAGACCGGCAGGAAATGAAAAACCGACTACGGATGCTTTTGCAGGAGCAGAAGCCAGCGGAAAGAGTGCTGGTAAATACCATTGAACAATCAGCAAAGGAAATCATTGAACTATTTAAAGTTCAGTGATAACCCTTAGAATAGTTTCTGCCACTGCAGGCGGAGAAACATTCTTTTCATAGAAAAGGCGAATCGCATTGCGGGTATCAGTATTCACCCGCAAATTCATAACCTCCTGCAGACAACTCCGCAATTCGTGCTCGTTGTCAGGAGAAAATTGCCGTGAATGAGGCAGGCCATTAAGTAAATATTCGGATGGAGGTATCCTTGAAACCACAGGAAAGATGCCACAAGCGAGCGCCTCGATAAGGGAGTAACCGCTACCTTCGTACCTGCTGCAAGAGATAAAAATATCGCTTTGCTGAAGAGCCTTTTCTATTTCAGATGCCGGCACCTTGCCAATAAAGTTAACCTTCCCATTTAAATCATTTACCGCGCAAAAATCCTGAAGCTCCGTGAGCATTCCGTCTCCTCCAAAATAAACATTCAACACAAACTGCAGATCCTTTAGAACACTCAGAGCCTTCAGCAAAGTGATAAGGTTTTTATTTTTATCCAGCCTCCCTATAAAAATAAGCCGGTGCACGCCCTGGTTTACAACAGGTACAAACTTAAAATCGGATGTTCCTTCAGGAATCTCCCTGACTTTTGAAAGACTGATGCATTTTTTATTCACGAATGGCAGTGCGTTTCCCCGCCCATGAAAAAAGTATGCATCAACAAAAGGATCTGTGAACCGCATAAGAAAGGCTTTTTTATGAAGGAACAACAATTCGCCATGATGCTGCATCACCACCTTTAACCCACTGCCCATCCTCAGAAATGGCACATACATAAAGTGCGAGAGACTATGAATGATTATCACCTTAATATTATGGGCAGCGGAGTATCGAACAGCAAAAAATAAAAAACGCAATACGGAAAAATCCCGTGCTTTGACTGTCACTCCCGAAACAATACCATCAAATTCAATTGAATTGCGCAGCAGGTAATGGACCTCAGCCATTTTTGACAATTCCTGCTTGTACAGCATAGTATGTTTCTGAAGTTCCGGAAGGTCATCCGGACCAGGCACTGTACTTCGGGAAATGTTAATATACGCGACCTTCATGCGTGTTAAAGGGTTTTATAAATTACTTAACTTTACGAAACATAAAGAAAAAAACACGAAAGTTGGTGATAAATCCCGTCATATCAGAACTTATTGAGTTACCTGCCGATTTCTGTTTCGAGTACAGGGACGATGTTTTTTCAATCATGGAAAGATCATTCAAAAACAGGCTTGACTCTTTTATGAAGAATTTCACACTTGCCCATCCGGGAGGCAACATAGTGTTAACACCTGCACAGATAAGGAAATTTCCTTTTATCGAAGATCAGAATTTGCAACACGAAGTCTTTACACGCAAGCAGGACCTGCATATGCTGGAGAAGCTCGTAAAAAACATTCCAAAGAACAGGGCAGCACTGGAAATAGGAGGATGGAACGGATGGCTCAGCAAATGTCTGACATCATGGGGATTTAACGTAATAAGCACCGATATTTTCCGGGACGAATCTTTTGGGCTCTCAGCCAAACAATTTCAGAACTCAACCAGGAGATGGGTTTCGATACAGACAGATATTACCAGTCCCAGTATTTATAAGAAGAAATTTAACCTCATTGTGGTCAATCATTGTTTACAATTTATGCCAGACCCCGATAAAGTGCTGGATGCATATTATGAACTGCTGGTGCCGGGAGGACTGCTTGTTGTGCTGGGAATTGATTACCGGAACAATGAGAGCCTGCAGAAAACAAAGGTACAGGCATTGCGTGATAATTTTTTCACAGCTAATGGCTTCAACCTGAATTTTTATCCAAGCAAAGGATATGCGGATGCTGAACTGATCCGCTTTTTTAAAAAAAGATCCTATACCTTTATTTCCTATAAGTTATCAGCAGCATCGCGCATTTTAAAGAAGTTAAAGCGGGATCATTGCGGGATCTATTATCTTCAGAAAGGAAAATCGACGTGACAGAACTTTTACTATTTAATCCTCGTGCGCAAACCTATAAAGCCCGGATCCCGAACAGTATCCTGCAAGTAGCAGCAAGTGTAGAGGGGCAAATTGATTACGCAATTGTAGATGGTAACCTGGAAACTGATCCCTGGCCAAAAATTGAGGGGTATCTGAAATCAGGCGACATAAAATATTTCGGCTGTACGGTGATGCCCGGTCCGCAACTGAAACAGGCTATTCCGTATTCAAAAAAAATCCGCGAACAATTTCCAGAGGTAAAAATAATCTGGGGCGGATATTTTCCGTCCAATCATCCCTCTTCCGTTCTTTCTTCCGGCTATGTCGATTTCATTGTCAACGGAATGGGCGACAAAGCTTTTCCCGCGCTACTCAGATCATTGAGGGATGGAACAGCTTACGACACGATACCTAACCTTATTTTTCTTGCTAACGGAAAGCTAACCCACACGCAGAAGGACGCGATCTATGCTCCGGATGATCTGCCGGCCCTACCCTACGGAAAATTGAATTCCTTTTATGAGCTTGGCCGGTATCTAGGCAAGAGCTATCTGGGAAACAAGACACTCGCATACCACAGCAGCTTTGGCTGTCCTTTTACATGTTCGTTTTGCGCAGTTGTACCCATTTATAACGGCAGATGGAAGGGAAAATCTGCGGACAGCATCTATTCCGACGTGATGTACTTTAAAAAGAACTTTGGTGCTGATGCCGTAGAATTCCACGATAACAACTTTTTTGTCTCTGAAAAACGTGTCGTCGAGTTTGCAAAGCTGATCAGGGATGAGAAGATAGTGTGGTGGGGTGAGGCCAGGATTGACACCATGGACAAATATAAAGATGAGTCGCTGCAGCTTATCAGTGATGCCGGGTGTAAAATGATCTTCTTTGGTGCGGAAACCGGCAACGATGATATTTTAAAAAAGATGGACAAAGGTGGTACACAAACCGCCGCACAGATAAAAAGTTTTGCCGCGCGTCTAAAAAAATTCGGGATCATTCCTGAATATTCCTTTGTACTTGGCACTCCGGCTGACACGGAAGAGCAGGTTAACAAACAAATTGACGAAGACATACATTTCATAAGGACGATCAAAGAGATCAACCCCGACACTGAAATCATTATCTATACATACAGTCCTGTGCCTACAGAAGGGTCAGAGATGTTTGAAAAAGTGAAGAGCGCCGGTTTTAGCTTTCCACAAAAACTCGAGGACTGGATCAGTCCCCAATGGGAAAATTTTGACCTGAGGAAAAACCCCCTCACCCCCTGGCTAAAACCATACATGATTGATAAGATCAGGAATTTTGAATCGGTATTAAATGCTTTTTATCCAACGGTCTCTGATATCAGGCTTAACCGCAGAAAGAAACGTGTGTTGAGGCTTGTAAGTGCCTGGCGTTACGGATTACAATTCTATTCATTACCGAAGGAGATCCGGCTTCTACAAACCATCTGGAAGTACCGGCAACCGGAGAAGGAAGGTTTTTAATGATCCCCCTGAGCTATATTGTCCACAAATACCTGTGGAAGCCACTTTTGCAGCTATATCTGAAACGAGACACTACAACTAAATTTGACGGTTTTAAAATCAGAGTACTGAAAGGCGTTTTTCATCCCCATCTCTTTTTCAGCTCCATGTACCTTTATGATTTTACCAGTAAGCTGGAATTAAAAAAAAAGAAATTTCTCGAAATAGGATGCGGAAGCGGAATTCTGAGCATGCTTGCGTATCGCATGGGAGCCTATGTGACCGCAACAGACATAGACAGTAAAGCAGTTGAAAATACGCAGCTAAATTTCAGGAGCAATTTCAGGGACCTCAGCAATTTAAGGCTTTTTGAAAGCGATGTGCTGCACAGTGTACCAAAAGAGATCTATGATCTTATTCTGATAAACCCACCGTATTACTTTAAAGATCCGGAAGTAGCCGCGCAGTTGGCATGGTACTGCGGTGCACAGGGGGAATATTTCCAAAAGCTTTTCTCAGCATTACACTCCTATGTACATGCAGAAACGAGGGTTTATATGATCCTGGAAGAAAAATGCGAGATAGAACGTATAAAAAAAATGGCATCAGAAAATGGAATTGAATTTACGCTTGCCGAGCAAAAAAAGATCCGCTGGGAATTGAACATGATCTACCTGCTGAAAATAAAAAACAAAATATGAGCAATTATGCCATTACCGTATGCTGGCAGCTTCAGAGCAGAACTTACAGCAAAACATTCACATCAAAAAACTAACTGATTTTCTGCGGGTTAGTTCCTTTCTTTTTAAAGGCCCCGGAAATTTTTTTCCATTGTGAACGGCCCGGTTTTTCGCTGAAATTTTTTTACTATATTTATTAAGTGAGCGCCGCTACAGAGACAGAGCAGAATACCATAAATTCAACACAAGCTGAGATCATACGCAGGGCTTTGTATTATGATGTATTTCATTATCCTTTAAAAGCCGAGGAACTGCATGAGACCATGCCTGTAAAAATATCGAGAGCGGAATTTGAATCCGAACTGCACTACCTGATCCAGCTGAATTACCTCAAAGAGGAAGAGGGATTTATTTTAAGCCCCACTTCCGGAAAAGCACATATAGATAAAAGAAAAAAGGGCAATATGGGTGCTTTGGCAATTATGCCGACTGCCTACCGATACAGCCAGATCATTGCCAGCTTTCCCTTTGTGGAAGCTGTATGCCTGTCGGGCGCACTATCTAAAAACTACTTTGACGAAAACGGAGACATCGACTTTTTTATTGTGACTAGGCCAAACCGTTTGTGGATCTGCAGGACGCTCCTTATACTGCGTTATAAACTGCTGCCGGCTAACCGCAAAAAGTTCTGGTGCGTGAATTATTTTATTTCGTCCGATAATCTGCGCATCGACGATAACAACCAGTTTACAGCGACAGAACTTGCCTACCTTGTACCAACAGTAAATTATCCCGTGTACAAGGAATTACTTAATTCTAACAAATGGTGTACTGATTCCTTTCCCAACAAAGAAGCTGCGCAGGGAAAAGCATGTCTTAAAACTCCAAAGCCAATATTTAAAAGATTTGTGGAATTTTTATTAGGGGGATCTGCAGGAGAATTGCTGGACGATCTTCTTTTAAAGGTGACGCTGAAGCACTGGCAAAAAAAATATCCGCAGATGGAATACAACGACTTCGAATTACAGTTCAGATCGCGGAAAAACGTCTGCAAACGCCACACCACCGGCTACCAGGGGAAAGTACTTGGCGCCTGGGAACAAAAACAGCGGGAATTTGAGAGCCACCACAATCTTAGCCTCAGGTAACATGTGGATCCAGGAACCGATCCATACCATTAAGCGGTACGCCACACTTTATACGCACTCTATAAAGGTGCTTCCTATCGCGATCTTAATGCCACACAGCGGTTGCAATTGCAGGTGTGTAATGTGTGATATCTGGAAAGGAAATAAAAACAGTAAGCAGCTTACAGAAGCAGATATAAATCAAATCCTTCAATCACTGAAAAAGCTCGAAACAAAACGGGTTGTGATGTCGGGAGGTGAAGCATTGCTGAACCGTAATTTCTTCAGGTTTTGTGAAATCATCAATCAACAAAAAATAAAAATAACACTGCTTACAACCGGCATGACGGTGTCGAGACATGCCTCTGACATCGTTAAACACGTGGATGAGGTAATATTTTCTCTTGATGGGGACGCGGAGTTGCACGACGAGATCAGGAATGTGAAAGGCGCATTTAATGCGTTGCGCGAAGGCGTCCAGGCACTAAAAAAGCTCAAGCCCTCACTGAAGGTCAGCGCCAGGTGCGTTATTCACCGTTACAACTTCCTGCGATGGAACAAAATAATTTTATGTGCAAAAGAAACTGGTTTCGACCAGGTAAGTTTTTTGCCGGCCGATATCAGCAGCGAGGCGTTTAACAGGGAGGAGCCCTGGTCGCCGGAGCGGCAAACCGACCTTCTCATCAGTAAAGAAGAACTGCCTCTACTTGAAAAGATGATAACAGAGCTGCAGGAAACTTTCAGTTCTGAATTTGAGTCAGGCTTTATAGCAGAAAACCCCGCGAAGATTGGCAAGATCTACACATACTATAGAGCCCAGCATGGCCTGGCAGAATTCCCGGTAAAATCGTGCAATGCTCCGTGGGTATCGGTTGTGATAGAAGCGGATGGGTCGGTGCGACCCTGTTTTTTTCACGACAAAGCAGGCAACATTCACCAGCAAACCCTCGAAAAGGTGCTTAACAGTAAGGAAAGTATCGATTACCGTCGCGCTCTTGATGTTAATAAAAATGATACCTGCAGGAAGTGTGTTTGTTCACTGAACCTGGAAGCCCGCGCAACTGCTTTTTAAATGTTACTCAAGTCATTCCGTTTTAATAACTTTAAGGTGCTGCATCACATTCCATGAGAGTGCTTTTTACACATTCGTATTTTTTACAATTTGATCCCAAGCAGGTGGCGCACTCTCAGCCGTACCCGCCCCTGGGAACAATATTAGCGGCCGCATATCTGCGGAAACACAACTACGAGGTGGCGCTGTTTGACACCATGTTTTGCCATTCGCCCCTGGAAATAACTTCACTTCTGGAAAGCTTTAAGCCAGATATCCTGGTGGTTTACGATGATGGATTTAATTATCTGACCAAGATGTGCCTCAGTAATATGAGGGATGCTGCGTTTGTAATGCAGGAGCTAGCTAAAAAAGCGAGGTGCAAAGTGATAGTAAGCAGCAGTGATGCTTCTGACCATTACAAAAAATATCTTGAGCATTCGGCAGATTTTGTCATAATCGGAGAAGGCGAAAAATCCCTGCTGGAGCTGGTTCAGGGAATAAACAACGGATTACCGAATTTTGCGAATATTCAGGGTATCGCTTATAAAAATAAAGATCTTGAGATAGTGAAGACCGCTCCCAGGGCTGTTTCCGCAAATCTTGATGAGTTTCCCCTGCCTGCATGGGACCTGGTAGATATAAAACCCTACCGCGAGCGATGGATGCAGAAGCATGGTTATTTCAGTATAAATGTGGCAACAACCCGGGGTTGCCCATATAAATGCAACTGGTGTGCCAAGCCCATTTACGGAAATAAATACAATATGCGCAGTGTATCGCATGTAGTGCAGGAACTAACTTATCTGAAAGAAAAATTCAATTTCGATCATATTTGGTTTTGCGATGATATTTTTGGTTTAAAGAGGAGCTGGGTGTCTGATTTTGCTGACGAGGTGCAAAAACTTGATCTTAAATTCAGGTACAAGATCCAGTCGCGGGCCGACCTGCTGGTGCAGGAACAATATGTTACATCACTGGCCTTATCAGGGTGCGATGAAGTGTGGATGGGTGCTGAAAGCGGATCGCAGAAAATACTGGACGCCATGGATAAAGGCACTACAGTGGACGAAATAAGAAAAGCGCGGGCCCTGCTCAAAACCCATAATATAAAAGCTGCCCTGTTCCTTCAGTTTGGTTATCCGGGCGAAACAAGCGAAGATGTTCAAAGCACCATTGATCTCGTTAAAGAACTTATGCCCGATGATATCGGCATTTCTGTTTCATACCCACTGCCGGGCACTGTTTTTTATGAACGTGTAAAAAAAGATCTCAGAGAAAAAACCAACTGGACAGATTCGGACGAACTAAGTATGATGTTTAGTAACACATACGCACCGGCCTACTACAAAATCCTTCATCGTCTAGTGCACAGCATCTACCGTAGAAAAAAAGCCTCCACCAGGTTCCATAGTGAAACAACAATAGGGAAAAAGCTCCGGGCTGCAGGCAGTTACTGCAAATACACTCTCACAGGCGCCATCCACGCCGCACGTTTAAAACAAAATGCGCGATGACCGATCCTAATCCAGGTTTAGTAAGCCAGGCCTTTTCAAATCAAGCATCCGTATTTGATGACCTAAACGAGTCAAATGAAATTTCGCGGTACCTCCGGGGTGTTTTCCGGAGTGAGGTCCTTTTTCACTCGGAAAAAAATTCACGAATACTTGAATTAAATTGCGGTACAGGTCTCGATGCCATATATTTTGCAGAAAAAGGCCACCAGATTGTAGCAACGGACAACGCGCCGGGCATGCTTCAAAAACTGCAAGAAAAAATCAGTTCGCAACAGCTCTCTTCAATTAAAGCAGTTCGTTGCTCATTTCATGATCTTAACAAACTGAACGAAGGCAAGTTTGATCATATCATTTCGAATTTCGGTGGACTTAACTGTACCGATGATCTGCCCTCCGTACTGCGGCAGTTCTCTTCCCTTCTTAAGCCGGGAGGAAAGGTAACTCTCATGATAATGCCTAAGATCTGTCCCTGGGAACTGCTACTTATCTTAAAAGGAAAGTTCCGGACTGCGTTCAGACGCTTTAAACACGGTGCACCGGCGCATATTGAAGGCGTGCACTTTAAATGTTACTATTATAATCCAGGGTTAATCAAAAAAGTTCTTGCCAAAGATTTCAGGATGGTTGCATTAAAAGGTGTTTGCATTACTGTTCCACCTGAATTTTATCAGAATTTTGCAGAGCGGTATCCGAAATTTTTCGAAACCTTAAAAAAGATCGACCAAAAAATTGCAGGTGTGTTCCCTTTTACCTGGTGCTGCGATCACTATGTTATAACGCTTCAAAAGAAATGAAGGTCATGCCCTCAGAACTTGTACTTCAAAACGGAGTGTATGTAGATCACAACACACGGGAGCAATTTTTGAATTTTGAACGCGACTACTTAAAGATCCGTGAACTTGAAGGCAGGGTGCTAACGGTCGCTCAAATTAAACTACTTCCTGAATCTCCCAATAAGCATGACGCAGGCCTCTGGAAGATGAGGAAGAAAACGATCAGTAGGTTCAGAAATTACCTGCGGGCTAAAAGCAGAAGAAGTGTGATTCTTGAGATCGGATGTGGCAACGGTTATTTTGCAAATCTCCTGGCCTCAGACGGGCACCAGGTAAGCGCAGTGGATGTGAATCTCACAGAACTTGAATCTGCAGCGCAAACATTTAAGGATACTGTTGTGTGGTATTGTCTTAATATAATGGAAAGGAAGGTGCCTGGAGGGCCATTTGATATTATTGTGTTTAACGCATCCTTGCAGTATTTTACTGAATTGAAAGATCTCATTAAACGATGCGATCAGATGCTTAGTCCCGGGGGAGAGATCCATATTATGGACAGCCCATTTTACAGTACGAGCGAGAAAACGCAGGCAAGGCTCCGAACACTTGCGCACTTCACTAAAATGGGATACCCGACCATGGCTTCGTATTATTATCAGCACGATGAAAAGATGCTAAGTGAATTCCATCCCAAAATTCTCTATCGTTCCAAAACCCTAATGAACCGCATCCTGAGATTGAAGGATTCTCCATTTCCATGGATAATGATTCCAAAGCAAAAAAGTTAATACATAACCAGTGAGATCTGATATTGTACCAGTTTATAAAATCAAGACCAAGGAAATGCTCCATGCGGGCTTTGACCTGATCGGGCTTGATGCATCGATTAAAGAGCGTACGTACGATGCCAGCACTTTTCACCGTCACACTTTTTTTGAGCTATTTTACTTTACGAAATCGGGCGGGGAACATGAAATAGATTTCAGGAAACTTAAAGTAAAGGCGCACACCGTCCATTTTGTGTCTCCCGGACAGATCCACCAGTTAAAATTAAAAGGCGGAAGCGGTTTTGTGATATGTTTCACAGAAGAATTTTTTAGTTTGCCAGCGTCGGGAGACGTCGCCAGGCAATTTCCATTTTTCGGATTTTCTGCCGAACCCGTACTTTCGCTAACGAAAGAAAACTCAGAAATTCTAAGGCAGCAGATCCATCTGTTAATTCAGGCCCGCAACGCTTCCAAAGAATTAAATTATGAAATTACGCGCGGATACCTGCACCTTATACTGCTGGGATTAAAGCAGGTGGCGTTAACGTACGGCAATCTTTTACCAGAAGCAGACAACAGAAATATTGTGAGTGATTTCAAAAGACTGGTGAATGACGACTTCTTAAATCATCGCACAATTAAAGAGTACGCCTCTAAACTAAACGTTTCACCCAATTATCTTAATTCCCTTTGCCGGCAGGTATCAGCAAGAACTGCCACTCAAATTATTAACGAACGGGTTCTGCTTGAGGCCAGGCGTTTGCTTTACAGCACCGGTCTGTCAATAAAAGAAGTAGCATTTGAATTAAATTTCGAAAGCCCAGCTTACTTTACGCGGTTCTTCAAAAAACAATGCGGTCAAACCCCTGCCTTGTACCGTGAGTCAGTGATTAAAAATCGTTGAATTGTGCTATTTTCCGGTGTTTTTGAGCCGCGTGGTCAATCTTTTGCTGCTTATATTTGCACCAAAGTCTTTATATGAAAAAAATTTACATTTCTGTTATCACTGTAATCATATGTGTTATCGGGTGCTCAGCGTATGTATTACAGAGTAATGGCATGCCAGGCTACACCGGTTCGCCGGGAGAAACCACCTGCAACAGCTGTCATGGGGGTGGTAGCAGTGCCACCTCAGGGATCACTGTTACGGCAGTTCCCGCATTCACACTTAACGAATATATGCCTGATTCCACTTATAAGATAAGTGTCGATGTGAGCGCGTCCGGTTTTTCAAAGTTTGGATTTGCCTGCGAAATCCTTGATTCGGCGAATAAAAACTGCGGAAACATGTTCGGTGCAGGCACAGGAGTTAAATTTCAGAACGCATTCAATGCAAGGAAGAATGCCGTTCACACTGCCCCGAAATCAGGTACAACGGTAAGCTTTACATTCAGCTGGACAGCGCCTCCTTCGGGTAAGGTGATCATTTATTCGGCGGCGAACGCTGTAAATGGGAATAATAACACGACCGGCGACTTTCCCCTGGCAAAAAACTCGATCACCCTCACAGCCACGGCTCCTATCACTCCAACTACACCAACCGAACCCGAAGACACCACGAAAACTGATGTCGGGATCCATGAACATCTGGCCGCGGCACTGAAACTATCTGTTTTTCCTAACCCCGCGAACGGATTTGCAAATGTGAACTACAAACTCGTTAAAAGTACAATAGTTACAGGAGAACTGGTATCCGTGGAAGGCAAAGTGATAAAACGTCTCATTAACGGACGTCAGGATCCGGGCGAACATACGCAGATCCTGGATCTTCATGACGTATCTTCAGGAGCGTATTTCTTAAGAGTTACCCTTGATGGTAAACAGGCATCCCAGAAAATAATAGCGGTGAGGTAAAAACTGTCAGACCATTTATTCGAGGATCAATTTCTGAGAATAAAAAAGATCACGGCCCTTATTGATATTTACAACGTACGTGCCTTTTGTAAATCCGGCAAGATCGATCTCATTATTTTTAAAAAACAAAGATCGTCGCAGCACCACCCTGCCCTGGATATCTGTTAGTGTAAATGAATAATTCTGAGGGTTGCCGTTCTCTTCAGGCAATTTTACTGTACATGTCTTGCCGGCAGGATTAGGAAAGATCTTTATTTCCGACAAGCGTCCATTTTCATTTACTCCTACCGTGCTTGTATCACCCACGTTAGCGAATGTATATTGACCCAGCTTAAGTTCATTCAGCTGCAGAAATCCGCTTTTAGCATTGTACTTTACCTTTTTTACATTCCTTAAGTATTGCCAGTCCTGTGTTGCATCCCTGCGATAAAATAAACCGATACTGTCGCCATTTACACGCGTTAACAAAGTATCCAGGTAGGCATTGGAAGTGCTTGCTTTACTTCCGTCGTAGTTAAGACCGAGAGTTGCGGAAAAACCGGCAGAGAGGATGCCTTCCACCGTCCAATAATGCTGATCGGATATTACGTGACCCCTGGACACATCTTTAAACGGATCGGGAGCAACATAGTGGTGCACTATTCTCAATAGTGAAGAATCCGTTCCTGCGGAACCAACCGACACCAAGGCTTTTCCAAGAACAAATTGTGTGGTTCCTGCAGTCTTGATAGTTTGATATTCGTGTGAAGATGCATCGCTTATCTTACTATCATAATTCAGAGCTGCGTATACGGGAATGTAAGGTAATGTAACTGTAAAGGTCTGAGACTGTCCCGACATCACCACGGTTTTCACAACCCTTGCCCAGGAAGCATCAAAGAAACTGATCTCGAGCGGTACGTCGCTATGCATCATATTTGCACCATACAATTTCTGACGAAGGCTGACAATTGCGTGGCATCCCGTTGCATCAGGAATAAAATTTATGGAATCGATATCAAAATGCGACCAACCACCAGCAAAGATCCAGTTATTAAAAAAACTCTGGAGGTTCAATCCAGAACTTTGTTGCAGAAGATCGCGAAATTCAATGGTATTAATGCTTTTGTAAGCCTTTTGCTGCATGACGTATTTTACGCCTTTAAAGAAGGCAGAATCGCCCATGTAACCACGAAGTGTATGAGCCATGTCAGCTCCCTTTTTATAAACATGATCCCCGTAAGTTAATGAATGAGGAACTCCGCTGATCGGTCTGAAGCCTTCGGTCCGATGCAGAGAATGCAGAAGTTCTTCGTGTGTATTTTTAATCTTGTCGAGAGCGCTCTTTTTACCGTACTGCCATTCAAAGAACATGTACGCGCTAAATGAAGCGAATCCTTCGTTTATCCACATATCTTCCTGAGTTTCGCAGGTAATTAAATTGCCCCACCAATGGTGAGAAAGCTCATGTGCGATGAGTTCTTCATAATTAAGCGAACCTGTAGCGGAACGGGGATACGTTATATTGGTTGCGTGCTCCATGGCACCGCTATTGAACGGGACCATGCAATATCCGACGCGGTTCCACAGATAAGGTCCGTAATAAGTTTCAAAACCCTTCAGGCAATTCAGCAGATTAACAAAGGCCGTCTTCACGGCAGAGGTATCCTGAGCGACACTTGCGAGGATCACGGGTTTGGGGCCGTTAACACTATTAAAGGTTTTATTTACCTGACGATATTTGGCCAAAGTTATACTTGCAAGGTAGGACGGGATCTCCTGGTTGAGCACCCATGTCCTGGTGCGGTTCGCACCGGTAACGACATCCGACACAAGAGCACCGTTACAGTATGCACGTCTTGCAGAATCTGAGGTTATCCTGAATTCATAACGAGACCTTTCAACAAAATTATCAAAGCAGGGAAACCATACGCGTCCATAATTGTGCGGTGCCGCTCCAAAGCCTACCCCGAGGTTATAAGCATACTGAGCGCCCTGGGTATTGTCGAAATAAAACCCACCCCACCCCGTGGCGTCGATTACAGGCGTACCGTGATAATAGATTATAAGATCAGTGGTATCAACAGTTGTTTTGGCTGCGGCAAAAGTCACTTTAAGAATGGTGTCGTTATGTGAAAAAGATAGTTTTGTGTTTCCTTCTTTCACAGAGTCCACAAGCAATTTTAAAAGATCCAGGCGTACAAATGTCTGTCCATTAATTTTTGGTGCCAGCCTGATAACTGTATTCCCGCCAATGGTCTGATTAAATGTATTTCCAACCTCCAGGCTGATAGTATATTTAAGGATATTAAATGTATCGCTGCGGCGATTCTCAGGTGCCGTATAAGGGGGAGGCAGCATGAAGCCCTTCATCTCCTGGCAGCCCGCAGGTTGCGAGTGCAGCAGATCAAATGAGGTAAGAATAATAAGGAAAACGCAAACTAATCCGGCTGATCTTTTCATACTTAAATGTATAAAAAAATCTCCTGGCTATACTTACATATACTTTCCCGGCACGAGGTAGTTCTTTACGTAATCCTCAACACCATTTTCGAGAGAAGTAAAAGGTTTTTTATATCCTGTTGCAATCAGTTTTGACATATCAGCCTCAGTAAAATACTGGTATTTATCGCGAATGTCGGCAGGCGTATCGATAAAATCAATTTTAGGTTTTTCGCCAAGGGCATGGAACGTAGCATTCGCCAGGTCGAGAAAGGTACGCGCCTTTCCACTTCCCAGATTGTAAATTCCATTTCCGGGCCTTGAGCTATATAAATACCAGATCACTTCCACCACATCTTTTACATATACAAAATCGCGCAGCTGTCCTCCATCCTGATATGCGGGATTGTGAGATCTGAACAGCTTAACCTTGCCGCTGTTCCTGATCTGGTTAAAGGAGTGAAATATGACCGATGCCATCCTTGATTTATGATATTCATTTGGCCCGTATACATTGAAGAATTTTAATCCATACCAGTGAGGAGGGGAATTTTCCTGTTTTACAGCCCAGTTATCAAAAATATTCTTGCTGTCGCCGTACGGATTTAAAGGTACAAGCTTACCCAGGTCCGCTTCATTATCCTTATATCCGTGTTCACCCAATCCATAAGTTGCGGCCGAAGAAGCATATATCAGGTTGATCTGATGTTTGCTGCAGATCGTCCAGATAGCCTTGGTATAATTAACGTTCAGTTCATTAAAAATATCAACGTTAAACTCAGTAGTATCTGTTCGCGCTCCAATGTGGATCACGTCTGTAACAATTGAAGCGTTGTCATTAAACCACGCAATAAAATCACTGCGGTCTATTTTCTGGTAAAACTTCTTGAGAGAATAGTTCGGCTCCTTGTCTCGTCGCGAGAAATCATCAACCAGCACCAGGTTGGTGACACCCTGTTGGTTAAACTTTGCCACAACACAGCTGCCGATAAAACCTGCTGAACCCGTTATTACGATCATAATAAATAAAGAAAGGGCAAAGGTAAATGATTTTTAGATGGCAGCGTATGCAGGCGGTTTTTGTCCATTTTGTTTTTCGGTAAAAATGCGCCAATTTCGATAAATGGAAATCAGCCGGATATTCGACCTCCTGGAACGTCTAAAGACGTACGCTCCAAAGAGTGATATTTTAAATGCGAAGGAAAACAAGAAGTGGGTCAGCTATAGTGTAAATGATTTTATTGAATCAGCCAATGCAGTGAGTTCCGCGTTGCTGGCCGCGGGACTGGAACCGGGAGACAACGTAGCCATCATGGCCTCCAACTCTCCCCAGTGGAATTTTGTTGATTATGGATGTCAGCAGGTAGGAATGCCAACAGCGCCGATCTTTCCTACCATCAGCGCCGACGATCTCAAATATATATTAAATCACAGCGAGGCGAAGATCATCTTTATCTCAGACAAGCCATCTTATCTTAAACTGGCTGCCATGGAGAAAGACCTGCCACACCTGCAACATGTTATTACCTTTAATCCGATCGCGGGCTTAAAGCCATTTTCAGAATTTTTGAGATTTGGAAAAGAAAAATACGACGACGCGGTAATCGAAAGCATTAAGAAAAAGATCAGTACCGATGATCTTTTTACTATCCTTTATACATCAGGTACAACGGGTCAGCCTAAAGGCGTGATGCTTTCACACAAGCACCTTCTGAGCAACGTTCTTAACTGCAAGGACATTGCTCCTTTTACCACAAAATGGAAAGCGTTAAGCTTTTTACCACTGAATCACGTTTATGAGCGTTTCCTTATGACGCTTTATATATACCAGGGTGTGAGTGTTTATTTTGCCGAGAGTTTTGAAACTATAGGGGAAAACTGCCGGGAGGTACATCCTCAGATGTTTGTGGCGGTACCCCGGGTTCTTGAGCGCGTGCTTGAGCGCATAACCTCAGCTGGTGAAAAACTTTCGGGTGCTAAAAAGAAGATCTTCGACTGGAGCATGAACCTGGCTGAAAGATATGAGCTGATGGGCAGGAATGGTTTATGGTACGAGTTGCAGAGGAAGATAGCAGACAAGCTTGTATATAACAAGTGGCGCGCAGCAGTAGGCGGTGAAGTAGAAGTTATAGTAAGCGGTGGCGCGGCACTCAATCCGCGTTTAGAACGTGTATTTACATGTGCTGGCTTAAAATTGCTGCAGGGATACGGGTTGACCGAAACATGTGTGGTAGTAGCTGTAAACAGGTTTGATCCCGAAAGAAGAATGTTCGGCACGGTAGGCGTAGTAGTAGATAATACGCAAGTGAAAATTGCCGAGGAGGATGGAGAGATCCTGGTGAAGGGGCCAAGCGTTATGACCGGCTATTATAAAAACCCCGAAGCCACCGCGGAAGTGTTTGATAAAGATGGATGGTTCCATACCGGTGACATCGGTCAGTTTATAGCCAATAAATTCCTGAAGATCACAGACCGCAAGAAGGAAATATTCAAAACCAGCTCCGGCAAATATATTTCTCCTGTTGCCATTGAAAACAAACTGAAGGAATGCAAATACATTGAACAGTGCATGGTGGTTGGCGACGGTCAAAAGTTCGCCTCAGCCCTGATCGTACCGTCTATCGAGAATTTCCGGGAATATTGCAAAAACGTCGGATTGACCATCAGCAACGATGCGCTTATAAGCGAACATCCCGACCTAAGGAAATTCATTGATGAGCATATTAAAAAAGTGAATACCTCGCTGGCAGAATTTGAGCGGTTAAAAAGACACCGTCTGCTTAATGATCCGTGGTCGGTTGAAACAGGGGAGATAACTCCGAAACTAAGTCTCAAAAGAAAAGTGATCCGTGAAAAGCATGGAAGTGTTTTGAAAGAGATCTTTGGGTCGGACTAGGTCCACACCTTTGTGCCTTCGGTACAATTCTGACAAATATCTATTTCTTTCCTGGAGCTTAGTACCGAGCGCCTGAAATTATTATAAGCAGGGGAAAACCATACTTTTTCAAAGCTTTCATTTTCGAGGTTACCGATCTGGTATTTTGCATCCTTATCAAAGCAGCATGGAACAATCTTTCCATCCCAGGTGATCACACAACCCTGCCACATTCTCCAGCATTGATTTAAAAGGTCGTTTTTTATTTCATAGGAACCTGAAGCCGTTTTTTTATAACGTGAAAGTTCCTGCTCATGCGGAATCAGATCATGTCCGTTTTCAAAATCATAAACCTGGGCAGTTTTGATCTTCACTTCGTCAACTCCCAAAGACCTGCCGAGTTCCTTTACCAGGGGCACCTGCTCTTCATTATGACGGAAAGCCACAAACTGCCACACTACGTGGGGAGTACTAGAAGCAAGTTTTTTCTTCTGTTTTATGATCTCTTTCGTCCCCTGCATTACTTTATCGAGTTGCCCCCCTACCCTGTATTCCTGGTAACTTTCCTGCGTAATTCCGTCAATTGAAATAATCAGCTTATTCAGACCGCTCATTACGGTGCGTTTTGCATTTTCTTCATCCAGGTAATGCGCATTAGTGCTTGTAATGGTGTATACGTTATTAGAGGATGCAAAACTCACCATTTCCAGAAAGGATGGATTCAGGTAAGGTTCACCCTGGAAATAAAAAGTAAGGCTATGCAAAGTGTCCTTTAGCTGTAAAAGCACTTTTTGAAACAGTTCTTTCTGCAGCATTCCCGTGGGACGTGTAAACTCGCGGAGTCCGGACGGACATTGCGGACACCTCAGATTACAGCTTGTGGTCGGCTCGATACTAACGAATACAGGGCGTCCCCACTGTACTGGACGTTTGATAAGACGGGAAACATGAAAACCAGCGAACAGGCGGATCATATTCAGGCTTTTTCTGAACGTAACCTTTTTAAGTATTTCGATATAGAATGTGAACAAGGATTTTTGCTTTGTTAACCAGCGGGTCCGGCCTTTATTGAATATTGTGTTTATTTTTACCAAAGTTAATCAATGAGAAGGAACCATCGTGCAATACTTGTCTTAATTCCCCTGTTATTTGTGATTTTCCGTTGCGCCCAGGTGGCGCCGTTAACGGGAGGGGCAAAGGATACTAAACCACCAGAAGTTGTCGAAAGTGTTCCTTCGAGCGGAACAGTAAACTTCAGAGGAAACAAGATCATAATCACCTTTAATGAATTTATCCAGTTAAAGGACCTTAGCAACCAGCTGATCGTTTCTCCTTTATTAAAGACTACACCCGAAATCGAAACCAACGGCAAGAATCTTGTCATTAAGCTTGAGCCATCGGAACTTCAACAAAACACCACTTACCGGTTATTTCTTGGAAATGCTGTGGCAGACATGAATGAATCGAACTCCGTGCCGCAGTTCGAATTTGTATTCTCCACCGGTCCGTCAATTGACACGCTCGAACTTAAAGGCACGGTACGGGACGCCCTCAGCGGGAAACCCGGTTCTGAAAGTATTATTTCATTATACGATCTCAGCCGCGAAAAAGACAGCTTGCCCCACAAAGAGCTTCCTGATTACGTGTCGAGGACAAATGGACAGGGCGAATTTATTTTCCGTAATCTGCCTTTCAAAACATTCAGTGTTTTTTCGATCGCCGACAAAAACAAGAATTACCTCCTTGATGGCGGCACAGAAAAAGCCGCGTTCCGTTCTGATCCATTACAACTTCTGTCTGACAGCAGTATCCGGTTGCTTCAGTTTGATGAGGAACTGAGCAAGGGATTTGTAAAAGCCACCCCGGCACCTTTTTATGGAATAGCACTGATTATCCTCAACAGGAAAGCGGATGTGAAGGTTGAGGCGCTGAAAAAAGAAGAGATTAAAAATATATACGAGGAAAAAAAAGGTATGGAAAAGGACACGATCACAGTGCTGTACCGCCACATCAGCGATACATTAAAGGTGATAGTTCACAATAAGACCTTCAATAAAAGTGATACCGTCAACATAAAAATTCCTCCAGCTTCCAGAAACTTCAGGAGGAAAAAAAGCTTCGCCACCAACCTCATCAATTCAAAGCTTCCTTTAAACGAAAAGCTGAAAATTCGTTTTTCGACCTGGATGGACACAAGTCGTGTTAACCTGAAAAAAATAAAAATAACCTCCACCGACACTTCTGTGAAACCCACGCCGGTAAAGGGTTTGTGGACGAGCATCACCACGTTCGAACTATCGGGAGATTACAAACCTCAGACCAGTTATGTTGCAAAGATCGACACAGGTGCCTTCTTTGATCCATATGGGATCACTAACGACAGTCTAAAAATTACTTTTACAGCCGAAAATGAACTTGAATTCGGGAAAATGACATTAAAAATGCTTTTTGATCAGAAACAACCATATATAGTTCAGCTTTTGAATGATCAGCAAAAGATGATTCAGTGGCAGACGATCTCATTTTCCTTATCATCGAGTAACTCCAGAACACTTGTATTTACTGATGTTTTGCCCGGAATGTATACGGTGAGAGTTCTTTTTGATGACAATGGAAATCAGAAATGGGATACCGGAGATATTGTTCGGAGAAAACAACCTGAAAAGGTGTATGTTCATACAAAACCATTGAAAGTTTTGGCAGATTGGGAAATTGAAGAAGAAATAAGAGTCGGAAATTTGAAATGACGATTCCTGCTGTTTTTTGTTTTTTTAAGCTGAAATAAAGATCATGATCAGTGATACAAAATTCGCATACCTCTGAAATACCAGTAAAATCAGGTAACACAGGGCATCATCAAAATCGCAATTACACTTTTAAAGTTCGTTTCAGAGATTGACAAGAATGCATCCTCTTCACTATTAACAATTTCAACATTTTAGTGTTGAAAAAATAATGACCTAAGAATTAGATAACAGCAAATAATTTATTTACTTCGTATCAACAAATCTCAAAAAACCAAAACCATGGCAAAAAAAGCAGCAAAAAAAGCAGCTCCTAAAAAAGCAGCTAAGAAAGCAACAAAAAAAGCATCAGCTAAAAAAGGTGCAAAAAAAGCAGCTAAGAAATCTGCTAAGAAAAAGTAATAAAAGCCCCGCGATGCGGGGTTTTTTATTTCTACTCAAATCCCTGCGCAAGCGGGGTTTTTTGTTTTATAGGTATTCCCCGCGCTGCCCTTTAAAAAACAAGCATTACTGCAACAGTATTTGCGGCAGCTGAATACAACGCCAGTCACCCCATTCAATAAACTATCTCCGGAAAGCGAACAAAGGACAAGGATAGAATGCACCTGGTCAGAATTCAGTTTCCAGGTAATTGTATATTTGCCCATCTAAACACAGAAGAATGAAAAAATTATCCGCGCTTATTTTAATCAGCACAGTTCTCGTTTTTTGCTCCTGCGGCAGAGATAAAGAAAATGAAACTGCAGCGGCAGCACCTGAAGGGATGCACGCTTTAGATCTGTCGTCATATGGCCGGCCATTTTCTATTTATGTACCGGACACCACGAAATCAAAATTACTGATCACAGAACAATCGTCAGGCGAGTTATATGTAAAGGTTGGCGGTCAATTTGCAGTCAGCATCCGAAGCGGGTTTTCAGATCTTAGCATAAAAAAACAGGACATCCAGACAGATGAAGTGAACAAGATGAAATCGATTGACGTTGACGAACCGGAAGGGATTGTGTGGCAAAGCGCGATCACAGAACCCGAGTTTCACTTTGTAAGAAATAGTAAAGCCGGCACAGAAGAATTCAGCTTTGAAGATATCAGGAGAGAAGATGGAAATGGTTATGGAAAAGAAACGATCGAACAGATGTACAACAGCTGCAAGAATATCGTTCCCGCCAACCACAGCGAGGCTTCCCATTAAAACGCTGTTTAGTAAATTATACAAAAAAAACCAGTTTACAAGGAATGTTAAATTATCAACAGGATGTCCATTCTTGGAACTTTTTTTCAATATTTGCTTAATTCAATTTAGAAAACATGTCAGAAGAGCTTGAAAAAAACGATAGAGGCGATTTGTTCTCCAAGTCTGTAAGGGCGGGAAAGCGTACTTATTTCTTTGATGTAAAAAGCACACGTGAAAACGATTATTACCTGACAATTACCGAAAGCAAGAAGCGTTTTGGAACTGACGGGAAATTCACTTACGAAAAACACAAGATCTTTCTTTATAAAGAGGATTTTGAGAAGTTTGTTGACGGCCTCCATGAAACGATTGAACATATCCGGGAGAACGCGCCAAAGGTAACTGCGAGCCTGGAACCATTGGTTGAAAAGAAGGATTCCGATATCAGTTTCGAAGATCTCGGCACATAGAAAAACAGTAAACTAAACACAAAGACGGCGGTTGAAAAACCGCTTTTTTTTTGTCTTTTCGTTGTCAAAACCGGTAATTTCACAGTTCCATGAAACTCCTGATCCTTGACAATTACGACAGCTTCACTTATAACCTGGTGCATCTTATTGAAAAAGTAAGCGACATGCCTTTTTCAGTATTGCGAAATAATGAAGTGACGCTCGAACAGGTTGGTTCATTTGATAAGATCCTGCTTTCGCCCGGGCCCGGTTTACCCTCCAACGCCGGAATTATGCCCGCATTGCTTAAAACCTATCACTCCGGCAAATCCATTTTAGGCGTGTGTCTTGGTTTACAGGGAATAGGTGAACTTTATGGATGCAGACTTAAGAATCTGCCTTCGGTATATCATGGCCTCGCCACGCCCGTGAATGTGATAAAAGAAGACCCGCTATTTAATAATATCCCTAAAAGATTTATGAGCGGACGTTACCACTCCTGGGTGATCGATGAAGCGGAAACAGCAAAGGAACTTCATATTACCGCGTTAGATGACTCAGGATACATTATGGCTGCATCGCATTCTACAGATGATGTAAAAGGCGTGCAATTCCATCCGGAATCCATATTGTCGGAATACGGCGAACAAATTATCAGGAACTGGCTCACGTTATAATGAGTAATTTTCAATTCACAATATGATCATCAGCACACCATCTTATAATATAATTTCAGGCAAAGAATGGGCAAGACGGTTGAACAGCCAGCTTGAAAAGAAAAAATACACCCAGCATTTTATACTCTGCGATGAGAACACTCTCCAGCATTGCCTTCCAATACTCGTTACTTCATGTCCGGCCCTTGCTGCCGCTCAGATAATAGAGATTGAAGCCGGAGAACAAAGTAAAAGCATCGAGATCGCGGTAAACATCTGGCATACTCTCAGTGAACATAAAGCCGACCGCCATTCATTGCTTGTAAATTTAGGAGGAGGAGTGGTAACGGACCTCGGTGGGTTTTGCGCATCAGTTTACAAACGCGGGATCCCGTTCATTAATATACCCACTTCGCTTTTAGGGATGGCAGATGCAAGTGTAGGAGGAAAAACAGGAGTCGATTTCGCCGGCATTAAAAATCTGCTCGGGACTTTTAAAACGCCAGATTCGATTTTCATTAACCAGCAATTCTTAACCACCCTCCATCCCAGGCATTTTAATAACGGTCTTGCCGAGATTTTCAAAATTGCACTGGTGAGCGACAAACGTTTTTGGGAATCACTAAAAAAAGGCTGGCAAAAAATGAGTGCGCAATCCCTTACCGAAAAAAGCATCTTGCTGAAGAAGAAGATCGTTCAAAAGGATCCTGATGACAATGGAATCAGGCAGATCCTGAATTTCGGACATACCGTTGGTCACGCAATAGAAAGCATTTCTTCTGATAAACCAGAAGGGCTGCTGCATGGAGAAGCAGTTCTGGTTGGAATGATAATAGAGTCCCATATTGCGTGGCAGAAAAAAATGATCTCTAAAAAAGTGCTGGAAGAAATTGAAAACACCCTGTCACCATTACTCGGTAAACGACAGATAACACTTCCCTCTCAGCAGGAGATAATTGAACAGATCCGTAACGATAAAAAAGCAGTTGGGGGAAAACTTCAATTTTCACTTATAAAAGGTATAGGCTCCTGCAAACCAAAAGTTGAAGTAACCTCCAAACAACTTGAGGTGGCTGTTGGTTACTACACTAAACGGACAAAATGATCAGTATAACCCCTCCTGCAGCATTGCGAGATGTTGAACTTCGGATACGCGGATCAAAGAGCATCAGCAACCGTCACCTGATCCTGTGTCACCTTTATAATATCCAACCTGTAATTAAAAACCTTTCCGATTCGGAGGATACTGAACTGTTGCTATCTGCATTGCTCAATATTAAAAGCGCGGTGCCGGGCACCATTGATGTGCGCCACGCCGGAACAGACATGCGATTTTTAACGGCACTGCTATGTATTACAGAAGGCGAGTGGCAGATTACAGGTTCACAAAGAATGAAGGAACGTCCGATCGGTGAGCTGATCAATGCATTGCGGCAACTCGGCGCTGAGATAACCTGCCTGGAAAGAGAAGGATATCCTCCTTTAAAGATCAGGGGAAAAAAATTACCTGGTGGTCACTTAGAAATCAGCGCAGAGATCAGCAGTCAATTTATCTCCGCCTTACTCCTCATAGGAGCTAACCTGGAAAAAGGACTCACGCTTGACCTCAGGGGCGAACCAGTTTCCCGTCCTTATATTGACCTTACGATACAAGTATTAAACCATTACGGGATCACAGTAGAAAACAAAAAAGGAAGAATAAAAGTGCAGCCCCTGAAAGAACTGAACGTGCCCGCTGTTATAGAAATCGAGTCAGACTGGTCATCAGCATCGTATTGGTTCAGTTTAATGGCACTGAAACGATCGGGATCTATGCGGATAAGCTCTCTTTCAGAACAAAGTGGGCAGGCAGATTCCGTTTTGCCCGCTATTTATAAGCAACTCGGAGTAAACACGGAATTTAAAAATGGTGTGTGTATCCTGACTTCCTCCTCTTCACAAACTGAATTTTTTAATTATGATTTTTCACAGTGTCCCGACATTGCATTGACCGTAGCAGTTACCTGCTTTGGTCTTGGACTGGCATGTAAGCTCACGGGCTTAAAAACACTTGTAATTAAAGAAAGTAACCGTATAGAAGCTCTTTGCAGGGAATTGTCGAAAGCCGGTGCAAAGGTGACCTCGGATGAAACTTCCGTTTCAATTGCCGCCCGCGATAAGGAGTTGCAGGTTAAAAACCTGGTCGTTGATACTTACGAAGACCACCGGATGGCAATGAGCTTTGCTCCCCTTTCTTTGATCATACCGGGTTTGATTATCAACAATCATGGTGTGGTAAGGAAATCGTACCCCGCTTTCTGGGATGATTTGAAATCCCTTGGTTTTAGTGTAACTTCGCAGCCAAAATAATGGCATTTTTTGCGTCAGATAAAAATACTGCCCCCGGCGCGGAGATGTCGTTTCTTCAGCATCTGGAAGAATTAAGATGGCACCTCGTAAGAAGCGCCATTGTAGTTGTGCTTTTCGCAATTGCCGCGTTCACCTTTAACGATTTTGTGTTCGATACTGTGATTTTTGGTCCATTACGCCAGGACTTCATTTCGTATGAAACGATGTGCGCACTTGGCTATAAAATGGGGGCGGGAGATGTCATGTGCCTTACCGTGAGGGAGCCGCATCTTCAAACGCTAAGTGCCTCTGAACAATTCTTCAATCACATGTGGATCTCGTTCCTGTGCGGGATCATTTTAGGCTTTCCATATATCCTGTGGGAGCTGTGGAAATTTATTAAACCTGCACTTAAGAACCAGGAAGTAGGGCCTGTGAAAGTATTTGTGGTGATAGCCTCCGTTTTGTTCCTGATCGGTATCTTCTTCGGGTATTTTCTACTGTTTCCTATGAGCTATAACTTCCTGGTGAATTACCAGGTATCATCGAGCGGAATTGTGCAGACCCAGAATACCTTCGACGATTACATTTCACTTATCAGCACAATGGTACTTGTTTCAGGCATTATCTTCGAAATGCCCGTGCTGGTGTATTTTCTCACGAGGATGAGCCTGCTTACTCCGACCTTTATGCGCAAGTATCGTAAACACGCGCTGATCATAATCCTGATCGTAGCAGCCATTATAACCCCCAGCCCGGATGTTACCTCGCAAATGATCGTTGCGATCCCCATGTATCTTTTGTATGAGATAAGCGTATTTGTTTCGGGGTGGACAATCAAAAAACATAAACTCTAAACCATGGCATCACAGGTAAAAGAATTTAACGACTACAGGTCCAAAATGAACGACGTGATCCTTGGTAAGGATAATCTTGTGATCAAACGTCTTTTTAATCTCGACACCCAAACATATGCTGACGGAGCCTTAAACGTAAAAACCAAGGAAATGCTTGGTCTTGTTGCCAGCATGGTTCTGCGTTGCGACGATTGTATAAAGTATCATCTCCAGAAATGTTACGAGGAAAAGTGTACCACGGAAGAGATCTATGAAATTTTCGCCGTGGCCAATATCGTGGGTGGTACTATTGTAATACCACATACCCGCAGAGGAGCTGAATTCTGGGAGGAGCTAAACGAAAGTACGAAGAACGAGGTACGAAGTACGAAGTAGTTCTGTGAACCACACGGTTTAAATGCGAAAGGCGGGTATTCCCAGTTAAATAAGTTAATGGGTCACCCATGGCTGACTGTCTAATTCATAAAAACACCTTTGGAATTTAATGTGCTACTATCCTTCGTACATCGTACTTTGTACTTTGTACTTTAATCTATATCCCAAACGCTTGGGCGTTTCTTGGCGTAAAAAGGTTTGAAGTAATTTTTGTGTTCGAGGATAAAAGCCATGATAAAATAAATAATGACAGGGCTTCCAAAAGTGAAAAAGGAAAGGTAGATAAAATACATCCTGACGGTTGTGGTGTTAATTCCCAGTTTTTTACCCCACCATTCGCAAACTCCGAAGGCGCGCTGCTCGAACCACCTGATGATACCTTTAACCATAAAGTAAAGTTAATAAATTCCGGGTTGCCTTAAACCGCTGAGCAGGGAATATTGTCTAAATTTATAAGAGTATGAAACCGGTGTTTACCCTGATATTGCTGCTTTGGCAACTTTCGTCCACTTGCCAGGTAAAATTCTGTTCGTGGAATATTGCCAATTTCGGACAATCAAAAAACGATAGCGAAATAGTGTTTATTGCCAATACTATCAGGGACTTTGACGTGGTGGCAATAGTTGAGGTTGTTGCTGGTAACGGAGGCGCACAGGCCATTGCACGGCTGGCCGATGAGCTTAATCGTATGGGCTCGAAATGGGATTATGTAGTCAGTAACCCCACCACCGGAACTCCGGGAAGAGTGGAACGGTATGCTTTCTTATGGAAACCCTCGAGAGTTAAAAAAACCGGGGATGCCTGGTTAGAACAAAAGTACCAGGCCGAAATGGAGCGGGAGCCTTACTTTATTAATATGCAATATGATGACAAACCATTTACTCTCGGATGTTTTCATGCCATCACCAAAGCCCAGCAACCAGAAAAAGAGATCAAATATTTCAAGTTCATTACTGAAATGTACCAGGACAAAAACTTGGTGTTTGGCGGAGATTTTAATTGCGCGGAATCACATACTGTATTCAATCCGGTAAAAACACAGGGATTTAAAGCTGCGCTTAGTTGTCAGAAAACCTCTTTAAAACAGGAGAGCAAAAACGGTGAGAATCTTGCCAATGAATTTGACAATATTTTTTACCAGCCATCCAGGAATAAAATTGAAAAATCGGGTATTCTGCTTTTTTATGAAAGCTTCCCAAGCTTACAGGCTGCAAGGCTGATTTCGGACCATGTGCCGGTTTACCTGGAATTTTTTCCTCTCTAAAGATATTGTATAGGAAAATCTTCACTCCTCGTTACCTCTAGTTCGGAAACATCGCGGTGATTAACCGCAAAGTCGCAAAGCAGGCGAAAAGGACGCAAAGCGCAATAGGACAAAACGAAGTAATGACTTTGCAACCTTTGTCCAAAGGGCTCCTTCGGACTATCTCCCCGATCAGCCTCCCGCCTTTTTGATCTTATAACCTTCCTTTTGTAAAATGGTGATGATCTTATCGCGGTTATCCCCTTGTATGAGGATCTCACCGTCTTTGGTGTTTCCTCCCACCCCGCACTTCTGCTTAAGCATTTTTCCCAGAGTTTCAAGATCGGCCGTGGTGCCCGTAAACCCGGAGATCCGGCTAAGGAGTTTTCCGCCACCGATCCTATCCAGAAATACTTTCAAATTCTGCTGTTGTGGTGGAAGGGTATTTTGTTCTTCACCACCTGTTTCTTCAAATTTAAAATTGGGGTTTGTGGAGTAAACGACGTTAATTCGCGTCTTGTCTTTCTTTGCCATGGAAGGTACTTTCCACAAAGATAAAAATTTATGTTCTTTGTCCCCGACCTGTCAGCGGTCATACCGGAATGCCTGCGGCGCCAACCCGGCGGCGATGCGGTGGACCGCCGGGCGGCTGGTGCGGTTGATTGGTAGGAACCAGTAAGAATACACTAAGAGGGATTTCTGTGTTTATTCTACACTTAAATTATAAGATCACTGAGGAAAGCAAATCTCTCCGGCATAACCGAGACCAAATGCTTCTACGAAGAGATCATAAAGCGCATTGCTCACAATTTTAGAATAATCATCACAGTTTGATCCTGGCGAAAGATAGTTGAAACGCCATTGGAACAGCATATCATTCAAATCCTTTCAAATGCATAATTTTACCGCATAATTTCAGCCAATGATCCGTTACACTTTTTTCCAGAAAAATCCTGCTTCGCACTATGTCTATATTGACATGCATATTGACAATATCAGCTCAGATTCTATACAATTGCAACTGCCTGCCTGGCGTCCGGGCAGATACGAACTCGGCAACTTTGCAAAAAATATAAAACGTGTTGATTTTTTCGGAAAAGATAATCGGCCCCTGACGTTCACTAAAAAAAACAAGGACTTATGGGAGGTGAGTACAGCCGGAGAATCAGAAATCAAAGTGACCTACAGCTATTTTTCCAATGAATTAAATGCCGGGGCATGTTATGCAGATTTTTCGCAGATGTACATCAATCCCGTGCATTGCTGCATGTATGTGGTGGGACGGACTGAAGAGCAACATATAGTTACGTTGACGATCCTTGAAACATACAAGATCGCCTGTTCGCTGCCAGTAAATAAAAATGTGCTGAGCGCGCAGAATTATGAAGAACTGGTTGATTCACCCTTTATTGCCGGCAGCCAGCTGCAAAGCGACAGTTATGATGTAGACGGGATAAAATTCCATCTTCATTTTAACGGGGAATGCCGCCCCGACTTTCAAAAAATAAAAACCGATTTCTCTGCTTTTACCCGGTATATGATAGGTTTCTGGAAGGATTTTCCGCACAGGGAATATCATTTTATTTTCCAGGTCACGCCGCATAAATTCTACCACGGGGTAGAACATCATAAAAATACTGTGATCGCTATTGGTCCGGGATACGCCATTAATTCGGGAAGCACGTACGAGGATATACTGGGAGTTAGCTGCCACGAATTGTTTCATACCTGGAATGTAAAGGCCATTCGTCCGGTGGAAATGATGCCATACAATTACACCAGTGAAAATTACGCGCGCACAGGATATGTATATGAAGGATTTACCACCTATTATGGTGACAAGCTTCTATTATGCAGCGGGGTTTTTTCTCTTGAACAATATTTTGAAACACTTAAAGAACGGCTGGTAAAACATTTTCACAATTTTGGTCGTTATAACCTCAGTGTGGCCGATAGCAGCTTTGAGACCTGGCTGGATGGTTATGTGCCAGGTGCTCCTTATCGAAAGACCAACATTTATGACGAAGGAAATCTTATTGCATTAATGCTGGACGTGCGCATCTTGAAACTCAGTGAACAAAAGTGCTCACTTCGTGATGTATGCAGGTTATTATACGAACGTTTTGGAAAGACAGGGAAGGGATATTCTGAACAAACGATCATTGACCTTGTAAATGAAGTGTGCGGGAGCGATCAAACAGCCTTCTTTAAAGAATTTGTTTACACAGCCACCGATTTTGAAAAAGGTCTTAAGGAAACCTTCGGATACCTGGGAATCGATTTTATCAAAGGTCCCTCCCCACTCGTCCAGGAACATCTTTTCGGATTTAAAACGCAGGAAACAGTTCAAGCCAGCAAGGTTACCCTTGTAGCGCCATACAGTCCTGCCTGGAAAGCGGGGTTGTTTGCAGGAGATGAGATCATAGCGATTAATAAAATGATGATCCGCGGCAACCTGGCGCATTGGTTACATTATTTTGCCGGCGATGAAGAGATCATTCTTACTATCCATTCGGCAGAGACATTAAAACAACTAGTGCTAAAAAAAGATCCGAAAGGCACCACCTATTTTTTTGATCCGATGTTACTTAAAAAAGAGGACGAAAATGCTAAGGCTGTTTTTGATTCCTGGTTAGCGATGTAACACGGCTGTTTACAACTTGGGGTTGCCAGTGCTTGACTTATTAAGTTAAACGGTTTACTTTCATATACATAAACCAATTAAAACCCAGTATTATGGAACAAACAGCAACCAACACCGAGTTTGCCTTTGAGATCGTTCACCAGGAGCGATATTCGAGAGGAGAATTGTTACTGCGTTCTTTTTTAGGGAATATTTACATGGTGATCCCTCACCTGTTCCTTTTGTTCTTTATTAATATAGGTTCTATTGTTCTCGGCTTCATTTCCTGGTGGGCGGTTTTGTTCACCGGCAAATATCCCCTTTCCTTCTTTAATTACCAGGTGTCGGTGTTAAAATGGACCACCCGGCTGCAGGCGCGCATGTTCAATCTTTCTGATGGTTATCCTTCATTTGGAATGAGTGGTGAAGATAAAAACGTTATACTGCACGTAGCATATCCTGAAAACCTCAGCAGGGGACTTTTGCTGTTAAGATTATTCTTTCAATTTATTTACGTTTTAATTCCGCACGGCTTCTGCCTGTTCTTCCGGCTCATTGCTTCCGTTTTTGTAATGTTTATCGCATGGTGGGCGGTGCTTTTCACTGGCCAGTATCCTAAAGGCATGCATGAGTTCGTAGTGGGCACGCTGCGCTGGTCGACGAGAGTGAGCTTGTACCTTTCTTTTTTAACTGACAAATATCCTCCTTTCTCTGGCAGGTAAATTGCAGGGTTGATGATATGGAAGTCAATCAATCAAATCAACAATCTTATAATGAGCGCAGGGGACTAGCACTGGCCGGAATGATCATCGGGCTTGTGGGGTTTCTCTGCGCTTTCATTCATGGGTGGAGAATGTTCGCAACAGGCATATCGTTTGTTGCTTTAATTGTATCTGTAATAAGCCTGCAAAAAGCGGTGAAACACAGGAAACAAAAAACAAGGCAAATAGTGGGTCTCATCTCTTCACTCGCAGCCATAGCAATTGCAGGCTATTTCCTTTATACGGGACCTGATGAAAAAGGTGTTTTTGAAGGAGATCAAATGCCTGTGAATGTTCACGATGATGGTGTGCCCGGATCGAAAGATGAAAATGCCAAGCAGTTGAAGGGCGCAATTGATAGTGCCTCGTCTGAATAAAGTGTAAGCGACAGCAATCAGTTGCTGCCTTTTTACCCCTCATCAAATAAAAGAACGCAGGTTAGTATTTCCGTATTTTTATTAGCATTTTTACCTAATTCTAAAAAAAATTTATGGAAACATCAGCTAATAGCCAGTTCAATTCCGAATTCTCTAATCAGCCTGAACGTCCTCAATTCCTGTCGGTATTATGTATTCTTACATGGATCGCCTGTGGATTCCTTTTTATTACTACCGTGTGGGGCGCAGTGTTTCAGCCAACACCGGAAGAGCGATATGAGCAGATCGAAAAAATGCGCGAGCTCAGTCCCGAGGCTGCCGATCAGATGGAAGCGGCATTTGAAAAACAAGATGGGGGCAGCTTAATTATCAGCACCATCCTTAACCTCCTTGCAGTGGGTCTTTGTTCGTTTGGAGCCTACCGCATGTGGAATCTTTTCAGGAATGGTTTGTACATATATATTGCCGGGGAAGTAGTTCCGTACTTTGGATTTCTGTTCGGAGGCACTGAGGCTTTATCAGCAATGGGTTCTTTATCGGGCATGGGAACGGCGATGGTCGGAATTGCGATTGCATTTATGGTGCTGCTCGATCTTGCTTTTGTGATCATGTATGCCGCCAACCTCAAATACATGCGCCGCTAGTAACAATTTTAATTTTTTTCTGATGGCTGAATCGAAGTACCCTAAGGGTCTGTTCTTTCTTGTGTTTACCGAATTCTGGGAGCGTTTCGGCTACTACCTCATGATAGGAATCTTTTTCCTCTATATGATCACCGATGGAAAGGATGGAGGAATGGGCTGGGAGAATGCGACTGCTTCGGATATTTACGGAACTTTTATCGCGCTAGCATATCTTACCCCTTTTATGGGCGGGCTCCTGGCCGACCTCAAATTAGGTTACCGTTTCAGTATCACACTTGGCGGGATCTTAATGGGCATCGGATACTGTATGCTCGCCATTCCCGAAAAGTGGGCTTTTTTTACCTCGCTGGCAATTATGGTTGTTGGAAATGGTTTTTTTAAACCCAATATCGCGACTCTTTTAGGTAACCTTTATAACGACCCGAGATACCGCGCAAATAAAGATACCGGGTACAATATCTTTTACATGGGTATTAACGTTGGTGCTCTCATCTGTAATTTTGTGGCAGCAGTGATGCGCAATAAAATCGGATGGCATGGGGCGTTTATTACCGCTGGAGTTGGAATGTTCCTTGGCGTGATCACCTTCTGGCTGGGAATGAAAAACTACAAACATGTAGACGTAAGGAAGGAACCTAAGCCGGAAGACAAGCCTTTCCTGATGCAGTTTGTAAAAGTGCTGCTTGTAGGATTATTGTTTGCGGTCATCGGCTGGTTTATTCCTGATACTATTTTTGGAAGTGACAGCACGGATGCCTTTTTTATGTTTTGTATCCCGGTAGTTTATTTTTACAGCACTATTTATAAGAAGGCTACCACCGAGGAACGGAAACCATTGGGAACAATGTTCACCATTTTTATCATCGTTATTTTATTCTGGGCCATTTTTAAGCAGAATGGAACTGCGCTTACTTCATATGCAGAATATTATAGTGACCGTGAGGTACCTAAAGCGCTTCTCCAACCAGCATCGTCGCTGGGTTTTAGCGACAGTGTTTTTCGCAGCGAATCTACTACCGTGCAATATGATTCACAGTTCCGGAAAATGAAAAACGATACAGGAGGGGTGATAAAAGCCCCCGGGTATCATTATTATTTTAAAAACCTTGCTCCCGAAAAAATGCCTGATGAGGGTGCACCGGTATACTTATACAACACCGAATTATTCCAATCCATCAATCCTTTTTTTGTTGTGATACTGACTCCCGTTGTAATTGCATTTTTTGCTTTTATGCGGAGGCGGAACAGGGAACCAACAACCGCTACAAAAATTGCGTATGGATTATTGATAAGTGCTCTTTCAACGCTGGTGATGGTATTTGCTGTATACCATACAGATAATGGTGCGGTGAAGGCAAGTGCATGGTGGCTTATTATGAGTTACGGGGTTATCACTGTGGGTGAATTATTATTAAGCCCTATGGGATTATCAATGGTCTCAAAACTTGCTCCTGTGCGTTTAACTGCTTTAATGATGGGAGGGTGGCAGCTGGCCACCTCCATAGGAAATAAGCTGAGCGGAGTGCTTGCCAAAAATTGGGATAAGTTCGACAATAAGGCAAACTACTTCTGGCTGAATTTCTGGTTACTGATGTTTGCTTTTGTGATCATGATGTTATTGCTGAAAAGATTAAATAAGGTGTTCAAGGAGAGCGCGCATTAATCAGACGCTGATTTCACAGATTACGCAGAAATATTATTTAACTGATGACATTTCACCTTGCGAGTGCAAGATTAATATCAGTGTAATTTATCCAATAAAGGGCAGAATGCCCCCGCTGGCCGTCGTCTAATAGCAGAAAAAAGTGCAGATAAATCTGTGCAATCTGCGTGAGTCCTTTGACGTTTGGCCAGTGGCATTATTTTTTCTTGGTATTAAAAAAAGAAATACCAATGCCTGAATCCGATCCAAAAAACCAGCCTCCCGTACAATCTCCTCCAGCAGTCACACCTGAAGAAATTAAAGAGAAGGAAAAAGAACTTTATGAAGAAACGAGGAAAAACGGTCCTGTACCTGGCGGCAACAAAGAAGTAAAACCTGAAGAGCAGGAAGGCGGCTAGTTTTATCAATAGCCTGTCGGAACTAGGATTCAAGGTTCAAGGGTTCAAGGGTTCAAACGAAGCACGCCACGATTCTTTCTTGAAATAAATATTACGGAGGAGCGAAGTGAGCATGTGCGCAAGACGTTGTGACCTTTTTACTCTCTTTGTGCCCGCAGTGTTTAAGCGGCGGTAATAAAAACCGCGCAAATTAATTTTCAATTAATTTTTACAAAAAAACTCTCGGTCAAACCTGCGGCATTTATACCTAGCTTCGGTGAAATAAGCGCCGTAAATGACAACAACTTTATTCAATAATCTCTTCAGACTTTGTATCCTGTTTTTAGTGTTTTCGGTTCCTCCGGCGTTCTCGCAAATAGTTTGCACTGATGTAAACCCTGACATCAGCGCTGTTGGAAATTACACCCAGGACATTGACCTGAACAATGACGCGACTCCTGATTTCAGGATCACCGGGGCGCAAACCGGCACTTTTAGCATGGCCCTGGCGCAAGCCCAGCAAATCGGGACTGGAAATTCAGTCCTTGGCACCGGAGGCGGAGAAGCCCAGGCACTAATTGCCGGCACTGTAATCGATGGCAATGCAACAACATGGGTTCAAATGAACTCCGGCAACCAGATCATGGCCCTGCAGGCAGGAACAACCTTGATTGGACCATGGATAGGTGCCACTGATCTTTATCTTGGTTTAAAGCTGATCATTAACAGTAATACACATTACGGCTGGGCACGATTTAGTTTTTACTCTCCGGCAAACAGCTACACTTTTAAAGATTATGCCTATAACTCCATTCCTAACCAGCAAATTCTCGCCGGACAAGGTTGCGGATCCCCCGCCTACCCGGTTTTTTCTATCACACCACAACTGTGTGTGGGAAGCGCGGCTACGTTGGTTGCAAATACAGGCTCGCAGGCGGCAACAAATTATGTCTGGGCTTCTGTTGGTGGTGGAGCTGTTTTTACCCCATCAAATACAGTTAATACTGCGGTTACTTTTTCAGCCCCCGGAACCTACACCATATTGCTGGTCACCATCACATCAGGAACAATTGGTATCATGCAGAATACGGTGGAGGTTGGATTCACGCCAACACTTACAAGTAATGCTCCCATTTGCAGCGGTGAAACACTCACTTTAAGCGTCACCGGAGGTACGAGTTATGCCTGGAACGGACCTCTTGGTTTTACTTCATCCGGAGCCACAACAAGCATTAATTCTGCCTCAGTAAATAACTCCGGAACTTATTCTGTGCTTGTAACATCGGCTATTGGGTGCACGGCTATCGCTACGAGCCAGATCATAGTTAAGGTGCTTCCTCTCATTACAATCACTCCTCCATCCGGCACCGTATGTACCAGCGGCACTGCCTTGCCGCTTCAGGCGTCAGGCACCTCATCAGGATTGCTATGGATCCCGCCAAACGGATTATCTGCCACAACCGGAAGCAACGTGAACGCGTTCCCATCTGCTAATACTATCTACACCGTTATCGGTATGTCTTCAAACGGCTGTACAAATATTGCCACGGTTCCGGTAAATGTTGAGGCACCTGCAACTTTCACTCTCATACAATCCGCAAACTCTCTGTGTGCTCAGGGGCATAACGGTTCTCCCGCAAATGTCACTATAACGCTTGTAGGCGGGAACAATTACCTGACCAGTGTCAACAACTCTTCTGCTCTTGGATCTCTCACAGCAGGAATGACGACTATATATAATTCCATGTCACCTTATAGCAATGTTCCTGTTTCCGCCACTTCCACAATAGTGGCCTATAACGGAATTTGTTCAGTTGCTTTTCCTGTTTCTATCACTGTAATCTCAAATCCTACAGTAACAATCTTCAATCCTTTGGCAACCATTTGTGAAGGTGATGCTGTTACACTAACTGCTGGCGGGGCAACTGATTATACATGGGACAATACCGTGCCGGGATTAAATACTTATACAGGCGGTGCGGTAGTTGCGAGCCCCACTGTAACAACTATTTTTGCGCTTTATGGAAGTAAAGCCGGTTGCGCCAGCGCATCGGTACAGCAAACAGTAAATGTAAATCCCAAACCAGTATTATCAGCGACTGACCGCACAGTTTGTATCAATGCTCCTGCCACTCTAACCGTTGCCGGCGCAGCAAGTTATCAATGGTCCGGTCCGGGCGGATTCTCCTCAACCAATGCGAGCGCGCAGGTTCCTGGTTCTTCCGGTGCAGGCATAAAAGTGTACACTGTTACCGGCACAACCGCTAAAAACTGCGTAGCAACAAAAATGGTAAGTCTTTATGCGGACCAGTGTACAGGATTATATTCTTCAGAGAAAGAAAATGAATTTGTCCTTTTTCCTAACCCGTTCAATAGTACTCTTCGTATTTCGAGCGCTAGCAATATGGGATCAATACAGGTAACAGTGCGAGATGTTACCGGTAAAATAGTGGCAGAAGCAAATATCAGTTATGAAGACGAGAATAAAATCCTTGACCTGAGTGCGCTGCCTGAAGGGATTTTCATAGTTTCTTTGAAAACGGAAGAAAAGGAAACTAAGACCTACAGGGTTACGAAACAGTGACAGATGTCTACTTATGGAACCTTAGTTGAAATTTTAAGTTCCTGGATGCTTACGTTTTAATAAGTCTTGGACTTTATTCAACCCCTCTGGGGTTGCAAAGGATTTTTTGGTTTTAGTTTATTCACGTTGGACTCCTCCGGAGTCCAAAAGGCAATGAATAAACGAAAAACAAATTATGCTCCTACTTCGCTAGCCCTCCTGCAGACGCCTTTCCTTTCGCGTGAACTGACTTTACCCACGAGTTTTTATAGATTCTATCCGAATGGTAAACGAGATAAAAAAATTTGAGGGTGACGAAGGAGTAGTAGGAGTCTTTTGCAGCTAATGTTTCCAGAAATTTCACCTTCAATCTTAAAAAATTCATCAGCGGGATCTGCGGAAAATTTGCGTTATCTGCGGGAAATATTATAACCTACGTCCCCCACTCCCACGCAGTTCTGTAAGCACCGTGCTTTTCGCAGTATTCCAAAAATTGCTTGTAAAACGGAGTGGCACCTATTGTTGCGCTGTCGCCTATAACTACGAGCTTTTTCTTTGCGCGAGTTATTGCCACGTTCATTCTTCGAAGGTCAGTTAAGAACCCAATCTCCTGCCTGTCGTTACTTCTAACAAGACTGATATAGATGACATCACGTTCTTCTCCCTGGAAACCATCGATCGTTTTAATGGCCAGAGACGCGAGCTTATTTTTATTAAGAGCATATTCATGCTGGTTATCGCGAAGCCATTCTCTTTGTTCTTTATAGGGTGAGATGATCCCGATATCCAGATCGGGTAATTCAGTAAATGCAGAATATTCTTCCAGCAATTGCTGAAGATGCTTAAACAAAATATCTCCTTCGCTGGGATTTTTATGGCTTAATGTTTCAGGATTCTGGATCTCATCAAAACCGCAACCTGCAGTATCAATAAACTCGATGGTTTTACTCAACATGCTCTCTTCATCGTTTACCAGCGCATGTGAAGAAACACTTTCGTCGGCAATGAGCTCGTTATTATAAAAATAATTATTGCTGAAACCCATGATCACCGAGTTCATCCTGTACTGACGATTAAGCAGCACGGTGGAGTTGGGAAGCTCAATGCATTTATCAAGCATGGTTACTTCCAGCCCGCCCTTTTTAGCATCGAGGCTTTTCACCACCGGAGGTAACTGAAAATGATCTCCAGATAAAATTAATCTCTGGCACTTCAAGAGGGGAATCCAAACCATAGGTTCAAGAGCCTGTGAAGCTTCATCAAAAAACAAGGTCTTGAATTTTTTCCGGGTCATGTGCCGGTTGGTGCTTGAAACAGGCGTACAGCAGATCACCTGCGAATTCCTGAACAGCTCGTCCACCACAAAATCTTCAAGTGCTCTTGCTTCCTTTATGCTGTTCTTTGCCTCGGCATAATACGCCGCCCGTTGCCTGCCTTCTTCCTTACCAAAAACCCGTTTGTATTTTCCAGCCATCCTGAAATACTCTTCTGCATTACGGCGCAGATTTTTTATGTCTTTATAATAGGGCGAACTTGCTACTCTCCCGTCCACGCTGCTTTTCATCAATTCATCGGAGATCCTGGCAGGATGTCCTAAACGAACAACATCTATTCCAAGCTCCACTAATTTTTCTGTGAGCAGGTCTACCGCCGAATTAGTTGGAGCGCATACCAGCACCTGTTTTTCTTCTTCAAGAGTTAAACGAATTGCCTGTACAAGACTGGTAGTTTTTCCAGTACCCGGTGGTCCATGAATAACACCAATATCATTTACGCTTAGCACATGACGAACTGCACGGTTCTGAGAAAGATTCAATTGAGGAACAATCACGTCCTCTCTTATTTTATCAAACGACAAAGGAATTTTACCTTCAGCCATTTCACGCAATTCCGCTGTACGATTTGCTCTTGCATCAATTACGGCATCCAGCGCTTTCTGCATTTCGATGTAACTGTTATCATCAAACTGGATATTGATGCCAAGCTTTCCTTCGTAACACCATTCCGGAAGTTCGTCTGCGTGCACGATCAGACGCATGGAGTTTTTTCCAACCGATTTGATGGTGGCGGTGATCTCAGGTTGTTCTTCGTGATGATTTCCGAAAAGACTTACATTTTTACCGCTGCTGAACTGGTGCGGTCTGTCGGTTTGAGAGGTTCTTTCAATTTCAATATGTACCAGGTCACCTGCCCCGATTTCTTCGTTGTTGATCTTAATTGGATACCACGAAACGCCATTCTTTTTCCTTTGTTCGAGGTTTACCCGAAGGAAAAGCTCACGATAAAGACGGTAATCTTCATCGCGCTCAACTTTAAGAAGCTCTTTTAGTTTTTTCAGCCGGTCTATCGCGGCAGTAGTTGCCATTAGGTTTCGAGTCCCTGCTCTACTTCGATTTTTTTATTTTCGCCCGTTGTCTGGGTCCAGCGCGATTCTTCCTTTAGCAGCTCAGCGCGAAGCTGGTCGCTAGTTTTGCGGCTACCGTCGTGGCTCCAACCCGGAGGCCCGAAAATATACATGAGTTTTTCGTCAAAAGAGCAATCTTTTTCTTTCAGGTCGCGAAACATCGACTGCCATTCGTGAAAAACTATTGTGACCGCATTATTACTTTTGATGTTTTCCGTCAGACCATATTTCACAGGATCGGTAGCTTCTTCTTCCTGGAACGTTCCAAAGATCTTGTCCCAGACGATAAGCAACATTCCCATGTTCTTATCCAGGTAACGCACATTACTTCCATGATGTACACGATGATGTGAAGGTGTGACAATAATATATTCCAGGAAGCCAAGCTTGTTTATGGTTTGTGTATGAATCAGGATGCCGAAGATCTGAGTAGCGCTGTAAATAAACATGATATCAATGCCCTTAAATCCGAACAATGCAAGTGGAATAAAGTACACGAAACGATAAAGCGGCTGCAGGACTGAAGAACGGAAGCCAACTGTAAGATTAAATTCTTCGCTGCTGTGATGTGTAACATGTACCGCCCAAAAAAGCCTGCAGATATGATCAACACGGTGTAGCCAATAGAACATAAAATCCTGACAGATTATAAGTATAAGCCAGTAGGCCACAGGCAGGTAAGCAAGGTCGACGAACTTGTACTGATAGAAATAATTAAGTACAAGCAGGCATACTCCCCGCAGGAGGATATCGATCCCCATATTAAGCGTGGTAAAATAAATATTATGAAGGATTCCCCGTGTAGAGTACAATTTTTTGTGGTGGAAATAAGAAAAGAGAAGTTCAGCGCCAATAACCACGGCATAAACCGGCACTGAAATCAAAATTAGAAGCGACTCGCGAAACTCATGCATACGGCTGCAAATTTACGAAATCGGCTTCTTCAAAAAAAGTATGGCAAATCTGAGAACAGCTTACTGCCATCTCATGCGTTTTTTCAGAAAAGTAATATGCGCAAGGTGGTGACTGCAGTGCCATGCGTATCGGCCAGTTGATTCATCAAGCGTGATCACGCGGTCCATTTCAGGATGAAAAAAGCCTCTTTTCCACTCGTTGTAACCGAAGTTCTTCAGCAGTTTAACCCAGCGCTGGTGTACTCCATCCAAAATCTCAAGCGAAGGGTGGATCTGCATTGTTTTTCCATCGGCCAGCTCAGCCCACAGTGCTTCTTTATATGGTGTGATGGTAGGATTTTCCTCAGTTAGCGCAAGCTTAAAACGAATAAAAGCGTTCATGTGACTATCGGCACAATGGTTTACCACCTGGCGGATCGTCCACCCGGCCGCGCGATATGGTGTATCGAGCTGGTCATTGGGTAAATGTTCGGTTTCGGCTTTGATCTTTGAAGGAAAACCCTGGATCACAGTAATGTAGTCCTTCAGGATCTCATTTGTGAAATTTGAAGGCTTAACGTACTGACCAATAGGATATCGTAGCTGATCCATTTGTCTAAAAATAGACATAATAAGATAATTGTCACCTACAAATAAGGAAATATCAGGCCACTTCAGAAATAATGCTCTGGATGAGGCTTCGATATGCGGCAAAAGTAACAGGCTTTGAAAAGCAGCGGGCCGCGCCTTTCACTTTTGAATCCTCAAACTTTTCTTTCGAACGCATGGTTGAGAGAACATAAACAGGAATATGTTTTAGTTCATTACTAGACTTTATCTTAATTAATGCCTCCAGGCCATCCATCACGGGCATGTTTATGTCAAGGATGATCACATCCGGAGTGGAGCTGCCGTTTCCCAAAGTGGAAAGCAGTTCAGAGCCATCGTAAACAGAAGTTATTTCAACGTGTTGACCAATTCCGGACAGTGCACTTTTGATTATGATTTGATCGTCGAGATCGTCGTCGGCGACAATAATGTGATATGGTTTCGACATTATAAAAGTGCTAAGGGTAAAATTTTACCTTGCTAGAACACTTCAATCAGGTGTGAAAAGCAAGGCGGATAAACTTAGTGAATATCAGGGTAAACCATGATAAAAATCGCCTATCCTCCTAAAAATTCCCTCAAAAAGGGCAAAAAAATCGCCGGCTATTAACCGGCGATCCAACAAATCTCATTTTTCCTATTCCTTATTCCGGATTGGCTTCAGCAGTGAGCACCTCTTTGATGCGTGATTCAATCTCTTCGGCCAGGTCAGGATTTTCCTGGAATAAAGCCTTTACAGCATCACGTCCTTGTCCCAGCTTGGTGTCGTCGTAACTAAACCAAGACCCTGCTTTCTTAATAATTCCCTTTTCAACGCCGATATCAATGATCTCGCCTACTTTGCTGATCCCTTCTCCAAAAATGATATCAAATTCCGCCTGCCTGAATGGAGGAGCCACTTTATTCTTGATCACCTTAACACGTGCACGGTTACCAGACACCACATCCCCTTCCTTAAGCTGACTGATACGACGAATATCAAGACGTACAGAAGCATAGAATTTAAGAGCGTTCCCGCCTGTTGTCGTTTCAGGATTACCAAACATCACCCCGATCTTCTCGCGAAGCTGATTAATGAAAATACAGCAGCAGCCTGTTTTATTGATGGTTCCGGTCAGTTTTCTCAAAGCCTGGCTCATTAAGCGCGCCTGGAGACCCATGCGGCTGTCGCCCATTTCTCCTTCAATTTCAGCTTTTGGGGTTAATGCGGCAACAGAGTCAATTACCACCAGGTCTACAGCCCCGCTGCGGATCAGGTTATCAGCGATCTCAAGCGCCTGCTCACCGTTATCGGGTTGAGAGATCAGAAGACTTGTAGTATCTACCCCTAATTTTTCTGCGTAAAAACGGTCAAATGCATGTTCTGCATCAATAAAAGCGGCAATTCCGCCGGTTTTCTGAACATTGGCAATAGCATGGATCGCCAAAGTGGTTTTACCGGAAGATTCAGGTCCGTAGATCTCCACTACACGTCCCTTTGGCAGTCCGCCAATACCCAGGGCAATATCCAGCCCCAATGATCCTGTTGAAATAGCTTCGATCTGCTCGATCTTGCTATCACCAAGCTTCATGATGGTTCCTTTACCATAAGTCTTTTCCAGCTTATCGAGGGTTAGCTGTAAAGCTTTTAGTTTTTCGGAGCTCACCGATTTTTTCTCAACCGCCTCCAGCACATCTTCTGCGTTTTTCTTTGCCATGATATATCGTATTTAATTGATTACTTACCCAATAAAGTTAAGGCTTCTGTCTGTGTTCCCGGGCAGATTATTTATCCACCATTTGCCTCACTTTTGCACAACAAAGATACATCCGGGCGTAGCAGAGGCTTGCTATGAATTGTAGTATTGTTAGAAATAATAGCAACAACAAGGGGTTTGACACTTGTTTTAAAGTACGAAGTACGAAGTACGAGGTACGAGGTACACTGTCCTGCATTCCGTTACAGCTTCACTGACAGCATTTATGTAGGGCGTCCCGGCGCCTTGAAAAGCAGTGCACCCTTCCCAAACAAGGGCCGGGTGAGGGGAACCCGTACGCAAGCTAACGCGTTGCCCTTCGTACATCGTACCTCGTACTTCGTACTTTCTCCTGCCTGGCGAGAAATTAAAAACCTCTTACCTTTGCAGAAGTTCCTAAATCAACGCAAACAAATATTAAGAATGGCCGAACAAATTGAGAACAGACTTCCGGTGGAACTACTGGAAAAAAGCATCAGGAGCGGAAGTGAATACGGGTGGCGACAAAAAGACTTCCCGGAGGTGGTTGAAGCTGCGCGAAAATTACAATTAGCAATAGAAGGCGGCCTGGTTCAGTACGTTTTCGAAGAGGGAACCTGCGAACTTTACTGGCTGCATTATTTTACAAAAGAATTTAAAAAAGGTGAGAATTGGGTT
>CBIHOL010000007.1:0-94422 GCA_966211905.1 uncultured bacterium
TGTATGCCGATCTACCGCACAAGCAAATTCCGAAATCGCAGATCCCGCGGCGACATGGCCCGCGCTCGGGATCCTCTGTATGCCTATCGACCCACGAGCTACCTGGTCAAATGGTCCGGCCGTAACGCAGATATTTCATCAAAAGGTCTTAAAAGTGATCCTAATCGAACTTCAGAGTCTTTACCGGCGTTAGCTTTGTAATTATAAGCGTGGGAATGAAGAGCATCAGTGCACATACCACGAACGTGCCTACATTGAGGATCAGAAAATACAGCCAGTTGATATCCAGGGCCACGTGGTCTACATAATAGGTATCGCTATCAAGTCTCGCGATCTTAAAATAATACTGGATAAGGCAAAGACTGATGCCGATAATATTTCCCCACAGTAATCCGCGTCCCGTGAGCTTGAGACTTACGAGCAAAAAGATCTTCCTTACATCAGGATTGCTCATGCCAAGCGCTTTTACAAGACCGATCATATTTGTGCGCTCCAGGATAAGGATCAAAAGGGCAGTGATCATGTTAATGGTGGCCACAATGATCATAAGCACCACAATGATCACACCATTTATATCGAGCTTATCTAACCACACAAAAATATTGCTGTAAATGTCGCGCACACTTCCAATATTATACCTGTAGCCGAGGACATCTTCCATCTTACCAACTACGCCATCCACTTTTTCAAAATCGCTGAGCTTTACTTCATAATTACCGGCCATGGTGCTGTCCCAGTAATTCAATCGCTGGATCTGACGGATATCCACCACGCTCAGCTGATTGTCGAAGTCGGCAAAGTCAGTTTTAAAAATACCGCAGATGGTAAATTTACGGGACCGTTGTTCTGATTTGGTGATCATAACACGTTCCTCTTCATCAAAAACATCGTGACGGATGATAAAGTGAACGAGGATACGCTGATCAACTTTTAAGTCAAGCTTATTCACAAGCGCTTCACTTACCAAAATATCCAGACTGGCGTGGTCATCTTCAAACACCGGCAAACGTCCTTTCGTAAGGTGCTTCTCGAGAAAAGAAAAATCATAATTGCGGCTTACTCCCTTAAGCAGGATGCCTTCGTTCTCCGCATCGGTTTTAAGCAGCCCGTTCTTGAATGCAGTGTATTGGATATGTTTCACGTAAGGCAGCTTCTTTATCAGCTCCAGAGTATCGGCACCAAGAGTTATAGGCTCCGGCTCATTGCTCGCATTCATGCTGGTGCTATTAATAACGATGTGGGTTGTGAGACCTGTGATCCTTTTGATGATCTCCTTTTTAAAGCCAAGCACAACACTTACAGTCATGAGCATTACCGTAACACCGGTTGCGATGCCGATAATCCCTATTTTTACAATAGGCCGGGAGATGTTACCTTTGTTTTCGCTGGTACCTGAAATCCTGTCTGCTATAAACCTTTCTATCTTCAATATGCGCTTAATGCACAAAAATAACAATTTACTTGTATGCCTTGCTTTGCTGATGATGTGCACCGTTACCAACGCTCAGGTTGTCGCCATAAAGGATTACAGCACTGTTACCTGCGGGGCAGCACAATTCGAAAAGTATTTACCATTACTTGAAAACAAGCGGGTGGCTGTTCTTACTAATATCACAGGGATCCTGGGAAAAACCAGCATTGTCGACACGCTGATAAGCAGGAAGGTGAACATAATAAAGATCTTTGGTCCCGAACACGGCTTCAGGATGGACGCCGACGCCGGCGAAAAAGTAAAAAGTAATATCGACCAGCGTACCGGTCTGCAGATCGTTTCCTTATATGGTTCTAACAAAAAGCCAACCGCCGAGCAGTTAAAAGATATTGATGTACTCATTTATGATATCCAGGACATTGGCACCCGGTTCTACACTTACATCTCTACCATGTGCTACGCCATGGAAGCATGCGCGGAAAATAAAAAACAATTTATTGTACTCGATCGTCCCAATCCAAATGGATTTTATATTGATGGTCCCGTGCTGAAACCTGAGCAGAAAAGTTTCCTGGGCCTGCATGCGGTTCCCCTTGTTTATGGAATGACCTGTGGCGAATACGCCAAAATGGCGAATGGCGAAGGCTGGCTCAGCAATAAAATAAAATGTAACCTCACGGTGATCACCATGCAGAACTACGACCGCAAATCTTCATACAGGTTACCGGTAAAACCCTCTCCAAATATTCCCGACGAGGTGGCAGTGCTTCTGTATCCATCACTGGGACTGTTTGAGGGCACTATTATGAGTCTGGGCCGGGGAACCTCAACACCATTTAAGGTTGTTGGGCATCCAGAATTTCCCGATACTTCTTTTTCTTTTACACCTGTCCCTACCAAAATTTCGCAGGATCCGAAGTACGTCAATAAAAAATGTTATGGACTAGATCTGCAGACTTGCGGTTTCAATGGCAGGGATCTCCGCGAGATCAACCTGCAGTGGCTGTTTTCCTGCTACGCAAAAATGAAAAGAGATGATTTTTTTGACAAGAACTTTAATTTCCATGCAGGTAATGCCGTTCTCCAGGAACAGGTAAAAAACAATGTCACCGAAAAAGAGATCCGCAGGACATGGCAGGCGGACATTGAAAAGTTTAAACAGATCCGTAAAAAATATCTGCTCTACGCCGATCTTTAATCCAGCTGTTGTTTTATACCTGTTACAATTTTTTGCTGAAACCTGGAATCTTTTTCATTTGGCAGGTAGAGCCACAACCACTTGTCGCCGCCCAGGTAAGTAAAGGAATAAACGCGATACCCTTCCCTTTTTTTACTGATCATCACAGGCTTATCATTTTCCAACCTTACACGCAGTTCGTTTTTCGGACTTAATTTAATTTTCTGGATCTTCACTACCATCCCCTCACGATAACTGATCGATTCCTTTTTGCGAACTGTTCTGTTTTCAGCCCGGGATTTAATACAACTCCTGCCCTTTTTATGTTTGTGTTTTTGTTTTTTCACCATCGTGGACAGGGAATCGGCATAACGAATCAATTTCTGTGCATCCCTCCATTCGCTTAATGCAACCGGGTCAGTCTGTGCAATTACGGGCAGGAAAAATAATACAGGCAATACGATCAATAGTTTTCTCATATAGAGGTTTAACGGTTATTTAAAAAAGTTATTGCCTGATCAGTTTAGCAGAGTAAGTTTTACCGCCAGTATACATTCGCAGTAAGTACACTCCCTCAGGCTGGGTTTGTAGATCCACTGCACTTACTCCTGCTTTCATAGAAACCGTGAGCACGGTTTGTCCCAGTGCGTTGGTGATGATACCAGCTCCTTCAAAAGAGCATGTAACATTAAATATACCTGCTGCGGGGTTAGGATAGATTTGTATTGGTGAGAGATCACGAACTTCAGCAATACCAACTCCATCAATACGGTTGCCAGGCACTGTGATATTGATACACCTAATACAACCATTCGGAAGATCGTTACATTTTAAACAGATGCCATATGTACCGCTACCCTGATAGCTGATCACCGGGTTCGCATTTAAAACAGAGCCTGTACCGTTACCATAGTCCCAGGTAAAGCTTGAACATGCCATGTTGCTGATGCTGAGAGATGCAGACATTCCACTCACTGTAAAATTAAAAGCTGTTACCGTATTTGGCACCACCGTGTATGGTACCGACGATGTGCAGCTGAACTGATTACTACCTGTGACGGTATACACAGTAGTTGCGTATGGACTCACCACTTGAGTAGGAAGCAAACTGCCCGCGCTCCATGTATAATTACTTGCTCCGCTTGCTGTAAGCTGCAACTGCATACCCGTGCAATAAACTGACGAGCCCTGTGTGACCGTTATCTGAGGTGCCTGGAAAGCCTGCACATAGATAACACTTGGTGCACTGTAACCACACGTACCCGACGATACAACGGAAAGATTTCCTCCTGAAAAACCGGAGGTCACGCTGATGGAATTTGTGGTGGAGGTACCTGTAAGTGATCCGCTCTTTTCCCAGATGTACGAAACGGCATCGGCCATAGGGGCAATAGAATATGTGTAAGGTATGCCTTCGCAGACCTGTGAACTGCCTGTTATAGCGCCAGGCTTAGAGGGACCATCGCCCCCGCAATACTTTAACAGGAACGCATCGAAGCCCCCGTGGTTAGTGGTCTGAAAGCCATTCACCCCAAATTCATTCGGTGAATCAGAAAAGCCTGCAAGATAAATATCATTATTACTGTCAATAGCGCCAGAGGTACCATCTTCGCTCATGGAGCCGCCACTATACAGAGCCCAGCTGCGCGTTCCGGCGGCTGCCATTTTCACTATAAAACCATCTTTACCCCCACCAAACGTTGAAGCGTATCCCGGTGAAGCAATATCCGTCTGCGACGATGTGGATCCTCCGATATAAACGTTATTGTTCTTATCGGTCATGCAAAATCCACCATCTTCCTGCCCGTAGCCCCCATAATAGGTGCCCCATTGCCTTACACCTGCCGGACTGAAACGGACCAGGAACAGGTCATCGTAACTTGACTGGTTCACAAAATTATCGAAGCCCTGGAAGGCGATATTATTTCCTGATTTGGTTGTACCGGTAAGATAACTATATCCCTGCGCATCTGTAGTGCAATCGGCAACCTCCTCCATGCCGCTTCCTCCTAAATAGGTTGCCCACTGGCGAACACCGCTGCCATTGAACTTCACCATGAAGCAATCAAAATATGCACCACCGAAATAGATCTGGTGACCGTTTGAGCTCGAAATATTATTATTGGACGAGGTTGTTCCTGCTAAAAAAATATTTCCTGATGGGTCGGTTGCACAAGACACTTTGTAATTAAAACCACTTTCCTCGCCACTACCGCCGTAATAAGTGGCCCACAATCGTGATCCGGCGCTATTAAACTTTACCAGGTAAGCATCCATACTCTGACCATAAGTTGGTTGATGAGAACCTGGAGTTGAGATACCGGCACTGGAACTTGTACATCCTGCCAGGTAAACATTTCCCGAAGGATCAACAGCGCATTCGTTACCATAATCAACGTTGGAGCCTCCGTAGTAAGTAGCCCACTGCAGGGAGCCGCCATTGTCAAACTTTACAAGAAATGCATCAGAGTTGCCTCCGTAAGTATTGTCAAATCCCCCCGACCCTATTCCCGAAGACGATGCAGTAATTCCGCACAGGTAAACATTGTCGAGAGCATCAACAGCGCACGAGTAGCCGATGTCCTGCGCGGAACCTCCATAATAGGTAGACCACAACAGAAGACCATCCATATCAAACTTTGCCAGGAACGCATCGGTCAGACCACCATAATTTTCCTGGTATCCTCCGGGTGCAATAAGACCCTGCGAATCGGTTGCTCCGGCAATGTAAACGTTCTGCTGGGAATCGACTGTGCATCCATATACCTTCTCATCTGCATCTTCTCCAAAATAAGTACTCCATATAACAGAAGGATCTATCACCAACGTCTTTAAGTGATCATACCTGTCCACATTAAACTGAACAATATTTTGACGAAGAACATAACTGCTTGCAACAGATGCAGCACCCTGGAAACTCTGCGGCTTAAGATCAGTAACAGTTCCCAGCCTGCAGCTAATTGACAGGGTGCCATCGTTATTCAGGGAGAGACCTTCCTGGTGATTAAACTTTAATTTGATCTGCCGATGATCAGCGCCCGGATGAACCTCAAAATCGTATTTCAGCTTATTGTCATTGATGTAAATTATCCAGTCGATGCCGTTATAAACATTATGGTACGTCACTTTGCTGTAGGAATGCACATCCGTTACTCCCCTGCTGTAATAATTACTGCATCCTGTACTTTTTCCTTCGGTACTGATGCGCACATTGCTGTTGGCATTTTCAAGCTGCATATCCATCCTGAAAGTTTCGGTGCTCAGCAATTCCTTTACTTGTCTCCTCTCGTTGCCGTCGTGATTATTTTTCGTGTCCCGGTAATTATTTTTCCTGACCTGGTAAGACAATCCGTTTTCCCCGATAAAAATTGTAAGACCACCCTTGCCTGTAACAAAATCTATTTCAGGATGCGGAGCCCCGTCTGGTCCCAGTATCTGCCCCTTATTCTCAGTAAATTTTAGTGAGCTCTTACCTATGTTTGCACGCACGCCCGGCGCAATGTCGGCTGACTTACCTATAGCAGCGACCAACACTAATACAGTGACCAGGAATTTCATTTTAAAATATAATTTGAACAGACTCTGCTTAATTAATTTTTATTACGGTATCAATTGACACTACTACCTGCCGGTTAAAATAACTGACTGCTGATCGTCAGCTGACCTGATAAAATACAGACCTGGAGCGTATCCTGAGAGATCGACGGCATTTGATCCAACAGATAATTTTCCCGAAACGAGTTTTTTGCCTGTGTAATCATAGATCTCATATGGAACTTCACTGGAAGAGCTGATCGATATTTTTCCGGATGTTGGATTAGGTGAAACGTACCAGCTTCCGGCATTTTTCCATTCGCTCAGACCGGTGCATTCTATTACCGATATATTGAAATCTCCCTGCCCCGGACACTTTTGCGCATCCTGAAAATTATAGGTATACTGATTTGATTCCGTAACTATGAATTGCAACACTGAACCTGAAGCACCTGTATGCCACGTATAAGAATACGCCGCTGGTCCTGTAACCTTGGCCATGTCGCCAACACAGTATTCCTGCTTGCCAACGGTAACGTTTGGAGTTACAGCGAAGCAACCAAATTTAATAAGACAGGCGTCGTTGTTGCCTCCACCAAAGGTGTTCTGAAAACCACCACTGGCAATTCCGGAATGCGATTCCGTTGTACCGCAAACATAAGTGTCCATACCATCTGTCGCAATGGCCTTGCCGAATTCAAACCCGCTGTCACCATACTGGGCTGTCCATATGAAAGTTCCTGAACTGCTGATCTTGGCAACAATAAAATCATAGTTATCCTGCACGTACTCCATATAGCCAACCGCGTAAAGATTTCCTGCCGCATCCATATCCGCGCCATAGAAAGTTTCCTGGTCAAAATATCCATAATAGGTACCCCACTGCCTGACACCCGAAGAAGAAAATTTCACTGCGAAACAGTCAAATGCACCCCAATGGGAATCCTGCGGACTTCCCGGCGTTGCAATATTATCTTCTGAAAGAGACCCTCCTACGGCGAACACATTTCCAGCAGCATCAGTAACACAGGCCATGATCTGATCGTATGAATCACCACCGTAATAGGTGCCCCACTGCCTAACCCCTGCAGAATTAAATTTTGCAAGAAAACCATCTGATTGAAAGCTGGAGGTACCACCAACAGTATTCTGGTGACCATTGCTTGCAATATCTGTAGCATAATCGGTTTCGCCACACAGAAATACATTTCCCGATGCATCTGTGATGCACGCGTTACCGTATGTTGATCCGGTGATGCCATAGTAGGTTCCCCACTGGCGCACGCCGCCGCTGCTGAACTTTACAAGAAAGGCATTGTATGCGCCGCTTTGTGAATTTAGATGTCCACCAGATGCAATGTTTGCAGTTGATTTGGTAGTTCCGCACAGATAAACATCACCATTATTATCTACGGTGCAACCTGCGCCACTGTCGTCGCCGGTGCCTCCATAATATGTTGCCCAGAGACGTGTACCTGCGGAATTCATTTTCAGCAGGAAGGCATCATTATAACCTCCAAAAGAATTCTGATGTCCGTTTGAACTGATGCCCGATGACGATGCGGACGTTCCTGCAATATAAATATCACCCAGAGGATCAACGCATAAAAAATAACCGAAATCAAGAGCACTTCCTCCGTAATAGGTGGCCCATAAACGATTTCCAGCTGCATCGAACTTCACAATATATCCATCAGTACTGCCTCCGTAAGTATTCTGGTAACCACCCGATGCAATATTTCCGGCAGAAGTTGTTCTCCCCGTCATGTAAACATTTCCTGAAGCGTCAAGATCAACACCGTTTGCCTCATCCGTGGCGTTGCCTCCGTAATAGGTAGCCCAGGTTACAGCAGGGTCGATCACCAGTTCCTTTGTCTGATCATAATTGCTGATGTTAAAGCTGAGCTCGTTATTTGAAAGCTGAAAATCTGTGCGAACCGGTTTATTATCCTGGAGCGACACGGGGTGTTGTTCTGTTATTGAACCCAGATCCGTGCTTAACTCAAAAGAACCCTCACGATTGATCTTCCAGTCACTAAAATGCGAGAATGTGATCCTGATCTGAGAAGGATCTGCGCCAGGATGTACAACAAAATCATATTTTAAAATACCACCGGCGCTATAGATCACCCAATCTATCCCGGGATAAACTTCATGATAAGTTACCTTTGAATAGCTGTGCACGTTCAGAACATCGTGGTTATAATAATTCTCATAGTCATCTGACATCCCTTCAGAAGTGATCCTCGCATTTTTGTTTGCGTTTACAAGCACCAGGTCAGTGCGGTAGGTTTCGGTCCTCATCTGCTCATTTGCTTTTTGAATCTCTGTTGCCTCATCACTTTTTTTACTGAGTGGAGAGAATTTTTTTGCCGGAGCACTATAAACGCGTCTGAATTGATAAGCAAGTCCGGTCTCGAGCAAGAAAATATCCACTCCTTTTTGCGTGGCGTGGAATTTTACTTCAGGATGCCGCTTCTGATCAAAGCCGGTCACCTGCCCGAGGTTTTGAGTGAAGTTCAATCCCGTCTTCTCAGGTATTATTGAACCCCGCAAGCCGGCGTCAGCAGGGCTGACCGAGATTGCCAGAAAAAGAACAACACTGTAAAGGATATTTGCTTTCATGTTTTATTGATGGTTTATTGATTTATATATATTGTTATTGTTTGATGATCTTTTTTGTTTGCGTACGCCCATCGAGCTCTGCTTCTATAAAATAAACTCCCGGCGATAAAATGCTAAGATCTATTTCGGTTTTATCGCCTGATGTTGTTACGTTCATCACCACGGCGCCGATGGCATTATAAATCTTTAGCTTTGCACCACTCACATATGAGATCCTGATACTATTCTTCGCGGGATTAGGAAAGATGACAAGTTCATTTTCGGAATTTTCTTTTAGGCTTACACATGGATCAACGTTCGGAGTATAGATGACCGTGGATACACAACCTAAAAAGTTTGTGCTCGTCACTGTGTATGAATCTCCCGGGAAGGCTTTAATCCCCAAAGTATAATTGGTTGAACCTCCTGTCCATAACAAATTACCGCCCCCTGAAGCACTTAACGTGATAGCACTTCCAGGACAGGTCAACGCAGGGTATTGATCTACGGACAATGCAGGACCCGGGAATACCGTATAAGTGATAAGTGTGCGTGCAGCTGTGCAGGAAGCATCCTGTGCATAAACACTGTAAGCACCGGAGGCGGACGTGGTTTGAACTATTGTTGGCCCCGTGCCTATAACCACTGTTGACGTAGGATTTGAAAACCATGAAACATTAGCGCCCGATGCGGAAAGAGTAGCACTTGTTCCTACGCAGGCAGTCTGGCTTGCAACAGGCGTGGTATTTATGCTTGGCTGACATACCTGGAACTTAACGAGGAATCCATCATTGACGCCACCACCGAATGTACTTTGGTGGCATCCCTGCGAACACATCACAGCAGCACTCTGAACGTCGGCAAGACCTGCCACTATTATTGCACCCTGGTCCTGCGTACATGAATTACCCTGCTCGTCTCCGCCTGCTCCGTAATATGTAGCCCAGTCGCGGGTACCGTTTGACGGACAGGCACAGAGCGCATTAAATTTTACCAGGTAAACATCCGAAGTGCCTCCTCCGTAAACCTGCTGGTACGACCCGGATGTACTGATATTTCCAGCGCTGCCGGTGGTTCCGCTGATATAAAAATTTCCCGCAGCATCAATATCACACGCAAAGGCCGCGTCATCGCCGGTACCTCCATAATAAGAACCATATAGCTGACCGCCTGTCGGACTGAATACCGAAATATATCCGTCAGTAGATCCTGCCATGGCTATCTGATGTCCGTTGAGAGAAATCCCTGCCTGCGAATCGGTTGACCCTGGTACGTAGATTCTGTTTGACGCGTCGGTTTTTATACGGTTGACCGCTTCGTCACCGGCGCCTCCAAAATAAGTTCCCCATTGTCTAACCCCCGAACTGTTGAATTTCGCCACAAAACCATCGGTACCGCCAGCAAGCGCAGTCTGATGCACTCCACTGGTTGATATGTTATTTGTGGAACCCGTAGAGCCACCTATGATCACATCTCCTGCCGCATCTACCGTGCAGCTGAAACTATCTTCATCGGTATTTCCCCCGTAATAAGTACCCCACAACAGGACACCTGCTCCGCTGAACTTTGCAAGAAAAGCATCAGAGCTTCCTCCGAATGCGGCTTGATGCGAGCCCGGCGTGCTAACACCTGAAGTTGAATATGCCAGCCCGCTGATATATATATTTCCGGTTGCATCAGCCTGACAGCCGTAAGCAGCTTCTATAGTAGTGCCGCCGTAATAAGTTCCCCACTGACGCACGCCATTCCCGTTAAATTTTACAAGGAAAGCGGAGATGATCGCACTCGTGGTGTTTTTATGGCTACCCGGTGTTGCTATTTCAGTAGACGGACCGCCTTCTGTAAGTCCGCATGCAAATATATTCCCGCTATTATCATACGAGCATGATCCCAGGTAGTCGAGCCCGTCTGCTCCATAATAAGTTGCCCACACCCTGTTTCCTGCTGCATCCATTCTCAAAAGGAAACCATCAGGATCAACGTTGAGCGACATCTGGTGTGAACCTGACGTTGCTATATTTCCTGTTGAGCCGGTCAATCCGCAGGCAAGAATATTTCCTGAAGGATCAGTAGTGCTATGCGTGAAAAAATCGTCACCGTTACCGCCGTAAAGAGTCCCCCATGCGCGTACCGGTGGATCTATGAGCAGCTCCGCGCCAGGATCATATGCCTGTACATTAAAACGCAGCACGTTTTCAACAAGGATCCAGTTGGCTTTTAATTGATGTCCATGCTGATATACAACAGGCGCTCCTTCAATGATGTCTCCCAATACGGTAGAAATAACAACATTACCGCTTTTGTCAATCACTATTTTATCTGCGCCTTCCAGCTTTAAGCCGATCTGATGATAATCGGCCCCGGCAGCAACAATAAGATCATACTTAAGTTCTCCACCTTGCATATAATAATGTGCATTAATACCATTATATATATTACGGTAAGTTACCCCAGTGAAGGAGCGCACATTTATGATGCCATTGGGTGAACCTGTACCATAAAAATTTTCGACTCCCGGCACCTGTTCATCCGTTTCAGTAATAAAACCAGGACTGCAATTCAGCCAGGTAATATCCACCCTGGCAACGTCAATTTTTGTTGCTACTTTCACGTCTACAGGCACCCTAACGCCACGCATTACCGGCAGCTCAGAGATCTTTTTCCATTCAGAAACTTTTGATAGCTGGTAACTGATACCGTCCTTTCTCAAATGATAATTAAAACTCTTTTCTCCGCCAGAGAACAACACATCGGGACGGGACTTGTTATTCTGATCATGCATCTGGCCTTTGTTTTCAGTAAAACCTTTTCCAGGCGTTGTCGCTGTAAAATTAGTAGTGGCGCAGATCATCAGGATGCTGCAGGCAATCAGTTTAAATTGTTTTTCCATTTTTGGGAGTTATGTTTTTTTCCTGTCACACCCTGATCCTGAATCAGATCAGCGATAAAAAGGTAACCGAATGTACAAAATATTACCACAAAATAAATTGGCATTTACTGCTCAGGAAACCTATTTTTGTAGGTCTTAAGAAATAACGATGGCGAATTTTGATTTGATCATGCCTAAGATGGGCGAAAGCGTGGCGGAAGCAACGATTATAAAGTGGACTAAGAATGAAGGTGAAAAAATTAAGATCGACGAAACCGTTTTAGAGATCGCTACCGATAAGGTTGACAGCGAGATCCCCTCTCCTTTTGAAGGAACTTTGGTGAAGCGTCTTTTTAAAGAAGGCGATGTTGTGCAGGTAGGCGCTGTAATAGGCGTTATCAGCAGCGAAGCATCTGCCGGAAGCACTGAAGCTCCCAAAACAAGCAGTCCGGAACCTAAAAAGGAAACTGCAAGCGCTGCACCTGCATCAGCTCAAAGATCTGAGCCCGCTACAAAAGCCGCCCCGATAGCTATCGGGGTCTCAAAATCAGATAAGTTTTACAGCCCGTTGGTAAAAAGCATTGCCAAGGAAGAAGGTATCTCCATTGAAGAACTTGATTCAATTAATGGCACCGGGCAGGAAGGCCGTGTAACCAAGGCCGATATCCTCGCCTATCTTCCAAACCGCGGCAAAGTTGCTCAGGCAGCAGCTGCTGCTCCAAAACAGGAAACAAAACAATCATCTTCTTCTTCTGAGAATTCAGTGGTGGTCAACAGGCCCGCTGTTTCAGTCGGTGGTGGCGATGAGATCATCGACATGGACCGAATGCGCAAGTTAATTGCCGATCATATGGTAATGAGCAAGCATGTTTCGCCACACGTAACTTCATTTGTGGAAGCCGACGTTACCAACCTGGTGTTATGGAGAGAAAAAGCAAAAAAAGAATTCGAAAAACGCGAAGGAGAAAAGCTCACATTCACACCTTTATTTATTGAAGCCGTTGCCAAAGCCATCAAGGATTTCCCGATGATCAATGTTTCAGTTGATCAGACCGGCACCAAGATCATTAAACGCAAGAATATTAATATCGGAATGGCCGCAGCTCTGCCTTCCGGAAACCTCATCGTTCCCGTAATTAAAAATGCGGACGAAAAAAATCTTCTTGGAATTACAAAGGCAGTAAACGACCTGGCTAACCGCGCGCGTAATAATAAACTTGCTCCCGACGAGATCTCGGGCGGCACCTTCACTCTTACCAATGTTGGAAATTTTGGTAACGTGATGGGCACGCCAATCATCAATCAGCCACAGGTTGCCATTCTTGCTGTAGGTACCATTAAGAAAAAACCGGCAGTAATTGAAACACCGCAGGGCGACATGATCGGCATCAGGCAGTTTATGTTCCTTTCGCTGAGTTATGACCACAGAGTTGTGGATGGTTCACTGGGGGGAAGCTTTGTTCGCAGAGTGGCCGATTACCTTGAGAAATGGGACCTCAACCGTCCTATTTGATCACTGATCAATTCTTTTTCTACGTTTGGCTATTATTTTCCGGGTCACCCTGTTTTTATGGGGAGTGACAGAGGTTTGATGAACACGTAATTTTTGCGCTGGCATAATTATTTAAGGATAGAGGAAAGAATTATCCTTAATGCCTTTTCGCTTTATAGCACTTCTTCTCTGCTCATTGCTCAGTTTTTTTGGCACCTCCCAGAACTTCGACACTGTATGCCTTCAGCAACTTCACGTTTTAAGTACCCTGGCATCGCAGCATTACAGTGCGCCGAAATTTGACGCGACCACCAACGCGCAGGTGCTTGAAATATTTTTAAAGGAGGCAGACGAGCGCAGCATCATTTTCCTGGAGCAGGATAAAGAGGAGCTGCTCAAGGTGATCAATACTGCGGAAAATACGGATGTTCATTGCCAGCTCATTCGCCAGTCGTTCTCCATCTTTAAAAAAAGACTGCCACAGATCGATTCAGTGATAGAAGAGCTCGGAAAAAGAAAATTAGAATTCTCCGCGCAGGATACCATCACATTTTCATATGGTAAAAAGGACAGGATCTTTTGTCGCGACATGAATGAGCTTACACGGCGCATTGACAAACGAATAAAATACGAATGCCTGCTGGAACTTACTGCTCCTTCCACCAACATAGGCGATCTTCGCGACCCGGAACTTGGCATTGCCGGAAAACTAAAGGAAAACGCAAGGCAAAAATCAGTCAGGCGGCTCAATCACCACCTCAAAAGCTTCAGGGACGATCAGCACCTGGTACATCACCTGGGCGATTGCATGAGCAATGCATTGACCCGCCGCAGCGATCCGCATAGCAATTATTTTAATTCCAGGGATCTTCAATCCTACAACAACTCCATTTTTACTGAAGAGAATTCATTCGGCTTTACGGTTACTGAAGATGAGAACGGCAATATCCTTATCGCTGGTCTTACACCTGGGGGACCGGCGTGGAAAAGCAACAGCCTGCACGAAAAAGACCTGATCCTCTCCTTCCGTTTTAAAGATGAAGATGAAGTGGTGGTTGAAAATACAGGACTCGAGGATTTTTACCGCGATTTCGAAAGATCAACGTCAAACATTGTAGAATTAAAAGTTCAGAAAAAAGACCTTAAGCTGGTAACGGTTACGCTCAAAAAAGAAAAGATCCAGGCAGAAGAAAACACGCTTAATAGTTATGTGGTGAATTTTGAAGGAAAAAAAATGGGATATATTCCCATCCCCAGCTTTTACCTGAACGAAGAAGCAGACAGCAGGCAGGGACTTGCAAATGATGTAGCCAAGGAGATCATCGAATTAAAGCTGGACTCCATCAACGGCCTGATCATTGACCTGCGATATAATGGAGGCGGTTCGATGCGTGAAGCGATGGGACTTGCAGGAATATTTATCGACGAAGGACCGGTGGCCATTTATAAACCAAAGAGCGGGAATCCTTTTTTATTAAAAGACCTTAATCGCGGACTGATCTATGATGGGCCGTTAGTGGTACTGGTGAATTCCGCCAGCGCATCAGCATCAGAGCTGGTAACCGCAACACTGCAGGATTATAACCGTGCGGTGATAGTTGGAGCCACCACATTTGGAAAAGGTACCGCACAGAGCATTGTAATGGCCGACTCTTCCTATTACGACCGGAACAGTAACAGGGAACAAAGCGCAGCGTTTGGCTTCATGAAAGTAACCGGCGGAAAATTTTACCGTGTATCAGGGCAAAGCCACCAGGGCGCAGGCATTGAGCCTGACATTAAAATTCCGGGAATAGTTGAAAGAGTGATGGAAAAAGAATCAGCCTACCCTTACTTTCTATCTATGGATTCAGTGGACAAAGATGTGTCGTTCCAGCAGCTGGCCCCATTGCCTAAGGATTCGCTCCGACACATGAGCGAGCAGAGAATAGCCTCTAACTCCCGTTTTACAGAGATCGTTGCTGTGGGTGATAGCCTGCAGAAAAGTCGTCATAAAAGCGAAAAGATAGCGCTTACCCTGCCGCAAATCAAGGCGTATACTGACAAACAAAGAAGATTCAGCAGTCATATAGAAGGTCTTTTTACTTCCTCGGAAAATGAGCAGTTACTGATAAGCAGCAATTCACAAAACGGAAAGCTGCTTGCTATGATGGAATATTACAGGAAGAATACCGAAAACACTATTGAAACACTCAAGAAAGATATTATCCTGCAGGAAAGCGTAAACATCCTGAATGACCTGATCGCTCTTTCAGCAAAACATCAGCCATGATTACCGCAATAAAAAATACACTTATAATATTGTTGCTTTGCAGGAGCTTTCCTTCGGGAGCCCAGGAATTGCCAGTTGAGTATTATAAAAATGCCCGCGAATATTATGATGTATTCAGATCTGTTTTTGCCGGCATCCAGGAAAAGAGCTGGGATTATACACGTGCTGCCGCTCACGGACGCTCTTCTACCCGCACCGAAGAAAAAAGGAAAGAGGTAACCGCGGCTATTGAGAACGGCATTGTGCGCATTTTCGAATTGTTGCCTTACGATGGGAGCACCGCTCTTCGTGACAGTGCACTGCGTTTTTTGCGGATGCAATATGCTGTTTCAAATGAAGATTTTTCTCGACTGGTCAACATGGAGAAGATCGCAGAGCATTCCTATGATGCGATGGAAGCTTATATGCAGGCACGGGAAATGGCGGATGCCCGCGCGAAACAGGCCGGCGATATGTTCAATATTGAGTTCGCCAATTTTGTAACACGTTATAACATCACTCCTACGCCCGAAACGGAAGCAGAAAAGAAACTGGCCGCTGCTTCAAAAGTGTATGAGTATTATAATTCACTTTACCGGGTGTTTTTTAATTGTTATAAGCAGGAATCCTACCTCATGGAGGCCATGAACAAGAACGACGTAAGTGGCATAGAACAGAATCGCGACGCATTGGGAAAGATCAGTTCCAAGGCATTATCCGATCTGCTAGCTATGCCTGCCTTTCGTGAAGACCAGGAATTGAAAAGATCGCTTGAGCAGGTGCTGCTGTTTTATAAAGACGAAGCGGAGAATAAATTAAAGGACATTTCCCTATTTTTTGTAGCAAGCGATAATTTTCAGAAAGTGATCTTAAGCTTTAACGCCACAGCCGCTGCTGAACATAGCGTGGAAGAGTCCATGCTGTTTAATAAAGCGTTAAGCGAGCATAAAGCCACCACCGAAAATTTTATGAAACTCAGCGCCCAGGTCGATAAGGACCGACGCAAAGTGTTATTAGAATGGCATGAGGCTTGCGAAACATTTATCAAAAAACACATCCCGAGAAGCTAAACAACAGTTTCGAGTTTTTGTTTCATGTTCTTTGCGTCCTTTGCGCCTACTTTGCGTTCTTTGCGGTAAAACTTACGGAATGCAAGTCCGCAGATCTTCGTCAGAGAAACCCAGTAACTACTTTTACCAGTTCATTCGCCGGTAAAACCCCACTCTGCTTCCAAAGAATCTTGCCTTCTTTAAACAATAATAAAGTCGGAACAGACCGAATACCATAGGCATTGGCAGCGGCCGGATTTTTATCGATGTCCACTTTTATCACTTTAGCTTTCCCGTTAAGTTCCTTCGACACCTCCGACAATATAGGCGCCAGGGCCTGGCAGGGTCCGCACCACTCCGCCGAAAAATCCACGAGCAAGGGAGTGGAGCTGTTGATGAGTTCGTTAAATGTTGACATAGTACAAAGTAAGAAATTTTAATGCCAGGTTTGCATCGCGGAACATTTCGTCCCTACGGGACTTCCTTCCATTTTTTAAAGCGATTTTTAACGACATCGCGTCCTTACAGGACGCCGGACGTTTAGCTTATGGGAGTTGCATGTTTGTATTCCGTAACCTGGAGTTTTTTTTAGTTCTGCCGGACAGGATTATTATGACATCCCATCCTTACAAGACTTTGGAAGTTTAGCTGCCAGGTTTGCTTCAGGGATTATTATGCCGTCCCTACGGGACTCCAATGTCGATACTGGTTAACGTTTCTAACAACATCTGATCCCTACGGGATCGGCTTTCAACTATATTTTTATGGTGGAGCCTAAGTCGGCCCTGCGTCCTGTAGGGACGCAATGTTGTTAGAAACCAGAAAAGAGATTAAACAGAGTCCCGTAGGGACGGCATGTTGTACCGCAATCAGACCACATCCTTAATCAACCCTACCAACCTGGAATGCTCGATTGCTTCAGAGCTTCTTTTAAACAGACAACATTTTACACCCATCTGCCCGATCTCTTGCATAATATCGCTGGTAGCTGCTTCCTTTGATCTCCTTATATTCCGGATATACACGGCAAAGATCCTGTTCGGAAAATCCCTCGCAATAGCCTGGTAGATCTCAGGATCTTTTTGTGAATTATCACCCAGCAACACATATTGATGATCGGGATATGACTTCAGTATCCTCGCAATTCTTACATATTTGGTGCTGTGTTTTCCCTGGCCGGTATTGAAAAGCTGATGCAGGCGCTTCATATTGCTTAATAAAAAAACACCCCGGGGCATTCCCTGCTTCCTGCAGAATTCACGGATATAATAATACAGATTCCATTCGCTGCTCGATACATAAAAAAAAGGATTCGGAATGCCATCCCGCGACGCCGACTCCGACAGCAAACGATAATGGTTTACCACTCCGTCAAAAGGTTTACGGCTTCTCGCATTTTTAGTGAACAGCACGTACAGCCTCTTAAAAATACTGGCCGAATGCGAAACCAGGAACGTGTCGTCGATATCAGAAATAAAATTATACTGGTACAGGTGCGGAATAAAAATGGAACAAACCGTACTTGCCATTACCGTGGGGGTGGTTCCGGGTGACAGGTAACTCACCTTCGCTTCATGCCGTCCGGGCGTAACCGGATTGATCGGCTTCCATTCAAACTTAAAATAGCCATGGCGGTCAGTGACCTGTTCATGTATTTCCCCATTCCATTCGATCAGCACCCTGGCGTTTTTCTTAGGACTCACAACAAACAAACGCACAAGAGAGAAAAGGTTAACCAGCCAGTTCTGCCGGTAGGTCTTCCTGCCCAGGGGGCTGAGCTTAAGAACATAACCCTGTACGATCACGTCATCTGCGTCCCCATAACCGTCAAAAACCCATATAACAGGCCTCCTGGTTACCCATAAAAGACGCAGTAACTTATTTACCAGTTTCTCAGAACGCACAGGCAAGCTTTTTGTATCATACACCCATAGGTATAAAAAATCATACCCAAAGTTATTATATGACCCACCAAATAAACCGAATTCTATTTGTAATTAATAAAGGTTCAGGAAGAAAAAAAAATATTGACTGGAAACAGATCATAGAGGATCACTTCAGTAAGCTGCCGAATACCATCGATTTTTTTATGATGCCGGTGGATGATTGTTATAACAAGCTTACAGTAAGGGTTCGCAACTTTCACCCGGAACTTGTGGTGGCTGTAGGAGGAGACGGCACCGTTACCATGGTGGCAAAGCTCATGCTTGGCACACAAATTCCAATGGGCATCCTGCCCGCAGGTTCAGCCAACGGAATGGCGAAAGAACTCCAGATCCCCGAAGACCCTCAGAAGGCCCTGGAAGTGCTCAACACCGGGGAGATCCGTTCTACTGATCTCATACGCATAAATGATAGTGAGATCTGCCTCCATCTCAGTGATATTGGGATCAACGCCCAGCTGGTAAAATATTTTCAGCAGGGATCCATCCGCGGAAAGATAGGCTATGCTCTTGCACTCATTAAAGCCCTGAGGAGGAAAAAAAGAATGACCGTATATGTGAGCACCAGGAACGAGGAAGTGCAGCGCGAAGCTTCGATGCTGCTCATAGCCAATGCGAGCAAATATGGAACCGGGGCAACTATCAATCCCGATGGCAGCATATATGATGGTGTTTTTGAAGTGGTGGTGGTGAGAGGACTTAATCTCTGGCAGGTGGGCAAAATGTTTCTGAAGTTCCAGCGCTTCAACCCGAAAAAGATCGAATTCCTGCAGGCTACGTCGGTGCGTATCGAAACGTCGAGGAAAATGGATTTCCAGGTAGATGGGGAGTATATTGGAAAAGTGTCAAAGGTAGAAGCGAAGTGTATGCCGGGGGCGTTGAAGCTGATTGTGCCGCAGGAAAGTACGAAGGAGCAGGCAGCAAGTACGAGGTACGAGGTACGAGGTACGCGGCGGCCACCCAGTGGGTGGACGAGCGGGCCCGTGCGGTAGGTTGGTAGCGTATCCTGCATTCCGTTTATTTAACCACAGCGACACAGGAGCGCGTGTCTTGCATTCCGTTTATTTAACCACCGCGGCACAGGAGTATGTCCTGTATTCCGTCTGTTTAACCACGGAGACACAGGAGTGTGTCCTGCATTCCGTTTTACTTAACCACAACGGCACAGGAGTGTGTCATGCATTCCGTTTACTTAACCACCGCGGCACAGAGGTTCGCGAATGCACACGGTAGTTTAAACACTAAGGACACAAAGAGATTTCGCAATCAAACGTTTGCACAAAGGGGACGACGGCCAACGCACTGGCAGAGTAAGGTCGTTAAAATACAAAGTGAAGATAATTAAGTGGAAAACAGATAGGGACTTATGGCGGCCGTACTTGGCCTCCATGCCTTAATGGCCTGCAGTAGGTACTACCTCCCGACTTTAGCTCTGAATGCGGCAAACAGCGTTCCGTATACTATCTTTAGGTAACAAATAGTTTTAGCCATGCTGTCACCGAAAAAAAAGGCCAGGCTCCTTGAAAGCCTCCGCAAATACTCCCGCAAATACCTGGGTGGAAAAATTACAGCGCTTGATGAGCCAGGCACACGTCTTGTTATGAGCTCCTTTCTTACGGAAGTGCTTGGATATGCCCCGCAGGATGAGATCAAGACAGAATACATGATCAAGGGTACCTATGCAGATTTTGTGATCGAGGTAAATGGCAAACGTCATTTCATCATTGAAGTAAAACCATTTTCATTATCGCTCATCGACGCTCATCTTCGGCCAGCCATCGACTTTGGAGCCAACGAAGGCATCGACTGGGTAATGCTTACCAACGGCAGAGCCATCCGTGTGTACAAGATCCTGTACAGGAAACCTACCGAACTGCGGGAAGTCTTTACCGTTGACCTGGCTAACCGCGCCGGACTGAAAGATTGTGTCGATCTGATCCATTGCATTACAAGAGAAGGTATTGTTGGCACCGGCCTCGATGCATTATGGAATAAACACCGCGCCCTCGATCCTGCCAATGTAGCGGGCATGTTATATGGAGCGACTGTCCTGAATTTTCTTAAAAAATCTTTAAGAGCCAGATACAAGCAGAAATTTTTTGAGGAAGAAATTGTCAGTGCCATCGACACCATTATTACCTCCGAAATGGTGATCCAGGAAGTGAAAAAAACGAAGAAAACAAAATCAAGAATTACCAGGATCTCGATTCCCACTATTTCCGTGCATCCTGATGTGGACATTGATATTCCAAACCCGTTGCGGAAGCCATTACCAGTTTTTACAAATTAATTTCTGCTTTCACGTATGCCTGCGGCGCTACCACTAAGCACACTAAGCGCACTTAGAAAACACTAAGAGTTTTTTCTGTGTTAATCATAATGATCGACAGTGCAAGAACACTGAGCAAGCACGCTGAAGCGTGCTTTTTTGGAAGGTCACAAAGTTAATAGCTAAAATTTTATGTCGCGCTTTCACGTATACCTGCCGCGCTTACGGAAGCCTTTACCGGTTTTTACAAATTAAAAACTAACCACTAAGAAGGCACAAAGGAAGATTGCGGCACTTTTTACTTTTGCGAAGCTCTATACATCTAAGTGTGCGCTAAGTGTTCTTAGTGGTTGAATATCCGTATTACCAGTCGGCAGCATTCTTATCCGTTTGTTTTTTATCTGCTTCTTTTTCCTGCTTTTCAATACGCACATCCCGGCCATAGATATCCCTGCGGAATTGCAGGTCACCGCTTTTATCCACCCACGAAGTAAAATACTGAATATGCACCATCAGAGGTTTGTCAAGATTAAACCTCCTGGTGTTGCCAGTGCTGATAATACTGTCCACTTTTGATGCGCTCCAGCCCTTGTCCCTGGCCATTACGTAATGCGCCAGCTCAACAGCCTTTGCCAGACGTATACAACCGGAGCTTGCAAACAGGTTCTTCTTTTTAAAGAGATCCTTTTGCGGGGTATCGTGCATATAAACGGAATATTTATTCGGAAAAAGGAATTTTACCACGCCCAGGGGATTCTGCGCATCAGCGTCCCGCACCAGCGAATAATCCGCGTTAGAAGAAACTTCGTTCCAGTTGACCTTTGAAGCATCAACAGCTTCATTTTTCTGAAATACTTTCAGGTTGTTTTTCCTTAGATAACCGGTATCAGCCTGTATTTTAGGGATCATGTCTTCCTTCAATATAGTTGGAGGCACATGCCATTTGGGATTAAATTCCACCTGGGTCATTTTTTCGCTGAATGTCGGTGTTTTGCGATACAGCTTGCCTACGATCACGCTCATCTGCAAACGTGCGCTATCGTTCTCTACCGCTTCAAGACTATAATCAGCAATATTTACGAGGATAAAATCTTTATCGTCTTTTGAACGGAAAGATCTCCATCTCTCCATATTTTTTTCGATCTGAAGAATACGATACTCCACAGGAATGTTCAGCTCAAAAAGAGTTCGTTTATCCACTACGCCCGAAGGCTGCAGTCCATGGTTCTTTTGAAATTTAACGACGGCCTTTTTCACTTCATCGTCAAATTCAGAATTGTGGGTATTGCTGTATTTATTTTTTAGTTCACCAGTAACGGCGAGGCGATCGCGCAATACTTCCACTTCCTTGTCCTTCACCCCTGCCATCAGCACGCCTTTGGCCTTTATTACAGGCCAGCCTCCCTCGTCGCGGATCTCCCTGTAACCCTGCAAGTATTGTTTCAGCTTGCGGTATTGAACGTGAAGATCTTCATCCGCTTCTTTTTCCCTGCATCCTGCAAAAAACAGCAAGATACCTGCCAGTGCACACACGTATTTTAATCTCATCCCTGCAAAAATAAATCTGGCATCGCGTGCTGGCGCAAAAAATAGCTCAAAGCAGGGAACGGATCGACTTCCCCCCTTTTGCGGGGGCTGAACCCTCATCTTTTGCCAATGTGTAAATAGTTTATTTTTGTCCTGGCAATGACCATTTCCAGTTATACGATCGAATCCGTAACAAAGCTTTCTGCGGATCAAAAGCAGGGAGTGTTCCTGCTCTGGAATGAGGAATACCCTGAACAGCTCGCATTTGCAGACCAGGGGGAGCTTGACGTTTATCTGCAGGCGCTACACGGGCAGCGTCATCTCCTGCTCCGGAATGAAAACACAATTTTCGGCTGGGCTTTTAGCTTTGAAAGAGAAGATTGCCGCTGGTTCGCCATTATTCTTTCTTCGTTAATACAGCGGAAAGGATACGGCACAAAATTACTTGAACAGTTAAAACAGAATGAAAGCCGGCTTTACGGGTGGGTGATCGACCGCGATAATTACCTCAAGGCAAATAATGAACCTTACCTCAGTCCTCTTAAATTCTATTTGAGAAATGGATTTATTGCCCTCAACGACTCCCGCCTCGAAACGCCAAAGATCAGCGCTGTGAAGATCAGCTGGTCACCTACCCCACTAACTGCATATGAAATTTAACGAGATCTCTTTTGCCCGCCTGCAGGCGCAGCAGGTAAGCGCGCATACAATTAAAAAGCCTGGAGAACTGGTGAAATATCTGGGTGCCGTGCAAAGCCAGGATTTTGCAATGGCTCTCTGGGCTTTAGGTGCAAGGTTACCCGGCTCTTCACAAAAAACTATTTTAAACGCCATCAATAAAGGACAGATCCTGCGCACACATGTTCTCCGGCCTACCTGGCATTTTGTAAGCCCTGACGACATTGGATGGATGATAGATCTCACTGCCCGCTCCCTGCGTTCTGCCATGGGTTCCATGGACAAGCACCTGGGCTTAAACCCGAAGATCTTTTCCCGGGTTAATTCCCTCGTTGAAAAAAGTTTGTCTGAGAATGGACCAATGACACGTGACGAGATCATGGAAATGCTGCATCAGCATAAAATAGACAGTGCGCAAAACAGGAGCTCGCATTTATTATTCGGTGCCGAAATCGAAAAGCTTATTTGCAGCGGTCCCATGAAAGGAAATAAAATAACATACACTTTGTTTTCGCAACAGGTAAAAAAAAGTGAGACCCTCACGCGGGAAGAAGCGCTTGCCAGGTTAGCACTGAAATATTTCAGCAGTCATTGTCCCGCCACTATAAAGGACTTTTCCTGGGGGGGAGGAATTAATTTTGGAGATGCCCGAAAAGGAGTGGAAGCTATCAAGGACAAACTTATTGAGGAAAAGATAGGCACCGAAAGTTACTGGCTGCCACACAATTTTAAATTGTCACCGGTTAAGGATCATGTTTATTTGCTGCCTGCATACGATGAGTTTACCATCAGCTATAAGGACCGTACGCCGTCTTTGGCCGACGCACACCGCTCGCGCATCATTTCCAGCAATGGCATTTTTAATCCACTCATCATTATCGACGGTCGCGTTGCGGGAATGTGGAAACGACAGACCGTGAAGGATACCGTAACGGTGAAGCTGGATCTCTTTTCCAGGCCTGGTAAAAAAACTGAAGCGCTGGTGTGGGAGGAAGCGGAAAAGTATGCTGCATTTAATGGCAAAAAATTAGCGAGGGGTTAGCATTGTACTTTTTCCCGACTTAGAACCACTGCAACAAGAAACAAGGTAGATACACACGAGAGGACAAGAAATTCCCGGATTTTTTTAGATTTGCCTTAAAAAAAATATGAGGGGATCTGTTGGCCTTATAATTATTGGCGCATTTTTGGGATGGACCTTGTGGCGCTGGTTAATTAAAAGAGATTTAAAACAGCATATGCAGGCGTTTTACGTTTACCTGTTCTTCGCTGGAATCTGGGGATTGATTTATTTAGCAATTTATATTTACACTAGAAAGTAAAAAAGAAAGATCCGCCCGCGGGTATGGCGTTTGTGCGTAACTTGCAGACGCAAAAACAAATTTTAGCGAGTCAATTTCAAAAAATATTCTTGAGTTAAAAGAACACGGAAAATTTGGCGAAAAACTTAACGACCTCTTTGCAACGTGGTAGTACTACTATTTGCCTCTCCCACCGTTTTTTCCTACATTTAAGAGTAATTCCTGCCACCTGACTAAAAGACCAAATGTTACGAACGGGCACTTATCGGATTCGCGCGCTTTTCATAACGATCCTCCAGGTTATGGTCTTCAGCGTATGTGCCCAGAACGAAAACACAAAATGGTATTTCGGTGTGAAGTACGGGCTGGATTTTATGACCAACCCTCCAACGGCCATAACAACTAGTACAATGCACTCGCTCGAAGGAAGTGCCAGCATAGCCGATTCATTTGGAAACCTTTTATTTTATACCGATGGTGACACAGTGTGGGACAAAACCCATAATATCCTGGCCAATGGCCTTGGTATTGGAAACATTACCGAGGGGGGAAACTGGTTCCAGCCTGCGATCATATTAAAACAGCCGGGAAGTGCTTCTATCTACTACATTTTCGTGCCTATGGGAAACGCACGATACTCAGTTGTAGACATGAGCCTTGCCAGTGGGAATGGTTCAGTAATCACTAAAGGTGTTTCACTGAACTATAGTGGACGGGACCAGATTACCGCTACAAAAGATTGTAATGGAACTGATTATTGGGTTGTAATGCAGAATGGTGGTTTTACGAACGGTAATATAGCGGCATTTCCTTTTACAGCAAATGGTGTTGGTACACCGGTGATCTCACCGACTGCTTTTCAGGGGTATTCCGGTTGTATGAAATTCTCGCAAGACGGCACAAAACTCGCAGTTGCAACAGCAAGTTTACGTGTATATGATTTTGACAGATCAACAGGCATCGCCTCCTCTTCGTTTATGCTAAGCGCCAGCCAAGGATATGGGTGTGAGTTTTCACCTTCAGGAACAATATTGTATGCTTCTTTTGGTGGTCAACAAGGTAAAATTAGTCAGTTTGATTTATGTGCTGGCACTCAGTCCGCTATTATTGCATCAGAAACGATCTTATTATCTGGCAGTATGTTTCCTTGTCTCCAATACGCTCCTGATGGGAAAATATATGCAGGGAGACTTACAACGAATTCCATTTCAGTGATAAACTCTCCCGATATTTTAGGTTCAGGATGCAATTTAGTCTCTACACCGTTTACGACGCAGGAGGGCTTTCCTACTATGATGACATTTTCACAACCGCCTAAACCTAATCTGGCACCATTTACCTTTACGATTCAAACGATAAATTGCCAGAAAAAAATTGCTTTTACCTCACCGGTGTTAACATGCACGCAGGTGGGATACAGTATAATGGGAGTACAGTGGAATTTCGGCGATCCTGTTAGCGGACCAGCAAACACATCTACTTTAACTTCACCGGGCCACACCTACGCGGTGCCCGGCACTTATACAACACAGTTAATTGTAAATTATTCGTGTGGAGGTATTAGCGACACGTTGATTCAACCTGTAACTATACCAGGGCCGACATTAAACATTACAACTCATACTATTACCTGTGCAAACTTAGGGTCGGCAACTGTTACTGCCAATGGTGGTGCAGGACCTTATACATACACGTGGCTACCTTCTGCACAAATTTCTTCTGTAGCCATTAATTTAGTTCCGGGAAACCACTCCGTAACATTGTCAGACATCGGGTCCGGCTGCACCTATACTTACAACCTCACCCTTCCTCCGCTTACACCATTCATCGGAACGTTGTCTGCAAGCAGCTCTCTTATGTGTCATGGTGCTTCGAATGGTACAGCAGCAATCAATAATGTTTCAGGCGGATCCGGAAATCATACGTATAACTGGTCTAATGGCACTTCAATATTCAGCTCTAACCCGATAACCACCTTATATGCAGGTACCTGGTCTGTAACTGTAACTGATGCACTCACTGCATGTAAGATAAATAGTGTATTTACGATTACACAACCACCTGCACTGAGCCTTACGGTTTCTTCCGCAGCACCTTCACTATGTGTAGGTCAGAGTACTACATTCAGCACGCAAACGCAGGGTGGTATAGCACCTTATTTTTATTTATGGTCGAACGGACCCACAACGGCCACACAAAATGTAATTGCCATAAATTCCGGAATTACAATTTATACTCTTAACGTTTACGATTCGCATTCATGTACCATAAACAACACAGTTTCACTCGATTTTATTCCGAATCCAACACTTAGCGTTATCAACGCGTCAATTTGTCCGCTGCAAACTGGAACTCTCACAGTAATCGGCGCCAGCAATTACACATGGAGCACCGGATCAAACAATAATAGTATCACTGACAATCCCCTTGCCTCCACGTTATACACGGTTACAGGAGAAGCATTGGGATGCATTTCAACAATAACTACAGCTATTATTTTAAAACCAGCACCAACCCTTTTTGCTGGCAGTAATTCTCCCGTATGTGAAAATCAAAATATCAAGCTCCAATCGGTCGGTATTGGAGCGTACAGCTGGACAGGCCCCGGTGGCTTCATTTCCAATGCTCAAAATCCTGTCATAAATACAGCCTCCAGCCCAAATGCGGGAAGTTACCATGTACTTCTCACTGCTCCGAACAACTGCACTGCACAAGCCTCAACAACAGTTGTAGTGAAGACAAACCCTACAGTATCGGTAAATGGAAGTACTGTTTGCTCCATTCAAAATGCCTCTGTGTTTGCAAGTTCAATGCCGGGAGTTAATTATTTGTGGACTGGTCCTGGAGGCTATTCATCTCTTATTCAGAATCCAGTAATTACTACACCTGCAGTTACGGCAAGCGGAAATTATTCTGTTCTGGTGACCAACGCCGTGGGTTGCACCAGCATGGCGGTTGCGCACTTATTAGTGGTAAGTCCACCTGCACCTGTTTCTTCACTAAGCAGCAACAGTTTATGTGCACAAGCATTTAATGGTTCAGCGAATTCTATTACGATGACCGCAACCGGCGCTACTAACTACACTCTAAACACACCGAATTACATTGTCGCAGCACCAGACCCGGGAGCGCCAACTATGACATTAACATCAATTCCGCCATTTCAGAATGTACCAATCGTCGCAACTGCCACACTTTATGGATCAAATGGCGTGTGTACTACGTCAACTACTTTGACCTTTTCAATTATCCCTAATCCAACAATTACTGTGAGTAGTCCAACCCCGGAGATCTGCGCCGGGCAAAGTTTCACATATACCAATTTTGGAGCGAGTTCTTACACGTGGAGCGGGGCTTCAGCTAATTACACTTCTTACAATAATGGAGGAGTTGTAGTGGCAAACCCGAGTATCAATGCGGTATTTTCAGTGCATGGTTCGAGCCTTGGATGTAATAGTGCAAGTAAAACAAGTTCTATTACAGTATATCCGATACCAACTATTTTTATTTCCCCCGCACAAAGCCAAATTTGTCTGGGCACATCAACCCTCTTAACTGCAAGTGGCACATCAACTGATTTCTATTGGTACCCAAACACAGGTCTAAGCCAGGTGAACGGAAGTGCGGTTTTAGCTTCCCCAAAGAAAGACCAGATTTACACGGTGATTGGAACTGCCAATAACTGCACGAATACGGCCATTGCCACGGTTTCGGTTTTACAGCTTCCAAAGCCTGTTGCTAATGCTTCAAAACAATTGTACTGTGCCAATGAAACTGTAACTCTTACTGGCTCCGGAGGAGAAATCTATTACTGGAATGGTCCCGACAATCTAAATCTCAGTGGACAAACAGTTAGTTTCTCAGCGTTCTCTGCAAGTGTTGGAGATTACACATTAACTGTGACTAATAAAAATTCATGTATCAATCAAACTAAAATTGCTGTTAACATTGCGCCATTACCTCAAGGCAATCTTGCAGGACCTAAAATGGAGGCCTGTGTACCTTTCTGTTCTGAGTTTTATTATCAGCATCCCCTGGGCGGAAAAAACATTTCGGTCAGCTGGCAGGTGCAAAATATAAATATTGCATCAAAAACATTTAGCCATTGTTTCACAAGGTCCGGAGATAATATTGTTGTAGGGAAGTTCGCTGACACACTCACCAAATGCGTCAGCATCCAAACTTTTGTTGTGCGAGGATTAGAAGTCCCCGTTGCGGAATTTAATTGGCTTCCAGAAAAGCCCATCGAAGGAATGGAGGATGTATTATTTATAAATAATTCTTCAGGAAAACATCAGGAAAAATTCAATTGGTATTTTATCAGTAACGATGGTTACTCTTCAGAAAACGAAAACACTTCTTATTTCTTTGACAGGGCAGGGATGTATCCGGTTGCTTACGTTGTAGAAAACGCCTCTGGTTGCGCCGACACAATTGTAAAGTACATTACCATCCAACCTGATTTTAATTTCTATATTCCAAACACCTTTACACCAAACGGGGACGATCGCAATGATATTTTTGTACCAGTAATGAGAGGAATTAAATTCTACACGCTCATGATCTTCGACCGTTTGGGAGAAAAAATCTTTGAGACTTCAGATCCAAATAAGGGCTGGGACGGCGTCTTTAAAGGGGAAGCCTGTACACAGGACGTTTATGGTTGGAAGGTTTCATTGTCTACCATTCATGGTGAAAGTAAGGTGTATGCAGGTAATGTTACTTTATTGAGATAGCCGCTTGCCCTCAGTTTAAATGGTTAACAGCTTGCGTCTTCAGCACTAGCAACTTCAGAGCTTCACACACAACATTTCCCACCCAAATTCGTTATGACTTAAACCGTAATATTATTCCAATGAAAAACGTCCTATTAATTGTATTTTCCCTTGCTGCTTTAACCGGCCTGACACAAAACCCGAACCTTGACTATAAAAATGCAGTTAAAGTCTACAACCTGTCAACCTACGAGGAAAATGTAAGTTTTCACGGTGATAGTAGCCGACAGTCGCTTCGTAATTACACATCGGCCTACCAGATTTTACATCCCACCATTGCGTTCCAGTGGAATACAAGAACAAACAATTTTCATGAGATCGAACTGACCAATTTTATGGTAAGCAAATTTCAAAATAAAACAGAAATAGTAAATGACAGCACTGGCAATGTGCTGTCAACATTATCTGGAAAAAATAGTATCTCAACCCTGATCTCAATTCGTTATGAATACATTATAACTTTCAACAAAAACAAGGACAAAAAAATTGTTCCGTCATTGGGGTTGTCAGCTTCACCATTTTTTAAGCAAAATAATACTTCTCCCCAGGTTCCAAATCTGCTTAATGGATTAGAGACAACCATAGGCATCAGAACGTATATAATTCCACGTCTCACCTATTACTTCTCCCCCCGATTTTTTTGCGATCTCAATGTTCCCTTATGCTTCACCGACATTAATGCCAGCACGGTGAAAAACGAAAACCCCACAAATCCAGCTAATCAAAGCACAACTACGACTTTTAATCTCGCTACCTTTCCTAAAATACTTAGCGGACGACTTGGAATTGGAGTGAAAATATAAGAGCAGCTAACCCGCGGCAAAATTCCTGCAAAGGACAGTCTTTCCTTTATTTCTCAGAGAAATTAATATCTTTAAAAGCAACAAAGAGACACCCTCATACGGCAATGCATAAACTATGACGAGTAGACTTTTAATCGGCTTCTTATTTTTAGTTTGCTTTTGCTGCTGCTCTGACAATCAGAAAGAACATTCCGGCTTTTATATCGAAAATGGTCCCCGTCAGGGATATCAGTATGCAGACTCTACGGGACCGGCCTATCATTACAGATGTATTACAACCACCATTATTAACGATTCAGTTGCTCCAATGCACCTGAAAATTAATTTTCAAAAAGAAGGCAATGTAAAAGATAGTCTCAACTCCCGGGTTTTCCTCTTGCCGTTAAACCTCCCTCCGGAAAAAAAGCAAGTCTACCCGGGTATGTCAACAGGCTTGAGAAAGTTTTTATCTCAAGTGAATGAAACTTCTGTCGATTTAGATACGATCCTCGCTTCCAAAGAAAAATGCGTTGTCACATTCGGGATCCTGACAGAAGCCAGGTTTGAACAGCCAAATGGTATCGGACTGGTTGCCTCGGCAAAGACTTCATCGATTATACCGCTTGGGCTTAGATTTGACAATAACCTGGTACCATGCGGACATATTTCATTTATAAGCAACCAAAAATAAAATAGTGCATAAACAACGTATCGCTGCACAAGCCATAAACACAACCAAAATGTATAAGAAATTTTCAAACTCTATAAAAAAATATCTCCAGGCTTTTCTCATATTCCTCGTGCTAACCGAATTATTTACAGCTTGCGCAAAAGAACCCGTATCAGACTTCTCAACCAACAAAGAAGAATATCTTGCGGGAGACACCGTAGTGCTGACAAACAATTCTTCCGACGCGGAGAGCTGCAAATGGATAATACCCGGCGGCGAGATGAGCAGCAGGGACGCTAAATTCAAGTTATATCCGTAATTAAACGACGGCACTATTACAATTACACTGGAGTCATATTCCAGGAACAATAAAAAGGTCTCAAAATCAACGAAGACCATCCCGGTATTTGCTTCCGGACAAATCACATTCAGGTCATCCTCCTCTGGCTTTCCAAAGATCATCTATGTAGACGATGTGAGGGTAGGTTCAATTTCCAAAGAATTTGATCCACAAACCGGTTGCGAACTGGGTAGCTGCTTTACCACGCTCATTAAGGTCGGACCGCATAATATTAAATCTGCAGGCGGTGGTGCGGGCACAGGTGGAATCACTATAGCGAAAGGTGACAAAGCGGTGTATAACCTGTAATAATGTGGTACGCCCGTATCTGGCTTCAATTTTGCTTCATTATATCGTAACTGAATAACCGCGGTCTATCGGAGGTCAACTGACCTGCAATAAATTTTGATTGTTCCTAAAACGCCTCAAAATGAGAAAAATCAGTCTCCTTTTTTTATTCGGGCTCTTTACTTCGCTTAGTTCCCAGACACCAGCCTGGCAATGGGCAAGCAAAATTTGCACGTATTATTCCGACAACAGTGCTCTGGCAACCGACGTATCAGGTAACGTTTTTGTAGCAGGCAGATATTATAACAACCCGGTCACCATCGAAAACTACACCCTTACACCGGGGATGCCGGGATCAGAAGACCTTTTTATGGTTAAATACGATCCGGATGGAAAGGTCATATGGGCCAAAAGAGCCGTCACTGCCGAACAGAGCATCAGCATAATGGAGCTTGTATGCGACAAGGCAGGAAATGTTTACATAGCCGGGGGATTTTCAGACTCCCTCCTGCAAACAGGAACAACAACATATACCGGTTCCGGGAAAAGTTTTTACCATTCATTCCTCGCAAAGTTCGACACAGATGGCAATATAGTATGGTCTAAAGCTTTGGATGGTTCTTCGAACGAGGTCTCCGACATGGACGTGGACGCTGACGGAAACGTGGTAGTGACAGGTAGTTACTGGGACATGCCATTGCAGTTAGAATCAACCATCTTACCTCTTATTAACTACTGGAATATTTTCCTTATCAAATACGACGACAAGGGTAACCTGATCTGGGCCAGGCGTGAAGGCAATGACCAATTTTCATTTCCAGGAGAGTTAGCCTTCGACAACACCGGAAATTTTTGTTTGAGATACAACTCAAAGGGAGATTATATTAATAAATACAATGCAGGGGGAAATGTGATATGGACAAAGAAAATTACCGAGGCCGAAAATATCCAGTACCGTCAGCTCATTTGCGATTCCAAGCTGAACATATATTACACCGCCGACGATACTTTGCACAAGCTGAATGCTTCAGGCACCGAGATCTATAAGAAAAAGCTGGGTCAGGGAAATAACAGCTCCCCCGCAGCCAGGACCCTGCTGAAGGATATTGGCGTCGACCACGGGGATAATATTTATTTATGCGGTTCCTTTTCACATGAATCAATGGTTATAGACACTTATACGTTAACTGATCCTTACTTATTTTACAATTATGGTCCCCAGTACGGTAGCAATCTTTTCATTGCAAAATTAGACCCTTCAGGAAAAGCCTCCTGGCTTAAGGGTGCGGGTGGATCTTTCGATCACCGTGCGAACGCCCTCGCCGTAGACCAGAACGCAAATATTTTTATCGCCGGCCATACTACCAGCGCTACTCTTACTTTTGATAATAAAACAATGAACACAACCACCCCGGGCAATTGCTTTCTTGCCAGGCTTGGTTCTGTGAACTCCACAGGAATTGATGAAAACACTTCAACCGGTAATTTTGAAATTTATCCTAATCCTGCTACCAGTGTTCTGAACCTTGGATTTACCGGCATGGTTAAAGACAATTTTACCATCACCATCACTGACGCTTTATCGCGCGTGGTTTATCAAAAAATTTGTCATGCCGGGGACACCAGTCTCGTGCTCCAACTGGATGATCTTAGCAAAGGGATCTACTTTGTAGAGGTGGACTGTGGCACCACCACCAAGGTGAAAAAACTAGTCGTAGATTAAGTTTACTTTGAAATACCCGGGTCAGGATTTTGTATATTTGATCTAAGTGAAACTAAAGCTAATAATAGCAATCTTTTTATTGATCTCGTGTTGCAGCTGCAAAAGAGAATATGCCTGTTATTGTCCCGATCCTCTTAGTTGCGACTCTTTTTCAATTAAAGCAACATCATGGTTCGAAGCGAAAAAAATATGCGAGGAACAGAAAAACCCTTTTAATGATCATGAGAAATGTCACCTGGTAAAGAATGACAGGGGCGGTGTAATTGATCAATTCAGGTAGTGATAAGCCCGTCACTTTATTTTTCCGCCTCAATCTTAGTATCAAAATAAAATTATCTTTGTTTAAACACATTTAAACGTTCGCATACTATTTTAAAAAAGGTAGCAGCGTGTACCAGTAGACAGCTCCAAACCTTTTACCGCACACAATATCTTGACAACAGGAAATGCCAACAACAAAATATTCGGACTAGACTTTCTAAGAGCTGTTGCTATTATGTTGGTTTTTCTCTGGCATTACCGACGTTATGGATGTCCTGAGTGGGTAGCTGATGTTGCAATATTCGGCTGGTCCGGAGTTGACCTCTTTTTTGTTCTTAGCGGATACCTTATAGGAGGACAGCTGTTTAGTAAGGTCGCCAGCGGTGAGCTCATTTCTACATATGACTTCTACATTAAAAGGTTCTTTCGGATAATCCCGGCATATGTCATCGTATTAATTCTCTATTATAACATTCCAGCATTTAACGAAAGAAACGGGATGTCTCCATTATGGAAATTCCTCACTTTTACAATGAATTTCGGACTTGACTACCAGAACGCGGGGGCGTTTTCTCACGCGTGGTCTTTATGTATTGAAGAACAATTCTATTTACTTTTTCCCATCACCTTACTCTTTCTGACCAGGGTAAAAGCCGGTAATAAAGCAGTTTTAATTTTATCGGGACTATTTGTTCTTGGAATGATCGCACGAATTTACAGTTGGCAGACATTTGTCGCTCCGGTATTCGATGACAAGGACAATCTGGGGCTTATTGGAAATACATACTCAAAATATGTTTACTACCCGACTTATAACCGTCTCGACGGCTTGCTGGTGGGCATTGCCATTGCCTTACTGTTTTCTTTCCGACCACAAACGGCAGGCAGGCTCCTTGCCAAAGGAAACTATCTTTTCGGGCTGGGAATAATTATTCTTACTGCGACGTACTTTTTATGCCAGGATCCATTTTCATTCCAAACGGCTGTATTTAGCTACCCGTTAGTTTCAGTAGGATACGGATTTCTGGTGCTCGCTGCTTTAAGCTCAACCTGTTTTATAAATAAATTCAAAGCCAGGATCTTCTCTTTTCTTGCCACCATTTCTTACTCGGTTTATTTAACCCACAAACAGATAAATCATATTGTTCACTCTCTTCTGGCCGATTACAGTTTGAGTGAAAACTGGTCTCTTCTCATTTGTTTCGTCGGCTCCATTATTGGCGGCCTGATACTTTATATGGCAATTGAAAAACCATTTTTGCGTCTGCGCGACAGGCTTTTAAAGCGCACCCCTCTCGAAGTAAAGGTTAGTACTTAAAGCAACTGCAAGTGAGGCGACCATTAGCAAATAACTTCACACAAAAAATAGCAATATTATGACACCATATATTTACCAGGACAATTTACAAAGCGACAGACTGATAACGCGCAAACTCACTTTGGACGACGTCGAAGACTGGTCTGACTTTTTCAGAGACAAAGAAGCTGCTGAATTTCTTCCCAATCCTGGTGATATGACAGTTGAAGAGCGGGCGAAATTTTGGGTCGATAAACAACTGAAGCGTTATGCCGATAAAAAATTTGGACTCCAGGCTTTAATTGATAAGAAAACAGGGCAATTCATGGGCCAATGCGGACTTTTAATGCAAACTATCGACGAACAAACTGAAATTGAGGTTGGCTATCACATCTTTAAAAAATATTGGGGTCAGGGCTATGCACCTGAAGCAGCCAGGCTATTTATTGAATATGCATTTAAAAATGAAATTTCAGATTCCATCACATCAATAATAAATATCCATAATGCAAGATCGCAACGGGTTGCTGAGAAGAACCGCCTGACAAAAGAAAAACAAACAACCTGGTCCGGTCTCGACGTGTTTATTTATCGCATAAAAAGAAACTAGTTTCATTTAAGTTCCGCTTGACGAAAGACATTTATATTCTTAGCGGCCTCGGAGCAGATGAACGGGTCTTTCAACGACTTGATTTTTCAGGTAACCGGCCACATTTCATAAAATGGATAGAACCATCTTTGGGGGAAACCATTGAAAGTTATGCGTCAAGACTTCTGCCACAGATAACCTCAAAGCAACCAATCCTCGTCGGGCTTTCATTTGGAGGGATAGTGGCGGTAGAAATTGCCAGACAGATGGACACAGAAAAAATAATTTTAATTGCTTCTGCCAAAACCAGGCAAGAAATTCCTTTTTATTTCCGGATGGCGGGTTGGTTTCGTCTGCACAAGCTTGTGCCGGCCAGCATGCTGAAAAGCCCCAACTACCTGTCAAATTGGTTTTTCGGAACAACGTCAGAATCGGAAAAAAAAATTTTAAAACAAATTCTTGCAGACACCGACCCCGTTTTTTTGAACTGGGCCATTGACAAGATCGTCCACTGGAAAAACTTAGAAGAACCGAAGAACGTCATTCATGTTCACGGTACTGCCGACCGCATTTTACCAGTTACAATCGTTAAATCTGATATAAAGGTGAAAGATGGCGGACACCTGATGACAATAAATAAAGCATCGGAACTGAATGAGATCCTTTCGAAAATACTGGGGGAATGAGGACTAGACGATAAAGTTCCTGACCCTCCACCGTTCGTTTATAATTATCTCACGGCCACTTCAGTATCAAAATAAAATTATCTTTGTCTTATTCGTATTCATTTAATAATCTTTCGAACGTTAACATGAAAGCAATAAGAGACTTCATTTTTATAGTTTGTGGCTTGGTGGCCATTGCAGGTTGTTCGACAAAAGAACCTAAAGCTGGTGGAAAGGACCAGGATGATGCAAACGCTCTGGCTAAAAAGAAGATCGTTGGCACCTGGGTAAACTGCGACAGTGAATTCGGTGAAACGAAGGTAACGGCCAGGGTATGCCGAACCGTTGAATTTAAAGATGACAATAAAGGCATTATAACCCATGGAGATCAAACAAAGGAGAACATCGCCTGGGCAGTTTCAGGCAATGAGCTGCGGATCGACCTCACAGACTCAAGGATAGATTCCATGTTTTTTGCATTTACTGATACCTTATACCTGGCCACCTTATCTAAAGATTCCACACGATCGAATCTGGATCTTAAAGCAAAAAACAAAAATATTGTTTATCATCTCACAAAATAATTTGCAGGATACGTGTTTGCAGCGCGGGTTCAAGAAAATGAAATTTCACGGGCGCTAAACATTTAAGCAGACTGCGTGAACACAGGAAGACTTATACTATTCTCATTTATTTTATTCCTTGTTTTCGCTATACATTCCTGTGGACCCCGCAGCGGCGTTCATAATGAAACACGAAACGGAGGTATAACCGGAAATGATAAAAAGGAAGAGGTATTTGCATGCGGCAATGCGGCCATGGAAGCGCAAAACGACCATTGGGCTGAAACGACGCTTGGAATCACAGGCGACGGCGAAAGAGGCAGAAAATTGTTTAAACAAAATTGCGCGGTTTGCCACGACATTATGGAGCGGCAGTTTACCGGTCCCGGCTTAAAAGGTGTATATGACAGGATTCCCGAGCCAAAAGCGACCTGGCTAAAAAATTACATTAAGAATAGTTTAAAGGTACAGGCTTCGGGCGATAAATATGCGCGGGCACTCCGCAAAAAATATCCGGAAAACACGATGAATACTTTTGAAGATAATCTCACCGACAAAGATATAAACGATATAATGATCTACGTTGTTGGAAATGCACGGTGATGTATTACGAAACTAATATCATTGAATGAAAGCGCGGAGCAAACGTGATTTCTTTGGGAGCAGGACCTCCTGGATCGACAAAGTTCCTGAAGTCGAAAAAGTACCTCTTTCCGGCCGTGAAACTTTTTTCCTCGAAGAACTGCCCAAGGAATTAATTCTTTGTGATCCGGTTATTCCGGTTATCATCGTAGCTGTAATGGTGCTGGGTATTACCGGTGTGGTGGCTTATAAGATCCTGGCTTATTACGCCAACAAGGAACTTGCCGACTATTCGTTGCTGTGGCAGACAACGATCACAGCCGCTGTTTCCATCGCAGCTTCTCTCCTGTACCCGATATATCAGAAACTGCGCGCAAAAAAACCAAAATTCAGGTTTTACCGGAGGACCTTCTTTTATTATGACCAGCAGATCGATTACCGGAATATTTTTGGAATATATACTTGTTATGAGCCGTCACGACAAGGTACATCACTAAAAATGATCATTATAAAATTAAAAGACAAAACCATTATAGAAATAGACCCGCACGTGAAAGGAATCCCGACAAATAGAATTCCGCTGATCATCAGTGGATTTCATAACCGGTATCTCCGATTTTTTAATGACAAGGCTGCTGCTGCCAGGAAGGAATACTGATCGCCTTTGCTGGAATGCTTTTACCTATGCTTTGAGATTACTGCTGTCGACTCGTAAGATTCAATTTTGACGGCTTACATCTGATTAAAAAGGTTTTGTAGCTGTTGGTCGCATTCATACCTGCGGAAGCCTTATTAAAACATTACAACTTCCCGCAGATAGTACTTTTATTTTTTACTTCCTGGAAATGCACTCAGCACCCTTTTTTATTGCCTTATTAAATACTTTATAGTCCATTGTGCTATTTTTGCTAGGATCAGGTCCTCTCACCATCTCCACTTTATTGTCTTTTAGTTTTGCAAGGTCTGCATCAGTCAACACAAAAGAATACAGGTACTTTGTCCAGATTGTTTTATTGTAAACCAGCGGCTGGGGGATTGCCTCCATATTGGTGAGTAATTTAATAATCTCACCATTCTCAAGCTTTAGCATCACTTCAGAGCCTTTAGGAACCGAGGTCTCCACCTTTGAGCCCTGAATACTCCACCCTAAGGTAAAATTGGTTTCAGTCTTCTTGACCTCATATATCACATCAAATGGTCCCCATGTGTCTTCCCAGTGAAATTTCGCAACTTTTTCTTTAGTAAAAGCATCTTCTTCGACCTTACATTGACTGTAGAATGATGAAACGAAAAAGGTGGCGATGAACACAAAAATTAGCTTTCTCATGGTTTTGGATTTTTTCGAAAGTACACCTTTTTATTTTAAAAACTATCAAACGTCACAAAGAATCATAGGTTCGGCCGGGTCACTTAAATACAAGCGCGCTTCGACCAATAAAGAGGAAGGTAAAGATTGACAAAACCGCCGTATCAAATAATTGACATGTCCGCCGCTGAACAAATGCATAATATTCATATGGAATGATGAATAAGCATAGTCTTAATCAAATGCGAGGACCGTCCAAAATTTAAGTGCCCTTCTGCATGTCAATGGCATTACTTTTGCACGTTCCAGCTTATCAGAGTTATGAAGATTGGGGTGTCTTTTTCCCCTGTAAAGTAGCTCAGGATTTTTTTAGCTCTTGAAAAGTCCCGGCATTAAAAATAGATTATTCATTTTATTGTTCCTGCTGTTAGGTTCAAGTCTGTTAGCGCAGGACTGGCGGGGTTCATTTTCATGTGACAGTGCGGAGATCCAGGCCAGCGGTGTAGTTGTTGATGGAGATTTTATTTATTCATTGGGCAGCTTCACCGACACGCTGTTGCATAAAACATATGATATTGCCTTATTCAAAATCAATCAAATAACCAAGGTGGGTCAAGTGTACTGCTATGAATTATCAAGATGGATGCGGCCGCGATGGGGGATTAAACAAGCACCAGACGGCAATTTGTTATTGCTTGCTGCAGGAGCATACGATTATTGTGTACTGAAGGTCGACACCTCCGGCAACTTTCTTTGGGGCAAATGGTTTGAAACTCCTTATCCATATGTATCGCAGATCGAAGTATCCGCAGACGGAAAAATATTCCTGGCGGGAGATGACGAATCTGCAAACAGCATCTCGAACGGCTTTTTACTATCATTGGATTCCTATGGCAATTTACTGCAATACAACAATTTCAATTCACCATTTCAGTGGAACGCACAAACACATACCGGCGCAATTTTAGCTACGAGCGATGGAGGACTATTATATACTGCGTCAATGGGACTAGGATATCCTAATAGTGCCATGTACTTTGCAAAGTTTGATAACGCTCTCAAAATTGTATGGCAGAGAGCCGTTGGCATTGGCGACCCCGTCGCCTATAGCCTGGTGGAAGATGATTCGTCTTATTATTATGCCGGCACTCACTTTGGTGAAGATAGGGGACTGCTTATAGGAAAACTGAACAACATTGGATTGCCTTTGTGGCAGAAAGTGTACGCTACCGGCTGGACATTACGCCCATCGATGATCCTCAAAAACAATAAACTTCACGTTACCTCCTTTACAGCTCCCTGGAGTTCTCAAATTTTCCCGCGCAAACAACTGGTAGCGTCATTTAACCTAAATGGCCAGGTTATTTCATCGGGTCTACTTCCCGATTCCAGCACTTCTGCGGCGGAACATATGAACTTTGCTTCACACGCTGATAAACTATTCCTGCTTAGATCTTTCACTGGTAAAGGAATTTTTATTACCAACACAGAAGAGTTCAATCTCAGTTGTAAAGACAGCCTGCAGCTCCCCGCGCCCGCTCAACCTCTGATGACCTATAATACAATTAATGCCCTCGGCAAATTAAATTCAATAACAAATGGCAATGTAACCGCAACATTGTCTGTAAACCGTCCCTTAAGGTACACCAATCCAAACGACTGCCTGCCAACAGTGATCACAACCACACACCCCCATGCTCTGCCTTCACATGTTTTATCAGTATATCCTAATCCAGGCAGTGGTAAGATTATCCTGGAGCTGGCAGAAGCTACAGGAACCTATTCAATGAAAATACTTGACGTCTCTGGCAGGGTTATGCTCGTGAAGGACCTGGATTTTTCCTCCGCATCAAAAAACACCATTGAAATTAATGGCGAGGGTCTTTTTATCCTTCAATTGCAAAATGGACAAGACAATTTTGTTCAAAAAATCGTGATGACCGCGAATTAGTAATATTTCGTAAACGATCACCGCACCAGCTTCTGCTTAACCAGTCTTATCAGGCCCGCGTTGTTGGTACTTCCCAGCAATCCCATGCCGTTCTGCACATTATTGTATACCAGCACGGGTTCAGCAAAAAAGTTCGGCCCCATAGAGGCTTGTTCAAACACGGTTTGTTTATAACGGTAGATTTCTTCGCTGATGTTCGAGACCTTCAGAAATACTTCAACCTCTCGCACGCTGGCAGCGGAAGCTGAGCTGCTATTACACTGGGTAACGATATCCAGGAAAATCTCATTGCCGTTCACCACCGTTTCATCGGTTGTTTCAAAACCTTCACCGTTACCATAATAATAGTTGCCGTTACTGCCATCAAAAACACTGGAACTCAGGTCCGCGTCCACTTGCTGCCCAAGCGAATCGTAAATAAAAAACACAGCATCAAGCGCGTAATAATTTTTCTTTGAAGGATCGTCCTTGATCCAGATCTTGAACTTTGCACTTCCGCCCATCGTGGAGTAACCTGCTTGTCCTGAATAATTATAAAAACTGGCATTCAGAGTGTCGTATCTTTCAATCCTCACTTCAGTTACTGTAGGTGGCATCGTTGTGCTGGCCTCTATTCCCGGAAATCCCGATGCGTTGATCCTGAAAGTATATTTACGGTCAGCCACCGGCAGATATTTGCCGCTGTAATTGCCTGCGCTGTCATGCTTTAGTCGTTCTACCCACGAATCATTTTCATACAGGTCGCACTCAGCGTTGGTGATCACTTTAAATGGCTTTCCGCTAAGAATACTTTTGCTCGAGGTAAGATTCAGGGTTGGGGTTTCTCCGGTGTACAGCACCGAATTCAATACCAGCTTCGGATCCTGTTCAGGAAGATCTTCCGGCTCTATCACCTTCTGACAACCACAAGTCATAGTGATGATCAGAAAAAACATAAAGCATCTGCCAATCCCTTTTTTCATTTTAATATTGATTTAAACACTTAAATTCCTTTGTGGCGATTATCTCTTAAACTTTTTTCAGCTTGCCCTTAAACAACAAAAACAACCCGCTATTGTTGGCGCTTCCCAGCAAACCCATTCCATTCTTCACATTATTATATACAAGAACCGGTTCAGCAAAAAAATTAGAACCCATGGAGGCCTGCTCATAAACAGTTTGCCGGTAATTAGTGATCTCTTCACTGATATTTGCCACGCGCAAAAACACTTCAGCTGAGTACGGGGCAACATCAACAGGACCGCCGCTTTCAAAACTTACCCGTACATCCACAAAAACTTCGCTGCCGTTCACAAGCACCTCATCAGTCACTTCATAACCTCCGTACAGACTGTAAACCTCGGGCCGGGACACAGATGAATTAATTTCAAGATCGAGCTTATTGCCCAGTGAATCATAAACAGCAACCACTGCATCCAGTGCATAAACATTTTTCTTTGTGGCATCGTCGCTGATCCAGATCTTATATGTGGACATTCCCCCAAAATTCATGATACCAGGTGTCCACATACCAACAGTGTAATCATAGGCGGTAGTATCATACCTTTCAGCCCTGGCTTTTGTAACTGTTGAAGGCATTACTGTACTCGCCTCTATTCCCGGGTAACCGGCAGCATTTACCCTGAAAGTATATTTCCGGTCAGCCACCGGCAAATGTTTACCGCTGTAATATCCCATACTATCATACTTTAGTCTTTCCACCCACGAATCATTCTCATACAGGTCGCATTCAGCATTGGCGATCACTTTGAACGGTTTACCGCTAAGAATACTTTTGCTCGACGAAAGACTTAATGTCGGTGGCTCGCCTGTGTACAGCACCGAATTCAAAACCAGTTTCGGATCCTGTTCGGGCAGGTCCTCCGGCTCAATAACCTTCTGGCAGCCACCACATAAAATGACGGCCACACACAAAACGAGATATTTACTGGCTGGCCTTTTCATTTTCCATTTCCTCTCTCATTTCAAACTCCAGGAGCTCTTCGTCATCTTTAAAGATCTCTTTGAAATTCTTAAAATCAAATTTAAAATTCCATGTAACAGAAGGGATAAAAGAGAACAGGCTTACCTGCATCAATTGTGTCCGCTGGTTAGGATTGGTTTTAAAATAAACGAAGTAAGGGTTTTGACGCGCGTACACGTTATACACACCAACGGTCCAGGTAACAAGTCCCCATTTTTTCTTCTTATGCTTGTTGATGCTGAAATCCAGGCGGTGATAGGGCGCCATGCGGTAATTGTTCTTGCTTGGATAATATTGCACCGTGCTGCTCCACGGAGGCATGATAGAAGCCGCCTGGTAACTTTGAAGTGGAAGACTGATGGCATTACCAGTGCCATACACCCAGGTAAGCGCGACATCCAGCTTGTTGCTCACTTTAAAAAGGTTTACAAAGGAGATATCATGCCGGCGGTCATATTTGTACGGATAAGGATGTCCGAAATTGATCTCCGCAAACTGACGGTTGGTCCACGACAAGGTGTAACCGATCCAGCCTGTATACTTTCCTTTTTTCTTCTGGATGAGAAATTCTGCACCATAACTCCATCCCTTTCCCTGTGCTACCTTCTGCTCCCAGTTGGTGCTCTGACCTATGAAGTTCGCACCATCGAGGTAATCAATAATATCTTTCATTTCCTTGTAATATCCTTCAACACTTAATTCGTAGGAATTGTTCTTTAAGCTCTTGGCGAAACCGGCAGCATACTGGTAAGATCTCTGGGGCTTGATCTTTTTAGTAGCAGGTACCCACAGGTCGGTAGGAAGCCCTACATTAGAATTGGAAAGCAAGTGAATAAACTGCATCATGCTGGCATAAGAACCTTTCACGCTCCATCCCAGGGGAAGCATATACCTGGCTGAAACGCGGGGCTGTAAAGACTTATATAGATTATCCTGCACCGCAAAACCAGCTGCGTGCACTCCGAGATTTATTTTAAACCGATGGTTGATCCTCCAGTCGTCTTCGGCATAAAAATTAACTTCATTCGCAAAAATATTAGGATTGCCGGCCACTGAATCAATATCTCTTTCAAAGCCCACTGTCTTTTCTTGCTGCGCACCGGTCTTAAATGTATGATACGTATAATGAGTACCGAATTTTATGGAGTGGTTTGGTGAAGGCAGGTAATCGAAATTTATCTTGGCGGCCCAATCGTTGATGCCACTGAAGTAATCTGAATTATGCCTGGTGTCATTGCTGTAATCGCGGATCTCCTGCCCTACTCCAAATTTATACTCGGTATAGGTAACACTTGTATTCATAAAAAGTTTGTTGGTGAACACGTGGTTCCAGCGCAGGGCGCCAAGCATGTTTCCCCACCGTATATATCCGGCATAAGAAATATCACCAGTGAACTGGGTACCGGTATTAAAATAAAACTTGTCGAATCCCTTATAAAAGCTCAGGAACAAACGATCCTTGTCCGAAAATTTATGGTTCACCTTAACGTTGAGATCATAAAAATAATATCCGCCAGATCCCCCACCCAGCGTGGCTCCTGTTATGATGGGACGCAGCAGCCTGTCGAGATAAGTGCGGCGGCCGGTCACAATAAAGGAAGTTTTGTTCTTCCAGATAGGGCCTTCTACCATCACCTTTGCTGAAATAAGACCGATAGACCCTTCCACATTATAGCGGCGCATATTTCCCTCTTTCATGTTGATGTCGATCACCGAAGAAAGCCGTCCACCATACCTTGCAGGAAAACCGCCCTTGATCAGCTCCACATTTTTTATAGCATCAGAATTAAATGTTGAAAAAAAGCCGAACAGGTGCGAGGCGTTATAAATGGGCGCGCCATCCAGAAGGATCAGGTTCTGATCGGGGCCACCGCCACGCACATAAAGACCTGAAGTGCCCTCTCCCCCGCTTTTTACGCCGGGCATCAGCTGCAATACCTTTAAAATATCTACCTCTCCCATCAGCGCCGGAACTTTGCGCATCTGCTCAATCGGAATATTAATGCTGCTCATCTGGGTGCGCTCGGCAATTCCTTCTGTTGCTACCACTTCCACCAGTTTCAGGTCATTAGCTGTAAGCAGGTCAGCATTGAGACTGACATTCTCCTTCAGAAAAAAACTTTTTTTCTGCGCTGCAAAACCGATATACGAAAAATAAAGATTTACACTGTCGGAAGGAAGGGTAAGGCTATAAAAGCCGTAAGCGTTAGTGCTGGTGCCCAGCTTCGAACGCGAGTCAACCACCAGGGCCCCGATGATCTTCTCCTGGGTACGCTTGTCGCTCACATAACCGCTGATAGTGTATTTCTGTGCATGCGCAAAAAGTGCATTCAACAAGCAAAGGATAAGAAGTTTTTTATACATGGGGGTGCAGCAGGTTTTCCCGAAAATAACAAATAAAACGAATTAAGGGTGAGATTATTGTAATTGCGGTCGGTTATCTCCTGGATAACTTGAAATAGTTACTGTTCCCACATCTGTCGGGCCGGCACCGTCAACCGATCAGGTTTTTTCATAATTTTAAAGATCAACACATTTTTATAATGCACCCGAAATTATTAGTGAAAATATTCTTTCTTCTGGCTGTAATAAAAACATCGGCGCAGGTTTCAGGTAAAATATTATTGGCAGGACAAAGTTCTCACCAGGGAACACAAGTGCTTTTCACTAAAATAATGACTACCGGCGTGAGCGATTCGTGTCTCACAGATGCATTAGGTAACTTTTTCATCAACCTTAGTCCTGGCTATTATAAAATCAAATTTGTACACCCGGGTTTCCAGACACGTTATTATGAGCAGGCGAATTTCGTCCAGCTAACCAATACGGTCACTCTTGACACGTATACCATGGCAGCTGGCGTCGCCGTGTACCTTAGCGGACAACAAAGTGGTGTTTGGAAGAAGAACATTCATTATTACCTGGATGGATCGGTGGTGGTGCCGGCTGCCAAAACATTAAGCATTGAGCCTGGGACGCAGGTATCGGTTTTTGCCGGTTTCCAGATTGCCGTTGAAGGATCATTGCTGGCCAAAGGTACTCCTTCGGAACGCATTGTACTTTCTAACGATCACCCTCTTGCGACGGTAAACCAGTGGAACAACATATATCTTAATAACAGTACTTCAGTAATTGATTATTGTATTCTGGAAAGCTGCAACCAAGGCATTATGGCCTATGGGGGAAGCGTAACAATCTCCAATTCGATCTTCCGGTATAATCTATCCAGTAGCATAGAAGCGCACGAAGGAAATATCCTGGTCACCAAAAATGAAATTCACCACTTCTGGCATGCAGGGATCTCTGTAGAGTACAGTTCCACTGCCACGCTCACGTGCAACCATATTTACAACGATAGCATTACCTACCCTGGAAGTTTTACTAAAGCGATCATTACCAATACAGGCAATGTTATATCCGGCAACGACCTCCATGGGGTTGCAGTGGGCGTTGATTGCAGCGGGTATGGCAAGCCAAAGATCACTCATAATTATATTCATAATAATTATATAGGTATAAAAAGCGAAATAACTAACATTAATAACGACACGTTTTACATTTCAAACAACACATTTAGTAAAAATGAAACTGTCTTAAAAGCTATTAATCTTCCCCCAACGTCCTTTGTAAATAACATCGTTTCGGGCAGTGATACGGCTCTGCATGTTAACGGCTCCATGAGCTGCAACCACAATTTGTTCCATAACTGCCTGAAAAATTTTTCTTCAGGTTTACAGGTACCGGCAATAGGTGTCATTTCAGGCAACAATGGAAATGGTGATCCTGCTGACATGTATTATAATATTTTTATGGACCCTAAGTTCGTGCAGGGACAGGCACCTGCACTCGAAAGTAACAGTCCGGCTTTTCAGGCGGGTAATCCCCGGTTCAGCAGCCATATCGGGCAGGGTCAGGATCAGAACTGTTTTCAATCTCTCGTTCAAACGTCTTTAAAGCATCGGTCCGATGCAGGTTTTACGCAGGTTTATCCCAATCCTACTGCTGGTATGATCACCGTAAAACTTGATGAAACTGCAATCATCAGGATCTATGACCCCTTTACTTCCGATGTCGAAGAAATCTCAGCAGAGGCTGGTATTAATGTTATAGACATGTCTTCCCGGCAACCAGGAATATACATTTTACAGATCCGCACAGTCTCAGGCCTTAAAAGCATAAAAGTCATTAAGACCTAAACTTTTTAATCGCTTTTTACCGTACCCGAAACCACCCCGAACGACCCGTAACGAGAAACCCGTTCTTAATTAGTGTAATCACCAGTAATTAGTGTATAAGTGAAATTCGTGTAATTCGTGTGTAAAATACGGCAGCTTGCTGCCTTAGTGGTTAAGCAGACGTGTGTCACCGAACAACAACCCCAAACCTGTTCTTAATTGGTGTAATCAACACTAATTAGTTTATTAGTGAAATTGGTGTAATTAGTGTTAAACCTGCACCCCGCACCTGTTCTTCGTTGTGTCCGTTGTGAACGTGTGTTACTCTAAACTCTTTGTGGGTCGGCTCAGCCGACCTTGTGGTTAAGCAGACGTGTGTTACCGAACAACAACCCCAAACCTGTTCTTAATTCGTGTTAATCACCATTAATTAGTATCAGTGAAATTCGTGTAATTCGTGTGTAAACAGACGTGTGCTACCGAACAATCATTTTCATTATATTTACGATATCTGCATGGCCTGTACAATACCGGCCATTAAAAATTAGTACCGCATGAAATTTCTGTCCTTCCTGTTTACCATTTTATCTTTCTTTTTCACCTCCATCACTAACGCCCAGGAATTTAAAGACACCGACCTGGTCGGAGACTGGCTCGTATCGGAGAAAACTGCACTGATCACTTTCTTTAAAGACGGCAACAAATTTTACGGGATGACCAAATGGATGGGCAAACCAAAGAACGATGACGGAACCTGGAGGCTGGACGTAAAAAATCCGGATCCTGAAAAACGATCGCAAAAATTACTTGGAGCATTGCTGTGTAGAAATTTTGAATATGCCGGCGACGGGGTATGGGAGGGCGGCACAATTTACGATTCCCGCAGCGGCAAGACCTATCGAGCCAAAATAACCATGAAGGACATCAATACCATCTCTCTCAGGGGATTTATAGGCATTTCGCTCATTGGTGGATCCGACACCTGGACGAGGAAAACTAAATAACGCGGTACACAGCCTGTTTCTGGTTTCTGGTTCCTTGTTCCTGGTTGCTCTGTTACTCAGATTACGCTTTTTTAGAAAGTTTCAGGGAGAAATTATTCACTTCATTAAGTGTAGCCAGAAGTTCTGTCAGCAGCTTCATATCTTGAAGAGGGATCATCTTTTGTTTTACCACCAGCCGAACACGCATCAGGTACGTCTGATCTGCGTTCTGCACCAGATCGCTCTCCAGGTGAAAATAATCATTTGAAATATTGTGAGTGAAGTCCTTGATATTAGATATTGTGGTGGGTGTATCAAACTCAAACATTAAATTATAGGTGTCGCTGAACCTGAAGTCAAAATAATAATCATGCGCCGGTACATCAGTAAGCAACCGCTCAGAGAGGGGAAATGAAAACCATTGCCTGGTGCTGAGCACCTCGTTTTCGGGGAGGGTCACCTGTTGAGTGGCAGCAAAGGCTTGTTTAAAAGGAAAAACGTGGCTGGAAGCGATTTGCTGGATCTTTATATCCGAAGCGCCCGGCTTATCGGTACACTTACGAAAATAATAAGGAGAGATGGTTGAATCGATACAATCATTGAGGTACAGGTGGCGAAGAATGGTTGAGAACTGGCCCGACAATATTACCTTTTCAGAGACCTGAGCTTTCCTGCTATCTCTTTGCACTTTCACCGAGGCAGTTTGAGTCCTGTTATTAACTCCAAAATTCGTGGTCGGACTATGCATCATCATGAACATTTTTTCTTCCTTGTTCTTTGTTTCTTCCGTCATATTCATCCCAAAAAGCGCTACCACAGCATCTTCATAATAAAACGGCAATTCATTAATGTAATATTTCATTCCGAAATACCTTGGTATGAGGTATACAAGCGAATTTTCGACCGGGATGGCAAAAAGATTCGATTCATATTTTTGATGGACCCGGTATACAGTGCTATGCTGCGAATACCGGCGGTCGTGAATATTTACCAGGAAATAAAAGATCTTTCTTTCCTGCATCACATCCTTTACGAGGTCAAACACATGGCTTTGAACAATACGTTTTTTCAGAAGGTGGTCGCCTCTGAATACAGTATTCAGCTGCGATTCCCTGTAAAAAAGATCGTTTGCCGAAAGGTAGCGGCAGCTGTTAAAGGAATCGCAAAGTGCCGACAGGAAAACGCTCTTACCCGGTTCATCCGAAAACGGCGGCAATAGCCCGGTAAATTTTCTGACCCCCGCATATTGTGCTATATATGCCTTCCTGTAATCATTGGTGGTATCAGGAAACACAACCCACTCAAAGTGCAGAGGTTTAAACAACGTCCATGTCCCGTCCATAACCTTTCCAAGCAAGTTCAGGTTCACGCAAAGGTGCGGCAATTGAACACCCGGTAAGCTGTTCTTGGGGTAATTGATCCTCTGCAGGTTGCTTAACTTTACCGTCTTCGTTTGATGATAGTCCTTATCACGTGTTAATTCAGTAACGGTTTTAACGAGGGAGTCGGAGATGTTCACGGCCTTGGTAAACTCGCTCATTTTGTATAGCGGCTTGATATCATATTCCACAACATACTCACAATAAACCTTTGCAATGTCTGAGTTGAAATAAAAGATATTCTCCAGATAACTGTCTTCGAAGGACGCTTCGTACGAGATCTCGATCACATCGCCTGGCTCAAGGTCCTTCATTTCAAACCGATACGACTGATCCTGGAAATATTCTCCGTTGCCACTTACTCTCTTAAGCCTTTCCATGTGATGATCAAAAGCAACCGGCGACTCTGAAAGTTCAGTAATAAACCTCACGTCAAAAGTTATGAGTTTGTATTCTTTTATGTATGGGGTGCTGAACTTATTCTTTCCACGTTCGAAGCGGGTGTTATCATAAAAATCAAATGACTCAGGAAGATGTATGTTCTTTAGCTTTTCAATTCCATTAAGTGTATTGATCTTTATCACTGAATTCTTCTGCAGCTTGTGCGCACCTATGCCTCTAAGATCAACAGTTATATAATCGTACAAAACAACGAGGTCTTCACTCGGAAAACGTTTTGACGCCGCTTTGAGACTGTCACGCTGAAAAGTGAGCCACCTGCTTTTTCCAGAACCAAATTGAGGGCTCTGTCCGTGACCAATAAATAGAATTAACAAAAACGCTGATAAAAGAGAAGATCGGTTCATTGGGTGTAGAAATGTGCAACCAATATCTTAAAAAAAAGGGAAACTCCAAAAATTTTCCAAACCTGGAACCCGCCCGCCATCCGATGATATCGAAGGCGGGTCCGCCTATGGCGGAAAACCCGGAACACGAAACATGGAACCTGGAACCTTGAACAATCAAAGCTAAAATCCCTCTATGCAAGACACTTTAAAAATACGTTACCTCCCCGCCCTATTCTTCTCCTCATTCTCCTTAAGCTGTTTCTGCTGCACCCTGATCTTTCCAAACGAATAATTTATCACCACCATCACACGTCGCGAATCCCAGCGGTGATACGATTCGGAATACTGCCCGTTATAATTTATCGTTGTTTGCACAGGCATGCTCAAAAATATATCCTGGAAGGTCAGCGTAGCACTCAGCTTATCATCCAGCATTGTTTTTTTTACTCCCACATTCATCGCCCCTCTTGGCTTGAACTTCGTCACCCCATCTGTCCACGGACCCAGACCCCAGCCTACTATCTCTATCTTGGTGGTTTTGTTCACCGATAGCTGGTTGTTAGTGTACGCATTCATGTTAAGCGCCGATGTGGTATACGGCAAACGGTCAATAATACCATTCGCATAAAAATAATGCACACCGGAGCCAAACGAAAAATTCCAGAACTTAAAAAAATCATCCTGGTAATACAGATTATAACTATAGATAGAAGCCTGCCGCAGGTTCTCCATAAAAAATACCAGCTCCTTAGTGGTCTCGTTCTCCTTGTTATAACTCACAAAATATCCCTGCATCTGCGAAAAAGAGAGCGTATTGCTTAATCCCCCTTTATAAGTATGTCTCAGCTGCAGATTATTAGTGTACTGCGGATTTAAAAAAGGATTGCCCTGCACATACGTGAGCATGGTCCTGAACTGCCTCACAGGATTAAAGTTGTTGTAATCAGCTCTCTGGATCCTGCGGTTAACGGAGACCTGGAAATTATGATCAGCCGAAAGATTATAATCAACGCTGGCCGTTGGAAAGATATTAAAATACGACCTGGTGTAAGTAATAGTGGCAGAGCGGCCTTCAGCATCAATGGTGGTTTGCTCACCTCTCAGACCAACACGTACATTAAACTTTTTGATCTCTTTATTCAGTTCCAGATACGCAGCGGGGATCAGTTCATTATATAAGAATTTATTCGTCAGCGACGAATCAACTTCCATCTGTCCTGTGTTGTAATTATAGTTTCTGAATTCAAAGTCGCTGCTCATTACCTGGTCCGACAATTTTAAACCGCCTTCCAGCTTCGCTTTGCCAGGAAGTTTTTTTTCAAGATCAAAACGATAGGTCAGCATTTTGAGCTCCACCTTATCCCAACCCTGGAAAACCTTGGGAGCCAGAACATCGTTATTTTCCGAATCCATGAACTTGTTATTAAAGTACCCCTCATACAGATCAGGATACCTGCTATAGGAAGCATTAAAGTTCAGCTTTGTTCCATTTGTATCCGGCAAAAATTCGTAATTAAGTTCATAGTCCACCCAGAACCATTCATTGGGCTTATCAAAGCTCATCGCAAGTTTTTCATAACCCAGGTTGTTATTACTGATGTTTGTGGTTACATCCCTGTGCACCGCATCCGAGCCGGGACGAAAAGTATAGCGGGCACTCAGAGTGTGTTTATCATTAATGCTCCAGTCAACCCCGCCCCATAACGACACGTACCTGCTGTTGGTTTTTTCTCTGTACTCCTGGTCCAGGTAAGTTACAACTGTGTCCTCATCAATACGCCGCACCCATTTGTTTATGCCTATATAATCTGAAACATTAAAATTACTGTTGGTAAAAACAGTCAGCTTTTTTCCTTTATAATTAAGCGAAACATTCCCATAATTATTGGCGTACATACCCTGCGAATAGCTGTACATGGCGTTACCGCTGAATCCCGTAAGCTTCACTTTTTTAGTCTTGATATTTATGAGCCCTCCTCCGCCAGTCGCGTCATACTTTGCAGAGGGATTTGTGATCAGCTCTATCTTATCTACATCCGATGCATTAATACTTTTAAGCAGCCCCGTAAGCTGGCTCCCCGACATTTTCTGAAGCCGGTCGTCGAGCATAAATCCCACAGATCTTCCCTGCAGGGTAATATTATCACCATCCACCATCACTCCGGGCATGCGACTTAGAATGTCGTACAGGCTGTTACCCGCCGCCAGTGCGCTGTTGGCAATGTTCACAATTGTATTGCCGTTTTTAAATTCCAGCAGATTCTGCGTCGTCACAATCGCCACCTCCTCAAGGTTCGTCGTTTTTGCTCCAGCAATCAAAGGCTGTAGTTGCGTTGGTTTAAGACTATCATGTTCAAAATTAGCCGAACGCACATCGGCATGTCCCGCGCTTTTAATTATTACGTAATAATTACCCGGACGAATATTTTCAAAAACGAATCCACCTTTATCATCCGTCATTGTGCCCTTAAAAACAAGGCTGTCGTTTGTGTTGCTAAGCCCCACTGCAACGTAGGGCACAGGCTTTTTAAGGGAATCGAGCAACGTGCCGGTCACAGGCGTTTGCGATAAACTGATCAGCGTCATCAACACGAATGTTATAACGAGCCGTACCTTGAACAGGGAGATTTGTTGCATAAAGGGTGGTGCCTTGCGTGTAAAGCAGGTACACCTGTAATGTGTAAAAGTTCAAAGGTTACATTTTTTTAGCAATATGTTATCAGTCGTTTTTTTTTTTGGGCGCCCCCGCCTTTTTCTCTCGCGCAAACCTGTCAGGGTTAAGAAACCCTGACAGATTTTGCATTAAAAAAGGCGGGCCGGGCCACTGTGGGCTCGCTATCGCTCGGCTTTTTGCCCGCCATTCCGGTTGGTATGCCCAATTTGGGCATCCCCCTCCAAGTCGGCGGGCAAAAGAGCCAGGCCCGTCGTGTCCCCTGGCGCGGCAGTTCGGTGAAGCAGTTGCTACCAACCTACCGCACCGCCTGCGCAGGCAAACATGCCGTCCCTAAGAAACTCTGTGTAATTTTCTATTAGATTTCTAATAACATGCATACGCACCTGCTCGCTCAAGCGTGCACTGCACGCTTGCCGGCCCACGGGACGATGCGTACGGCAGCAAATTTCTTTCAGGATCCCGAAGAGATGAGAGGCTGTTAGAAAACCTGGCTTCAACGAAATGTAGATCAGGATCCCGTAGGGATCAGATGTTGTTAGAAGAGCACAACCCCCTAACCTGCAAGTCCCGTAGGGACGAAATAAATTCGAGATCTTATAGCAAGGTTTAGCTCACGCTCACATGCCGTCCCTCCACACCACCTGGCCCAAACTGCCACTGGCAGTTTGTCCTGGGACTCCGTAACCGGGGGACAATTGTTTCTAACAACATGCTTACCCACGCCCAAGTGTGCACTGCACGCTTGCCCGCCTAACGGAACGCTGTGTTTATAAAAATCAAAAACACAAATGTTATTAGAAGAGGACAAAGAAATCGGTTTCGTAACACGTTTATGCAATGAAACAGACGACAATGTTTTTGACGTATCGGAAATCCGATCGTGGTTTCATAAAGTATACCGCGCAACAATCAAAAATCCAGGGACCCGAATAATCTGTACCTTTGATCCCGACGAGTAAACAATCGCATCACAAAACATTCCGCACATGGACACAAAAAACATCACGAAAGAATATTCCAACGGTGAGGTAACCATTGTATGGCAGGCGGCCAGATGCACGCATTCTGCCAATTGTGTCCGAAATCTTGCCTCTGTTTTTCATCCCAAAGAATTGCCATGGATCACTCCCGAAAAAGCAAGCAGTGAGGAGATCATTGCCACAGTAAAAAAATGTCCCTCAGGCGCTCTTACCATCAAAGCACACTAAAAAAGGTGTAGAAATTATTGGTCAACAAACTGCCACACCAATAGGATTCAGCGGGTATTCGTTAGTATCCAAAAATGTAATAAAGTCAGATGCGGGGGCGGGACGCTCATTATAAGGTAATAAGGTTGAGCAAGGGGGGGTAGCAACCTATTACTAAGGTAATAAGGTTGAGTGCAAAATCATCCGTTATCTAACGATAGATCATTGTAACACGAAGAGGTTCACTTGCCCAATAATGCAAGAAGGCAGATCAGGAATGGAGCAAGCCTATGACTATCTTTGAACGCAGGATCACTCGTTTATTCGTCCATTCTGCTCACTTTGGAAAGAGCAATGCAAAGTCGGTCACCTTATAACATCACTTCCATTAGAAGAAAGGAGTTATCGTTTCACCTTATCACCTTAATAGCACAAACTGCCAAACAACGCACCAACCTTATTAGGTTATTACCTTCTGCCAACCGCCCCTGCGGAAAGAAGAAAACTTTTTGCACTTCAGCTTACCTTATTATCTTAATAACACTTACAGCCAAAACAACAACCAAACTAAATAGCTTATTACCTTCTCGCAACAACCCTGCGGAAGGAAGAAAAACTTATTGAAGTGCAGCTCACCTTATTACCTTAGTAGCACAAATAGCCAAACAACAAACCAACCTTATTAGCTTATTCCTTCTCGCAACCAGCACTTCCGAAGCAAATAACCTTATTTCACTTCAGCTCACCTTATTACCTTAATAGCACATACAGCCAAACAACACACCAACCTTATTAGCATATTACCTTCTCGCAGCAACCCTTCAGAAGGAAGATCACCTTATTTGACTTCAGCTCACCTTATTACCTTAATAACACATACAGCAAAAACAACCCACAACCTTATTAGCTTATTACCTTCTCACAACCACCCCTGCGGAAGGAAGAAAACCTTATCACAACCCACCGGGGTCAAAAATTCAGACGACAGCTGAATACTACCACGTACGATAAATTAACAATATTCATTTCCACGGACGGGCTGGCATTTGCTTTGCCATAACCACACAGGCGGCAGATATTTTCTGTCATGACCTTATTTTACAATGCAGTCAACAAAAGTGAAAGTTACCAGCTACAATTCCGAACTGGCAAAGTCGGTAGATGAAGGTTTATCCGCGCCGTCCAAGTATCTCAGTTCAAAATATTTTTACGATCCTGAAGGCGACCATCTTTTTCAGAAGATCATGGACCTTCCCGAATATTATCTCACGCGCTGCGAAGAAGAGATCCTGGCCGGGTATAAAAAAGATCTCCTGCATCAGCTCTGCGAGCAGGACGGAGAATTCAGCATCGTGGAACTCGGCGCCGGCGACGGTTTAAAAACCAAGATCCTTCTTCGATACTTTCTTTCTGCTAAATGCAATTTTACATACGTACCGGTCGACATTTCTGCAAACGCTGTTGAAGGACTTACAACGTCACTGGCAAAAGAGCTTCCCCAGCTGAAAGTAAACGGATTGGCGAAAGATTATTTTGCTGCGCTTAAAGAATTAAAAGGTCTTCAGACCCGCAAGCTGATCCTCTTTCTTGGCTCCAGCATCGGTAATTTTTCAAAATCCGAAGCAACCGACTTTTTAAAGCTCATCCGCGCCCAGATGTCACCACGTGATCTGCTTCTTGTTGGATTTGATCTTAAAAAAGATCCCGACATTATTTATAAAGCGTACAACGATTCACAGGGAGTGACAAAGCAGTTTAATTTTAACCTGCTGTCCCGCATCAACAATGAACTGGGCGGCACATTCGACCTGAAACAGTTCATTCATTATCCATCGTATGACCCTTCAACAGGAGAAATGAAAAGTTTCCTTATCTCCACTAAAAATCAGACCGTGTATATCGACGCATTGCAAAAGAGCTTTACGTTCGGTGACTGGGAGAGCATCTTTACCGAGGTCTCGATGAAGTACAGTGAAGAGGAGCTTCAACAAATGGCTACTGATGCCGGTTTCGAGCTACTTCAGTTCCTTACCGATAAGAACACCTGGTATACCGATCTGCTTCTTTCACCTTCTGAATCCTGATCTATGGCAACCACCGGCACTACGGCAACCGCTATAAACGAAACTTTGCTGCAGCAATTCAAAAGTATCCGTAAAAGAACTGAGCAGATCTGCGCTCCTCTAACCACCGAAGATTACGTGGTGCAACCTGTTGTGGATGTCAGTCCCCCCAAATGGCACCTGGGACATTCTACCTGGTTCTTCGAAACATTTATTCTTAAAAAGCATTTAAAGGGTTACCGGGAATTTGACCCTGATTTTAATTATGTCTTTAACAGCTACTACGAAACCATTGGTGCCAGGGTATTAAGAACCGACAGGGGAAATCTTAGCAGGCCAGGTGTAGAAGAGATCTATAAATACAGGGCTTACGTTGACGACGAAATGGAGAAACTTCTGGAAGGTGATCTCACTGACTTTAAAGATCTGCTCCAGCTCGGCCTCAACCATGAACAGCAGCACCAGGAATTACTGGTTACTGACCTCAAATATATTCTTGGTCATAATCCCCTTTTTCCCGTGTATGACAAGAATTTCCAGGAACATTCCCGTTCGTCATCTTCTTCCAGACTCATTGAAATACCTGAAGGCATCTATGAAATAGGGCACCATGGCAACACATTCGCTTTCGACAACGAGCTGGCGCGACACAAAGTTTTTCTTCATTCTTTTAAGGTGAGTTCGTCGCTTGTTTCTAATGGCGACTACCTTGAATTTATGAACGAAGGCGGATACAAAGATTTTCGCTTCTGGCATTCCGAAGGATGGGACTGGGTTAAAAACAATAACGTTTCTTCTCCCATGTACTGGCATTTTATTGATGGCACATGGCATCACTACACTCTCGCAGGATTAAAGGCTGTGGATCCTGAGTGCACCCTCACGCACATCAGCTACTATGAAGCAACGGCCTTTGCCGCATGGAAAAAAATGCGCCTGCCAACCGAATTTGAATGGGAAGTGGCAAATACTCAGTTTAAATGGGGCGAGCGCTGGGAGTGGACTGAAAGCGCTTACCTTCCCTACCCCGGATTTAAAAAAGAAGAAGGAGCCGTAGGAGAATACAACGGAAAATTCATGGTCAACCAGATGGTTCTTCGCGGCGCCTCTATAGCAACACCTCCGGGACACAGCCGCTCTACCTACAGAAATTTTTTCCATCCGCACTTGCGCTGGCAATACACTGGCATCAGGCTATGCGAAAAGCACGACTTATAAGATAACATCTGCAAGTCCGCACCTGCAATTTATAATCCAGACAGAGATCTTCCGGACCTGGCTGCACGCATCTATTTAATCTGTCTCCTTAAATAGACATCCGATCTGCGTTTTACTACCTCGCGTTCATTGCGTCCATTTTATTATGTAAGCAACCAGTTGTTAAATAAATCATAAATTAACCTCCCTCCATTCTTGTTTAAGTATATTTGCATAAAGTTAAACAAATGGATCGTTTTACAATTTCACAGCTCGAGCAGTTCTCCGGCATCCGCGCACACACAATAAGAATGTGGGAGCAGCGCTATAATGCTCTAACCCCCAACAGGACTGACGGGAACACCAGGTTCTACGATAATTCCCAGCTCCGGCGTTTATTAAATATCGTAAGCCTCCTGGATTCCGGTTACAAAGTGAGTGAACTTTGTTTAATGTCAGACCCTCAATTGTTTAACATATTAAGACCGCAAACAGAGGGGAAATTGCCCTCTAATGAAGGCCATCGTTATTTTATTAATCAGCTCATCGCTGCCGGGATGACGTACGATGAGTTGCATTTCGAAAAAATTCTCGCCAGTTGCATTCTGCGCATGGGTCTTCGTGATGCATATATAAATGTAATGTATCCCATGATGAACCAGGTTGGTTTATTGTGGGCATCCGATGCGCTTCCACCTGCGCAGGAACATTTTATAAGTAACCTGATCCGACAGAAACTCTTCACCGCTATTGACAGTCTGCCTCCTGCAGAGAAAAGCTCGAGGTCTTGGGTCCTGTTCCTTCCCGAAGACGAATTCCATGAAGTAGGGTTGCTGATGACTCATTATCTTCTTAAACAGGCGGGTCATAAAGTGATCTACCTGGGTACTAATGTACCACTCGATACACTCACGAGCGCGGCTGAGGATATCACGCCCTCATTCCTGATGCTCTTCATGGTCAATAATACCAGTGCCGAAAAAGCACAGCAATACCTGGATGATCTTAAAGACACGTTCGGAAAAACGATCATCTTCCTTTCTGCAAAACCGGCACTTGCGAGCAGTATAAAAACCGGTCGGCGTTTACACACATTAAGCTCAGTGGAGGATCTTGAGAAACTAATTAAAAGCGAGTGCTAATTCAATTATGGGATGGATCTTAATAATAGGTGCGGGATTTTCGGGCATTAGTGCGGCTGCCTATCTCGCAGAAAAGGGACACTAAGTACATGTATATTAAAAGAACGACGGGCCCGGTGGTCGCGCGCGGCAGCTACAAGCACAGGGCTATACTTTTGATATGGGTCCGAGCTGGTACTGGATGCCTGAAATATTCAAACAGTTCTTTAACGATTTTAAAAGCTCTCCTGAAGAACATTACACTTTAACTCGTCTTGATCCGGCATTTTCCATGGTCTTTGGTAACGACGATACCGTTCGGATCCCGGCCCGCTTCGAAGAGATCTCCGCACTGTTTGAAAAGATAGAACCAGGCAGCGCCGCCCAGCTTGACATTTTTCTGAAAGAAGCTGAATTCAAATACCGCGAAGGCATGGAGAAGCTGGCGTATAAACCTGGTCTTTCACTTCTTGAATTTGCCGATATCTCCATCATTAAAGGCGCCATCCGTCTCCAGGTATTTTCATCATTCAGCAAACATATCCGCAAATATTTTAAAGATCCACGCCTTTTATCGCTGATGGAGTTCCCGGTATTATTTCTCGGCGCTATGCCCGAAGAAACGCCGGCCTTATATAGCCTGATGAACTATTCGGCTCTGAAGCAGGGAACCTGGTACCCGCACGGAGGTTTCGGCAGCGTGGTGCAGGCCATGCAAAAAATAGCAGTTGACCAGGGAGCCCGATTTCATTTTAATTGTAACGTCGAAAAAATAATCTACAACGAAGACAAGGCAACCGGCCTGCTTGTAAACGGCAAAGAGATCAACTGTGATGCAGTTATTGCATCTGCCGACTACCACCACGTGGAAAAAGACCTGTTGCCCGCTCCTCTTAGAAATTACAATGAAAAATACTGGGCTGGCAGAACCATGTCACCGTCCTGTCTCGTTTTCTTCCTGGGAGTGAGCAAGAGGCTTCCAAACCTCAGGCACCATACCCTGTTTTTTGATGAGTCACTGCAGGGTCATTCGCACGATATCTATAAAGAGCCGCGATGGCCCAGAGATCCGCTATTCTATGTTTGTTGTCCTTCAAAAACCGATTCCACTGTGGCTCCTGCGGGACATGAAAACCTTTTCGTGCTGATGCCAATAGCTGCGGGACTTGAAGATACCGAAGAACAGCGTGAGCATTATTTCAGGATCCTGATGGCACGCCTCGAAAACCATATTGGTGTGCCGGTGACGCGACATATCCATTACAAAAAAAGTTATTGCATCAACGACTTTCATCACGACTATAATTCTTTCAAAGGCAACGCATACGGCCTGGCAAATACCCTGGCACAGACAGCGGTCTTAAAACCAAGCATCAGGAATAAAAAACTCAGCAACCTTTTTTATTGCGGTCAGCTTACTGTGCCCGGACCAGGCGTGCCACCAGCAATAATTTCAGGAAAGATCGCGGCCCTTCAGATCCACAAACTTCTCCAATACCAGCAGCATGAAATACAAGTTCGATAACATAAGCGTGCAGTGCAGCAAACTAACCACTGTAACGTACAGCACTTCTTTTTCGCTGGGAATTAAATTCCTGGATAAAAAATTCCATGCACCCATTTATTCCATTTATGGGTTTGTGCGGTTTGCAGACGAGATCGTTGACAGTTTTCACGATTATCCGAAAAAAGACCTGCTGATGCAATTCCGCCAGGATACCTATGCGGCCATCGCACAGAAGATCAGTCTTAACCCCATCCTGAATAGTTTCCAGCGCGTAGTTCACGATTATAACATCGAAATGGAGCTCATTGAAACGTTTCTCGACAGCATGGAAATGGATCTTAACCAGCAGAGCTACGACAAGGCCCTGTACGACAGGTACATTGTTGGATCAGCCGAAGTCGTAGGCCTGATGTGCCTTCGTGTATTCTGCGAAAATAATCACGCCCGATTCGATGATCTTAAAAGCGCTGCCATGAAACTGGGATCCGCGTTTCAGAAGGTTAACTTTTTACGCGACGTAAAGGATGATACCGAAATACTTGGACGTACCTATTTTCCGGGAGTAGATCTTCATAATTTTTCCATCTCCCAGAAGAAGAAGATCGAAACAGAGATCGAGGACGATTTCAGGCTCGCTCTTGAAGGCTTGCGTAAGCTGCCCGTTTCCTCCAGGAGAGGGGTCTACCTGGCCTACTACTATTACATTGTGCTTTTCCGGAAGATCAAAAAAATGAAACCCGCCAGGATCATGCGCGAAAGGATCCGCATTCCCAATATCCAGAAAATAGCACTGATGCTGACCTCCAGTCTTAAACATCAGCTTAATATGTTATGATCCTGCTGATCTTCATATCGTTTTTGTTTTCTGGTCCGGGCAGCGAGCTCGAATACCTCCGCGAGCAGTACACAAAGGCGGCCTTCACCGAAACGGCAAATGACGAGCTGCTGAAAACGCTTTCAAGGGCTAATGTTTATTCGACAGAACATCTGGCATACACTGGCGCGGGCACCATTTTAAAAGCACGTTACTGTTTCAATCCATACACTAAGCTGCAGCATTTTAAGGTAGGAAAGGAGATCCTCGAATCTGCCATTGCCCGCGATACACAAAATGTCGAAACCCGGTTCCTGAGGTACACCATTCAAAAAAATCTTCCCTCTATTCTCGGTTATTACCAGGATATTGCCAAAGATGAACAATTCCTGCTGCTGAAATTGCCTTCGGTAAAGGATAACCACCTGCGGAAGTACATTCAAAACTTTTTAATGGAACAAAAAGTTATTTCTCATTCATATAATTAAAACCGGCTTACTTAAATTCGCATAATGACCTTTTTATTGAATATACTCATCGTGTTGTCTGCATTTGCAGGAATGGAGGCAGTAGCCTGGATCACCCATAAATACATCATGCACGGAGTTCTCTGGAACCTGCATAAGGATCATCACAGGAAAGAATCAGCGGGTTTTTTCGAACACAACGATTTTTTTTTCCTGATCTTTGCTTTGCCGGGTATTGCAGCTCTAGCCACAGGTATATACAACGACTATAATTTCCTTTTCTGGACCGGGCTCGGGATCACTCTTTACGGATTCACTTATTTTTTTGTGCATGACATCTTTATTCACCAGCGATTTCGCATTTTCAGGACAACCCGTTTAAACTATTTTGCAGCTATAAGACGCGCACATAAGATCCATCACAAACATACAGGCAAAGAACCCGGGGAATGTTTCGGAATGCTGTGGGTCCCTATCTCTTATTTTAAAAATAAAAAAACAGTTTGAGGCAGTCCCTCGTATATCTCCTTATCGATACCGGCACCATTCTTGTGCCCTTCATATTTTCATTTCACCCAAAGCTTAATTTTCACCGTAAATTCAGGTTCTTTTTTCCCGCTAACCTGATTACGCTTTTTATTTTCTGCCTGTGGGATATGTTCTTTACGGCGTCGGGCGTGTGGGGTTTTAACCAGAAGTATGTAACGGGTCTGCACATTTATAATCTACCCATCGAGGAGATCCTGTTCTTTATCTGTATCCCTTATGCCTGCGTTTTCACCTATCATTGTTTTAAGGAACATGTAACAATAGCCTGGACTGAAAAAACAACAGATATTGTCACAGCGCTTTCCTCCGCTGTGTTCCTGCTCACAGGCATCTACTTCCTGGGCAGAGCATATACCAGCGCGGTATTTATTTCCCTTGGTGTCCTGATGCTTGTATTTCGTTTTCGTTTTAAGGCGCGCTGGATCGGGAATTTAATTTCCGTGTACCTTGTATTACTGATTCCTTTTTTTGTGGTTAACGGTCTACTCACCGGCACAGGACTGGATGAACCTGTGGTGTGGTATAATAACCTCGAAATTGCAGGCTTGAGGATCCTGACGATCCCTGTTGAAGATATCTTTTACGGTTTTGAACTTATTTTGCTCAACGTGTTCTTTTTTGAATTGTTCGAAAAAAAGTATCCTGCAAAAAATCAGCCTACGGTCCTGTACAAAAGACCATATTAATCAGAAAACTAATTTATCCCTGCTGCAAAATAATTTCTGGCATCTTGCGGGAAACATTTAACCACATAGCCCACATAGTTTTTCATAGAAAAAAGTGACACATAGGTTTTGAAGTAAATTTCAAAACCAGCCGTTACGTAACAAACGTGAATTTTCCGCAAAGCGAAAAATCTATGTGTAACTGTTACTTTTATGGATTAACTATGTAAACTATGTTTACTATGTGGTTAATAAAACCTCAAGCTGCCTGTGCGCAAGATGAGCGGTATTGAGTGAAAAATCTACGCGTACCTGTTAGTGTTAACAATAAGCATCAGGCTAACTATGTCAACTATGTTTACTATGTGGTTAATAAAAACGACATTTGACCTACCATCACGAAAAAAATGAGCGATCACTCACAAACCCAGAACGCGGTAAACATTTTTAATAAATATGCCCGGCAATATCATGAACGGTTCAGGGATGTTAGTCTGTATACCACAGCACTCGACCTGTTTTGCTGGACCATTAAGGAAGAAAATGCCGATATCCTGGAACTGGCCTGCGGTCCGGGCAATCTCACAAGATATATCCTGAAAAAACGCCCCGACTTTAAACTTCTTGGCACCGATCTTGCCCCCAACATGCTTGCCATTGCAGAGCTCATAAATCCCGGCGCCCGGTTTATAGCACTTGATTGCCGGCAGATCACAACTCTTGAAAAGAAATTCCACGGGGTGGTTTGTGGCTTCTGTCTCCCCTATCTTTCAGCGGAAGAATGCAATACCCTGTTCAGCAATATTGCAACTATTCTTAATCCTGGAGGCGCGGTCTACATCAGCACCATGGAAGAGAATGAGCATAGCAGATCCGGGATGCAAACAACCGCAGCTGGTGAGCAGATGTACCTGCATTATCACCAGGGGAAAATCTTACTTTCATTACTTAAAGAAAATGGGTTTACCGTTATTAAAGAAGAAAGAAAAAAGTATGTTGATCATAATGGGAATCATACCACTGATCTTTTGATTGTAGCCAGCAAGAACAATAATTAGTGATCCACATCGTTTCTACCATATGAAAATTAATAACATAATAGCTACGTGCTTCTTTCTGTTATCGTGCACCATTTCTTTCTCCCAGGGGGTGTCAGTCGGCATAATTGCGGGGCCTAACGTAACCCATTTTTGGGGTTCCAATTTAGGGATCGATCATCCTGCTGTTAATTACGTGGCAGGGATAAGCGCCGAATATGCAATATCGGATGACTTTTCTATTCTTGCCCTGCCCACTTACGAAGTGAAAGGCAACGCCTTCATTATAGGCCTCACCGATGAGGCTGGTAACCTGATCGGCCAATTTAAAGCGAAGAACAACCTGAATTATCTTACCATGCCCGTACTTGCCGAAGGTAAATTCGGTAAAAAAGCAAAGGTGCTGGTAAATGCCGGACCATATGTTGGTTATCTGCTTAACGCTGTATTTAAAGGCGCCGGCATGGATCCCACCATAAATGTGATTGAAACCACGCAAAACTTTAAACGAATGGACTTTGGTGCAACGTTTGGCGTCGGCATTGACATACCGCTTGATTCGCAGCTGCACTTATCCTTTATGTTTTCGAATAGCCTGGGACTTAACAAAATTTCAAGCTCCTTCATCGCTCAGAGTGAAATAAAAAATAACGCGACCTCCTTGCTTGTCGGACTCAGTTACAAGCTGGGGAAAGTAAAATGAGGAAAACTTAGGGTCAGTGCGAAAACAATGTTACCGAATGACCGACAATTATTATGACAGTAATAACAATGGTGAACTTGACAAAACAGATAAGAACGAAATCCTTATTTTTGATTTGCTGACTTATAAACTCATTGGCCGGATATAAGCGCTGCATAATAAAGAGATCTTTCAAAAGATTCGCGGTCATTACAAACAATGCAGCAATAACAGAGGGACAGAAATAAAATGAAGACAAGCAAACTCACATTTTCTATTCTATCTGCGGCAGTTATAATATTGGTGGCCTTTAAACAAAAGCAAAAAGAAGAGATACGGGACGATTTTAAAAAGTACTATGACCAGCAAAAAGTTGAGGGTTCATTTGTATTATACGATTCAAAAAATAACAAACTTATCTTTTATAACAAGAAGCAATTTAAAGCCCCTTTTTCCCCGGCCTCTACTTTTAAGATCTGTAATTCACTGATAGGGCTTGAAACGGGAGTAATTGCAGATGAGAATTTTGTCATTCCCTGGGACAGCGTGGTTAGACCAAATGCCAAATGGAATAAAGACCATGATTTAAAAAGTGCCTTTAAGAACTCTACCGTTTGGTATTATCGTGAACTTGCAAGACGCGTAGGAGCCGAAAAAATGAAATACTGGGTCGAAAAATCCAAATACGGTAACATGGATATATCGGGCGGAGTAGACTTATTCTGGCTAAAAGGCGGGCTCAGAATTACACCCGAACAACAAATTGATTTTTTAAAACGCCTCCATGACGACAAACTTCCTTTTTCTAAGAGAACAACGGATATTGTAAAAAAGATAATGATCGTAAAAGACACCTTAGGATATATTTTAAGGGCAAAAACCGGATGGGCCGATGATGATAAAAAAAGTACAGGATGGTATGTTGGATATCTCGAAACCACTGACAATGTCTACTATTTTTCAAATTGTATCCAGACTCCGGACTTTGACAAAGCCAAAGCACGGATGGAGATAACAGAGCAGATCCTGAACGAGCTTAAATTGACAAAAAAATAATTTCTGCCTGTAGCCAATTATATGCGACTATTCCTTTTTCTTCTCACTATCATTTCGTTTTTAAGTTGCCAGGATAAAACGGACCTGGGAAACTCGTACTATTACCTGGACACTTTTGAGGCAAAAGATGTCGGTTTTCCGGGAGGAGCTATTATTTACAAAGGCGAAAGAAAACTTCAATTTGACACAACTATCATTTCGAGAGAGGTTGTATACGCGACTCACAATAACAGATACATCCGCGCAAAACAAGTCGCCACCGATAATACACGCGACACGAGCTACTATTACATCGACAAACTTCGAAATGTAGTTTATGGGCCTTTAACCCTTGATTCTTCGAGAAAACGCTCGACCTTACTCAACACGGGGCTATAACTTAACATCATGTAGAAGAATATTTCGAATTGCGATAATTTCGCGGAATATTTTGATGCGAGGAGATGATCTTCTTATGATGGGGCTCTTGAATAACTGTTTGCAATATCATTTTGTCTAAGCTGAAAATAAATTAACTTTGGTTATATGCTTACCATCATTTTGAAGATCAGAACGGGCATTGGAACTTACCGGCAATTTGCATGTTCACGTATACACTTAGACCTGACTGCGACAAGTAAACCATTAGCATGACATTAAAAAACACTCTCTTCATCAGCATCATCGCGCTGTTGATCATTACGGCTTTCCTTGCACAGAGAAAACTGCCTGGTTCGAAAGAACATGTTTCTCCTGCTACCAAAGATTTGCAGACTTTAAAAAGAAATAGTGACCTGCAAAACGGTGATTTTATATTTCAGACATCTCTCTCAGGACAAAGCCGGACCATTCAACTGGCAACTAATTCACAATACTCACATTGCGGCATCATTTATAAAAATGGGGATGAGTATTTTGTTTTTGAGGCGGTTCAACCAGTAAAACTTACGCCTCTCGAAAAATGGATCGCGAGAGGCAAGGGTGGAAAGTACGTTGTAAAACGCTTGAAAAATGCAGATGAAATTCTCACTCCCGGAACACTTAAAAAAATGAAACAGGTCGGCGACGGCTTCACTGGCAAAAATTATGATCTCACCTTCGAGTGGTCGGACAGCAAAATATATTGTTCTGAATTGATCTGGAAAATTTATAAGCGGGGTGCTGGAATAGAAGTGGGCAAGCTTCAGAAACTACGTGACTTTGACCTGACAGACGAAGCCGTAAAAAACAAGATGAAAGAAAGATACGGCAACAGGATCCCTGCAGAGGAAATTGTTATTTCGCCAGCCGCCATTTTCGACAGTGAACTACTGATGACCGTGAAGAGCAATTGAATCTTACTTCGGCAAAAAGTGACCGGGATAGCTTTTAGCTTATTCAGACGCCATAGCTGATAACTTTTTCACCTTGTTAACTTACTGAAAATGAGAAAAAGATAATTTTACCTCATAATTTTAAAAACCCAAATCATGAAAAAACTATTTTACTCATTAGCCTCCCTCCTCATTCTTGTCTGTATTGTTGTTGCCTGCAACAAAGATCAAAAAGTGGTAAAACAACTTGATGGCAAATGGAAAGTTACCTCGCAATCTGTAAATGGCGTAGAGCAACCTGCCCACGACCTCGACGACGATGAAATTTCCTTCAGCGAATGCAAAGTGAAGAACGGAGATTGTGACGGAACCATTACCGATTCAGTATTTGTACTTCCTTTTAAATACTCGATCAGCGAAAAAGGTGAAAAGATCACTATGACCTACAATGTACTCGGCACCAACTTCACAGATGTAGGTACCATTGAAGAGCACTCGAAAAGTAAATTTGTATTTACTGTAACAGGAAGCGGCAGGACAGTTAAAACCTCCCTGGAAAAGAAATAAGCGAACATGCACTTTATCTGACCGACGTGCGGCATTTTAATATGTGCACGTCGGTTTTTTTTTATCAAAACATTCTTCCTCACACCGATCAGTGACGAACTTACATGTTAGATATTAGAGTGGTTACTCCAACGGATACATTTCCCCTCTTTTAGGGATCACCACCTTAGGATAACCTTCTGCCAGCAGCTTCTCACGAAACGCCACCTTTGTTTCAGGCTCACCATGAACCAGGAAGATCGTCTTCACTTTCTTCGCGTTCTGGCACGACAAATAACGGATTATCTCGCCATAATCGGCATGGGCGCTAAGTGAAAGAATAGACTCCACATCTGCACGCACATCAAACAGATCGCCAAAGATCCTTACCTGTTTATCGCCATTCTTCAATTTGGCGCCAAGTGTTCTCGGGGCACAATACCCTGTTATCAGGACCGTATTGGCGGGATCAGTAATATTATAACGCAGGTGATGTTTTATCCTTCCGGCATCAGCCATTCCCGATGCTGAAATGATCACGCAGGGTCCGTCATAATTATTAAGAGCCTGTGAATCTTTTTTATCCTCCACATATTTCAGGTTCGGAAACCCGAATGGATCGGGATCTTTTTTAATATAGGCCGTTAGCTTTTCATTAAAACCTTCGGGGTGCGAACGCACAATTGCCGTGGATTTGGCCGACAACGGGCTATCGACAAAAATAGGGATCTCGGGAAGTTTATTCTCATTCTTCAGCTTATCGAGAATAAAAACGATCTCCTGCGTCCTGCCCATGCTAAAAGCCGGGATGATGAGCTTACCTTTTTTATCTACGCATGTTTTTTTCACGATCTCCAGCAATTTGCCTTCGGCATCAACCTGGGGAGCATGGAGACGGTCGCCATAAGTGGCTTCACATAAAATAAAATCAGCCTGCTGAAAAACAGAAGGAGCTTTTAAGAGCGGATCGGCATATCGTCCGATATCGCCAGTGAAGGTAAGCTTGGTATATTTTCCGTTTTCGTTTGCATTAATATTGATAGCCGCGCTCCCAATGATATGGCCGTTCCCGGTCAGATAAAATGAAATTTCATCATTAAGCTTGTGGTCTGTATCGTAAGGGATAGGCTCAAACTGCGCAAGACATTTTTCAGCGTCCTCAACAGTGTACATGGGTTCGATCTCCTCTTTTCCTTTTTTACGTTTTTGCTTATTGATAAAACGAATATCACTTTCGTGGATATGAGCGCTGTCAAGCAACAGTGCGCTGCACACATCGTAAGTTCCGGGGGTGCAATAGATCTTCCCCCTGAAGCCCTGGTTCACAAGACCGGGCAGATTTCCGGAGTGATCAATATGTCCATGTGATAGAATTACAGCATCAAGTTTTGCAGGATCAAGACCGATATTACGGTTCAATTCGTCTGTGTCCTCACCCATTCCCTGGTACAATCCACAATCAAGCAATATTTGTTTGCCTTTCTCTGTGATCAGTAGGTGCCTGCTTCCTGTAACCGCTTCTGCGGCTCCGATAAATTTTACTTTCATATAAAGGTTTTCATCAAAAAAAGGCAAGGTACCTGTCAATTTGCAGAAATCAACTGATAATCGCCAGAAAGGGAAAATTATAGGCTCATTCGGGCAAGGGGCACCGCATCGAGCGTTGCAAATTCATTCTGCCTGAACTTATAATAACCCGCAATCCCGATCATGGCGGCGTTATCTGTACAGTATTCAAATGCAGGAATAAATGTGTCTATCCCCAGTTCAATTCCCAGCTCGGTGATCCTTGTCCGGAGCTCAGAATTGGCTGAAACTCCTCCAGCTATTCCCAGCTGCCTGATACCTGTGTCTTTCAGCACCGCTCTTACGTTCCGCAAAAGTACGCTCACCAGGTGATGCTGGTACGAAGCGCAGATATCATTAAGGTTGTTTTTTACAAAGTCAGGATCTTTCTGCAAATGATTTTGAATGAAGTAAAGGAACGATGTTTTAATACCACTGAAGCTGAAATCATAGCCATCAACTTTAGAAACCGCGAACGTAAAGCGTTCTTTATTTCCTTCCTTCGCCAGCTTGTCTATTAATGGCCCGCCGGGATAAGGAAGTCCCATTACCTTGGCCGCCTTGTCAAACGCTTCTCCCACGGCATCGTCAATTGTCTCACCCAGGATCTGCAGTTCAAGATGTGAAGTGACCTTTATAAGCTGCGTGTGACCGCCGCTTACTGTTAAGCATAAAAAAGGGAACCGGGGCACCTGGTGATTTTCTTCACTTTTAATAAAATGTGCGAGTACATGGCCCTGCATATGGTTTACTTCAATCAGCGGAATATTACGTGCGAGCGATAAGGACTTGGCAAATGAGATCCCTACCAGCAGGCTTCCCATCAGGCCGGGGCCGCGGGTAAATGCTACAGCACTGATCTGCTCAAGAGTGACCCCCGCTTTTTTTAATGCGGCATCCACCACGGGTACGATGTTCTTCTGATGGTCCCTGCTGGCCAGCTCGGGAACAACACCTCCATATTGCTCATGCACCTTTTGTCCTGCAATGATGTTTGAAAGCACCTTTTCGTTGTGCAACACCGCGCAGGACGTGTCATCGCAGCTGCTTTCGATTGCTAATATGTAAGTGTTAAAATTTTGCATTTTTTGGTTGAGGCGCCCTGCCTAATACCATTATCTTTATCTGGGCAGTATGGCTGGCAAAATTACGAGAATATTCTTCAAAACCACGGGCATCCTGCTGCTATCCATCTTCCTGCTTGGTGTGGCGTTATTCTTTGCCATCCGCTCCTACCGGTTTCAAACATGGTTAGGTCACGAGGCAAGCGCTTATCTCAGCAAGGAACTCAACACCAAAGTAATGGTCGGAAAAGTGCGCCTGCAGTTTTTCAGGAGCGCCGAGCTTCAGCAGGTCCTCATCCTCGATCAGCATAAAGACACCCTGCTCAACGGAGATCTCACTTTGAATATCGGCAGCTTAAATTACAAGCTTCAGAAACTTGACATTCAAAAGGTGCTGCTTAAAAATGTCACCGCAAAGCTCATCCGTTACAAACAGGATTCTGTATTTAATTACCAGTTCCTGGCAGACTATTTCGACAGCGGCAGCAAGGATACCAGCAATAAAGGCTGGGATGTAAGCCTGAAGGAGATCTCCCTGGAGAATGTGGCGTTTGTTTATCGCAAGGAAAAATTCGTAACGCCCATCACTAACAACATCAACTTCGACGATATTTCATTGCGGGGCACTTATGGAAATATCTCGGGACTCTATCTCGGTCACGACACTATTTCAGCTACCGTAAAAGGATTGCGAACAAATGAACAAACGGGCTTTAAGCTTTTAAACCTCAACACAGATCTCACTGTAACCGACAAATCACTTCTTTGTGAAAAGCTCACCATTAAAACACCTGGTTCATTCATAAAAGGTGATGTGCGTTTCTACCACAATTCCTGGGATGACTATCCTGATTTTATTGAAAAGGTAAAAATGAACAGCCGGCTCTCTGACAGCACTGTAGTTGATTGCACGGACATTGCGGCCTTTGCTTCAGAACTCAATGGCCTGAACGAAACTGTGGCCATCTCAGGAGAAGTAAAAGGATATGTGAACGATATGTCGCTCCGGCAGTTAAAGCTGTCGTTCGGTCAGCAGACACGTTTTTCCGGAAACCTTACCATCAGTGGACTGCCGGACGTAAAAGCCACCTTCCTGCATTTTGATGCGCGCGAGCTGAACACCCATTACAGGGACCTGGTGAGGATCCCGCTCTATCCGTTCAGTGACGGAAAAAAATTATCTGTTCCAATAGAGATCCAGCGTCTTGGCACGATAGCCTACAAAGGCAAATTCGACGGTTTTCTCACAGACTTCACAACGTATGGAAAATTCAATACGGGATTAGGAAGCATCACTACAAAGCTCAGCATAAAAACAGGAGATAACCTGGATAACCTTACGTATAAGGGGGATATCATAACCCATGAGTTTGATCTGGGAACCATGCTGGGCCAGGAGGATTTTAATAATATCTCTCTCAATGCCGAGATCAAAGGCAGCGGGGCAAGCGTAAATAAAATAGACGCTGAAGTGGTGGGCACTGTTTCAAAGATCAGGTTCCATGATTATGACTATACGAACATCAGGGTCGACGCCAGCTTTCACGAACGGATCTTCAACGGGCTGCTCATTAGTAAGGACCCTAACGCCGATTTCGATTTTAATGGAACTATCGATTTCAGCAACAAACTTCCCAAAATGGATTTTATCTCCACTATCAATTCCCTTCGTTTAAGGCAGCTTAATTTTACAACCTCCGCCGACAGTGGTGTGCTTTCTTCCCAGATCCTTATTGATATCAGCGGAGATAACATTGATAACCTTACAGGCCAGATAAATTTTGATAACACACTTTACGCTACCAGGACAAAAAAATACAAGCTCAGCACATTTAATATTATCATGGACCAGGCTTCTCAGCAAAAGAGCATCAACCTCAGCTCCGAATATCTGAATGCCGTAGCCAACGGGGATTTTTTACTTACCAATCTCAAACCTGCTTTCGAGCAGCTGTTATACACTTACTACCCCACCTTTTTCAAAAAACCGGCTTCCTCTAAAGTCTTCAAAGATGAATTATCGTTCAGGGTCACAGTTAAGAAATTCAATACCATTAACGAACTTTTCCTTCCCGACCTGATGCTCAGCCCCGGTACTGTGATTGATGGCAACTTCAGTGCTGAGGACGAAAAGCTAAACGTTCAGTTCAACGCGGCCGAGGTGGAATTCCGCTCGATGCGTGCAAGCGGTTTTGCCGTCAATTTAAATCAGAACCAGAATACGGTGATTGGCGTAGTATCTGGCCGAGCATTAAAGATCTCGGATAGTCTCACCATTGCTAACTATAATCTCTCGGTGAAGTCGGTCGACAAACGATCGGCCTACTCGTTTATCTGGGACAACCAGAAAAAACCTTCCAATAAAGGAGAGCTCAAAGGAGAAGTGGTCTTTGAAAATTCTGCTTTCCATATTACCAACGAGAACCTGACCGCCACTTTAAACGACAGCACATGGCAGCTTGAAAAGCCACATAACCTGGTGATCGAAAAGAACGGGTCAATAAAAGTGGAAACCATGCACATCCGCAACAACGACCAGGTGATCCTTGTGAGCGGGGCATTATCGGAGCTTCCCCAGGATAGTCTTGTTATCAGCACCCAGAATGTGCGGCTTGAACAATTTAATCCATTACTGCAAATGGTGAAGATCAGGTTTCAGGGAGTAATGAACGGCAACATTGCCCTCGCAAACTCAAATAAAAACTTCACATTTAATGGTGACCTCCGCCTCACGCGGCTCAGTCTCAACGACAATACAATTGGTGAGCTCGTGATCAAAACACAATATGCTACAGGAAGCAAAAGCATAAAGCTCGGAGGCTATACATCTCTTGGACTGCAGGATGAGTCAGGTCAGCCGGTAAAGAACATTTCGTTTTCCGGCACTTATTACCTGGATAAGAAAGAAGAATCCATTGATGTTGATTTCGCCTGTCGCCCGGCCAATCTGAAACTTCTTAATCCTTTCCTTGAAGGCATCATCACCATAAAGAACGGGTTTGTAAACGGAGAAGGTAAGGTGCATGGTACGCCTGATAAAATTAAGATCGACGGCAAGCTTCGTTTATTTAACAGTGAGATAAAAGTAGATTACACCAATGTGTCGTACATGGTAACCGGCGACATTGAAGTGATGCCCGACCAGATCAGGTTCAGCGACCTGCTCATGCGGGAAAAGACCAGCCGCTCAGCACCGCAGGGAACCGTTAACGGTAACATCTTCCACGACAACTTCAACAAGATGCAGATCGATTACGACGTCACGTACCGGAACATGCTGGTGATGAATACCACGGAACGGGAAAACTCTACATTTTACGGCAAGCTTTACGGTACAGGTCGTATGGGGATCTACGGATTCCTCAATAATCTGCATATGGAAGTAGTGAACACCACTGAGAAGAACTCGAAATTTGTATTGCCTCTTGATGGTCCGGCCGAATTGGGCGAAAGTGATTTTATCCATTTTGTAAAACGTGACACTGTTAAAACCAGCAGTAAGCAAACACTTACGGGCTTTGATCTCGACATGATGATCCACGCCACGCCAGAGGCCCAGGTGCAGATCATCCTCGACAAACAGCATGGTGATATGCTGAACGCCCGCGGTTCCGGTGACCTAACACTTCGTATTAACACGCTTGGCAAATTTGAAATGTTCGGCGACTATTTTATTTCGGACGGAGATTATCTTTTTACGCTTGAAAATGTGATCAACAAAAAATTTGATATCGAGGCAGGAAGCAGCATTTCCTGGAGCGGCAATCCTATGAATGCAGAAGTGGATATCACTACCAGCTATAAGCAGCGAGTTGCTATTTCGCCTTTGCTTGATACGGTGTCTTCAGCGCAGTACAAAGGTCGTTTCCCGGTTGATTGTAAATTACTGATCAGTGGTAAGCTTTTTTCACCGGAGATACGGTTCGTCATTGATTTCCCAACTCTTGATGCTACCCCAAAATCGAGGATCGCAAGTGTGCTGAGTGACGAAGCGGAACTCAACAGGCAGGTATTCTCATTCCTGCTTTTCAGGTCGTTTGTTACTCCGCAGATCTATCATAGCCAGGGTGGCGGAGTAACGGCGGGATCTGCCGCTGCTTCTACGGGAAGCGAGATGCTCAGTAATCGTGTGAGTGAATTTCTCAATACTTATCTTGGCAACGTAACGGGCTTCAGCGATCTTCAGCTCGGCCTTAATTATCGTCCGGGAGGGCAGAACAGCAGCGATGCGGTCGACCTTGCACTGAGTAAGCAGTTCCTCAACAATAAAATAACCGTTGATGGAAATTTCGGGGTTAATAATAACAACGCGCAAAAGAGTAACTCTTCAGGTCTGATCGGCGATGTGAACGTTGATTACAAATTATCGGAAGACGGAAGATACAGGCTCAAAGGATTTAACCGAAGTAATGATAATGCGCAGATAGCTACTTCGGGTGGTCAGTACACACAGGGGATCGGCTTCTTTTACCGCGAGGAATTTGAGACCCTGAGCCAGCTTTTTAAACGCTATTTAAAAAAGAACAAGGTGCAGCAGCCACCTAAATAGTTTCTGTAATCTTTCTCACGCCGATTGCTTCCAGGTTTTTAACCGTGCCTTTATACATCATCACCAGCGTGATGATCATAAACACATGTGCAATATCTTTATGATTGAACCAGATGCTGAACGACAGGTGCAGCGAGTGCACAAGAATAGATAAAAACGATACGAGGATACCGTAAACAATGAGTGCGCTGCCTTTTTCCTTTCTCCTGATCATAGCCTTTATAAATACAAAAAGACAATAAAGAAGTGCTATGCCTGCGTGCACTTTTATAATGGTAAAATCACTTATGATGAGGCTTAAAACCAGCAGCAAACAAACCCATACCATGACAAGAGTATTGAGCCAGCGCTTCGGCGGACGGCTTCCGAGATCGTATGTATAGGAGAATTTAAAGTTGAAATAAATGGCAAACAAACTGAACGCATTCATCATAAACAGCACCGAATTAAAGAACAGGTCGCCCAGCTGAAGATGCACCGAATGCCCCATAGCACCGAATATGCTGCTTATGCCAAGGGTGAGCATAAATATTGCCACCTGTCGCGCATACTCACTTTCGTATAGGGATAAGCGCCGGTAATAAAGCAGGCAAAGAATAAAAAAAATGGAGTTGGTGAGGATGATCATTGGTTCGTAAACCTTAAACCCTCCCAGTAACAGATAAGTATAATCGAACTTCAATTTTTAATTTTTAAATTCTAAATTCATTTTAGCTTTCCTGCGCGCCTGCCGGTTGCTCGTCATCTTCCTCTTCACGTTTAAAGATACCTGTGATCTTCCCGGTTAACTGCCGCACTTTTTCATAGTTCTGTTCAATAGGACTGCCCGTCAGTTCCCCTATAAGAGAATCCTGCAGGGTCTTACTGATGTCGGGATAAAACACGACGAAACTTGTAAATTCATTATTCCTGCTGAGCTTACGTGACATTTCATCAACATGATAGTCGAAACTCAAGGTTTGTTTACGTGCATTTAAAAATACGAACAGGTCGTCGGTACGTATTTCGTTCAATTGCTCAAACTGCTCATAATCCACCACAGGAAGATACTTGTAGAAGGATCTGCGTTTATCATTTATCACGTTGCAGAATCCATTGAGCGTTGCTTCGGTTCCATAAATAAGTGTTTCATCACCCAGCTGTCGTAAAAGACAATTGATCTTAATGGCCGATCGTTTAAAACCATCCTCCAGTTCAGCATTGGCGGTAAGCACAACCAGCACCCGTTGAAAGCTCGTGAGCGGCTGCAGGATCTTTGAGATCACGATCGATTGCCGCGATTTTGAAAGCAGGCTGCCGGCAATGTTCCCGAACATCTTGTTGGGATTGCCCTGCTGCGCTTTGTAGCTGATAAGAATATCAGAGATATTATAGGCTTTTGCGGTACGCACAATTCCATCCACGATACTCAGGTCAACTTTTTTCAGCACTTCTACTTTCTTGTCTCCGCTTGCAATCTGTTCGGCCACTCCTTCGATCACTTTTTTTACCACGTTGATCTTCTCGTCAGCATCAGCGTCATCTTCAACTATAGACAATGGATACAAGGGCTCGTGGCTATTCTGATCTTTAATAAGTAATGCAAGATCGATAAGCCTCTGGATATTTTCGGGATTGCTGACCGGGATCAGGATGCGTTCAGGCCTGTCGTGTCCACGCCTGGTGACTTCTTTTTCTGCAATGGCGATCTTACGCGCAGCACGTTCAGTTACAAAAGAACTTACTAAACATGAAATAAGGATAAGGATGATTGTTGCGTTGATCACATTCTGATCGATAAGGCCGATGTCGAAACCAACCTTTATCACGGCTAACGTGGCTGCAGCGTGCGATACTGTGAGACCAAAAATAATGTTCCGCTCATACCTTGTGTAATTATAGATAAGTCCGGTGAGCCACGCCGACAGATACTTGGTGACCAGTCCTACTGCACAAAGCACGCCCGCGAACATGAGTGCTGAAGTTCCGTGAAAGAACAGGCGCAGATCGACCAGCATACCGGCGCTGATAAGAAAGAACGGGATAAATAAAGTGTTACCAATAAAAATGATCCTGTTCATCAGGATGCTGGTGTGGGGAATGATCTTATTTAAGCCAAGACCCGCAAGAAAAGCTCCAATGATAGGTTCCACTCCGGCCAGCTCGCTGAAGAATCCGGAAATAAAAACAACCGCAAGCACATAAATATAATGTGAGCTCGCCTGCGCCTCTATATTCCTGAAGAACCACCTGCTGATCTTTGGAAGCAGATACAGCGTTGCCACAAGCAGCAATGACAGGGACAAGAACAAACGTATCCAGAACATTGTGCCCACTTCCCCGGTCACCATATTGGTGATGATGCCAAGAAGGATCAGCACGGCTGAATCAGTGATAATGGTCCCACCAAATGTGACCTGCACAGCACGGTTCCGCACAATGCCCATATTGCTCACTATAGGATAACTCAACAGCGTATGGGTGCTGAACATGCTCGCAAGCAACAGTGCGGACCAGATGCCGAAATTAAAAACGTAAATACAAACCACGTACCCTATGCTGATGGGAATGAGAAAAGTAAGCGCTCCAAACACAAGGCTTTTGTTGCGGTTGTGACTGAATTCCTGCATATCGATCTCAAGACCTGCAAGGAACATGATGTATAACAAACCGGTCTTCGAAAAAAGCTCGAAGCTCGTGGTGGATTCGATGATATGGAAAGTATTGGGACCAATAATTACGCCAGCAAGAATAAGTCCGATGATGCCGGGGATGCGGAAACGGCGGAAAAGCAACGGAGAAAAAAGAATAATGAGCAGCGTAACTGCCAGGATAAGTACAGGGTTCCTGAGCGGCAAATAAGCGCTGAAAAAGCTGTTAAGCCCGATTAAATAACTCTCCAATGAACCCATCCCGCTTAAAATTCGCTGTCCCGGGTATCAAGCAGGTACCTGCTCCTGGTTCCACTAAACACTTTATAAAGGGAAGGCACCCTAAGATTGTAGCGGAGCCCGGCGGTGAAACACACGTCCATGATGCTGATCTGACCCGATTCGGTTTGTCCGACCCTCATTTTAAATTCTCCGTACATGCTGAATTGTTTGATGAAATATTCCAGACCCACGCCTACATTCACACCAAACCACCGGGTGTCGACGTTCGCATTTTTTTCGTACATCCTCGAAAGGTTCAGGTAATCCTGCTGCCCCGTAAAATATCCCTCGAAAATATTATAGCTTACTCCCAGCAAAGGATAAAAAAAAGCGTCTGTACCTGTCATCCGTGCCATCGCATTAATGTTGAATTCATATGTTCTGGCGTTGATATTGTACCACGTAGGCGCGATATCGATCTGATGGTATTTTGTATACTCAAAGGAAGCCCTGAACACACGGGTTAAACCGTAAGAGGCACCTATATGGTAACCGCTGGCAGAATTGTCGTCTTTGATATTTCTTTCAAGCAGAAGAACGCTGTTGGAGAGCCCACCGAAAAATGCAAGCCTGGTGCTTTTAGGCTTGGTTCTTTTAACCGGCTTCACCACCCGCACCTGTGACGCCATAGAAATAGCGATCAGGAATAAAACAACAATATACAAGTGGCGGGATCGCATTAAACAAAGTTAGAAAATTTGAGCAAGTTCAGAAACAGGGCGCCTAAAAATTGTTAAGCTAAACGTCCCACAGACCACATTTTTGGTACTTTTAGCACAGATGAAAGTTCTAAAAACTGTATTCCTCCTGTTATTCATGGGAGTTTTTGCTACCCAGGCCCAGCAAAGTGGCTCCAGGGCCGACGGAAAAGACCTGATCCAATTCTCAGGTGTGGTGCTGGACCAGGATAGCCTGACCCCGATCCCGTTTGTTTCCATCCTCATAAAAGGTACCAAACGTGGCGCGGTAAGTGACTTTTATGGATTTTTCAGCATGGTCATCAATCCGGGTGATGAGCTGGAGTTTTACTCCATCACCCACAAACCGCGAACCTATAAGATTGCCGATACCCTCAGGCAGAAATATTATTACGCTATACAGGTTTTAACAAAGGACACCATACAGCTGCCACCGGTGGAAGTATATCCGTGGCCTTCAAGAGATGATTTTAAGCGTGCCTTCCTTGCCCTGGATCTCAACGACGGGGATGCAGACCGCGCGGACCGCAACCTCGAGCGCGAAGCAATGACCTACCTGGAACGTAACCAGACAGCCAGTGCCGCAGAAAACTACAATTTTGTGATGCAGGCCTATTACACTAAAATTTACACCACCGGTCAGATGCCAAGCATGGACGTTCTAAATCCCCTGAAATGGGCTGAGTTTATTGATGCCTGGAGGAAGGGAAAGTTTAAAAGTAAAGCTAAGAAGAAATAAACGCATCGTGTTCATTTAGCTACCTGTCAAAGTACGAAGTACGAGGTACGAAGTACGAAGTAAACCTCGGTGTCACACGGAGAGATTTCTCGGGAGGCAGGACATAGTACATCGTAATTCTTAATTCATCGGAATGCAGGACAGTTATTCGTAACTCGTAATTCGTAATTCGTAATTACAGGGGATGCAGGACAGGCTAAAATCGTAATTCGTAAATCGTAATTCGTAATTTAAACGGAATGCAGGACACTGTAAATCGTAATTCGTAAATCGTAATTCGTAATTAAAGGGGGTGCAGGACCAACTACCAACCTGCCGCACGCGCCCGCTCGTCCACCCACTGGGTGGCCGCCGTGTAAATCGTAATTCGTAATTTAAGCCAAATGCAGGACACACTACTTCGTACCTCGTCCTTCGTACTTCGTACTTATCCCCGCATTCTCCGCTTATTATTCCTCGCAATACTGCGCTTCGATCTGCGCATTTGTTTTTTTGCTTCTTTCTTTTGTTTTTTAAGATGGCGGTTGTTTTCACTCCGCATCTTCGCGCTGGGACGGTTCTTTTTCTTCTTATCTAGATAGGGGTTGTTCTGCGCGCTCAGCAGGGTTGAAGAAAACACTAATGTTATAAGAGTTAAATATCTGAGAAACTTCATGATCGTTATAATGCCGGCTTGGAAAAAAGTGTCATCTGAATTATAATTTTATTCAATAGAGGTCTGGATCAGCACTTCCCTGTACTTTTCAAGAATAGTGGACTTTGAAATAAATCCTTTGTAGTGCCCGTCGATCACTACAGGAATATTCCAAAGGTGCGACTCATCAAACAGCTTCATGGCCGAACGGATATCATCCTTTTCGTTAATAATGTATTGCGGACGACGCATCAGCTCCTTCACCGTAATTTTATCGTAAAGGTCCTGCTTGAACATCATATCGCGGATGTCGTCGATGGTGATAAGTCCGCAAAGATGTGACTCCTTATCAATGACAGGAAAAATATTTCGTTTCGAGATGGACACCTGTTCAATGAGTTTACCCAGGTTAGCGTTCTCCTGCACCTCCATAAATCCAATCTCAACAAATTCACGTAGGTCGATATTGCTCAGCAGGTAGGAATCGGTGTCGGTGACCATTATTCTTTCCTTTTCTGCCAGCTTCTGCATATCGATGCTCATTGGCATAAAATATTTTGAAACCGCGTAACTAAGCGCTGAAACCATCATGAGGGGAATAATAAGTTCGTATCCGCCGGTGACCTCAGCAATGATAAAAATACCGGTGAGAGGCGCGTGGAAGATACCGCTCAAAATACCCGCCATTGCAACCAAGGTAAAATTGCTGATCGGTAAATGAACCCAACCGGTTTCACTGATCACCGATGAAAATAGGTATCCCACAAAAGCCCCTAAAAAAAGTGAAGGCGCAAAGTTACCCCCGTTACCTCCACTGCCTATGGTGAGCGCGGTTGCAATAGGTTTTGTAAGAATAACCAACAGCAGCATGATGTACAACACCGGTTTGGTCATTATCTGACCGGGAAGCGCGGAGTTGGAAAACAGATCATTTATATGATGACTCGACAGAACTTTAATGCTGTTATAACCTTCCCCGAAAAGCGGGGGAATAAAAAGGATAAGGATAAAAAGTCCGGTGCCTCCTACCAGGATTTTAAGCGGTTTGCTATGCTCGAACGGCTTAAAAAATTTTTCCGTTGCCAGGAATACCTTTGAATAATAAAAGGAACATAACCCGCATATAAAACCGAGCAGAAGGTAAAAAGGAACATTTGTATAGTCGAAAGCTTCCTGCAGACGAAAAGTCAGGAGGATCTCCTCCTTTAATATTATTTTAGAACATAATGCTCCTGTTGCAGCAGCTATCAGGATGGGAATAAAGGCAGAGATATTTGCTTCAACAAGCAACACTTCAAGCACAAATAAAACTCCGGCAATGGGCGTATTAAAAGCGCCTGCAATTCCCGCTGCCGCGCCGCAAGCCAGTAACAACGTGCGTTCCTTGTAGCTTAAACGATACACCTTTCCGAAATTGGATCCGATGGCCGCGCCTGTTGTTACAATTGGTGATTCGAGACCCAGGGATCCTCCGAAACCCACGGTGAGTCCACTGGAGATCAGGTGGCTGTAAGCCTGGTCTTTGGGCAGGACACTTGATTTTTTAGCGATAGCATGAAGAATGTTGGCAATGCCTTTTCCAAGCTTATTCCTGTTCAGGTATGTTACATACAACACGGTAAGTGCAATTCCCACCATGGGAAAAATGGCAGTGTACAGCTGTTTGCGGGAAGAAAGAGGCTCAATTAGCTCAAGTAAAAAATGCACGAATGACTTCACAAGCACAGAGGCCAGCCCGGCTGTAAGCCCGACGAGGATAGCGCTGAAGATGACAAACTGCTTTGGCCCAAGCTGGTGCTGGATCCAGAGTATAAATTTGTTGCTCCTGAATATAAAGGACGTGAGCCGCAATCTCATGATGCAGCCAAAAATAACATATTAATGGGCAATTTTAGATGTTTGGAGGCTTTGAGGTATGCTAACATTTATTAATTTCTAATCCCGAAAGCTTTCGGGACTGATGTCTAAATTCTAAATCGGATCCGCTCAACATACCTGCATTAATTATCGCACAATCAAAAACTTCTTAGTGACTGAATTTCCATTAGAATACTTGAGAATTAAATAGTAAATCCCGGGATTATCGTTGCTTACGTCTATTCGGTAATCCCCTTCCAAATTAAGTTCACCTTGAGATACCACGATACCTAAAGACGTTGAAATCGTAAATGACACCTTCTCTAACTGTGCCGCCGGGGCAATTATTTCTAAATACTGCTCCGAGGGGTTAGGACCAATTAAATAGTTCTCTCCATTTGAATGAGAACCTACACCTACTTTTATGCTCTCGCAATACTCAGAAGTACTATCGCAAAAATTATGGTCATATTTTACATAAATAAAAGGATTTGTCAGGTTATATCCACATCGAATAGAGGTGATGAATCCTCCATCACTTGTTGGGTTCATACTTGTTAATCTTTCAGCATTGTCGTCTGTTTTGTTAGTTGCATAATCAAACAACTTTCTTCCTAAAACTGTACCATTAGCCGAAATAGTTACAAATTGTGATAAATTGTTATAGCGTTGATCTTTGAAACGCAGACTATCGAAACTTCCTGCCACCAAAAAATTGCCATTGTCTAACTCGAGAATAGAATTATATGAATTTTCGTATGTTGCGACTGGATCCACTATTTCCCATTTTGGGACAGCAGGGTTTGTGAGTGAAAACTTAATAACGCGACCTTGATCATGTCCGCCTGTTTTAGGTTTTTCTCCAATTCCAACTATGGCAATATCTCCATCGCTACATTCAATAATATCGTGCCATTGCATACCTCCGTAACTTTTTCGGGTCAAAAGATTTCCACTACTATCCAATATTGTGACATTATCAAACTGCGAAGAACTAGTTGCACTTCCTAGCATCTGGTAACCAGCAATCACAATCTTTTTTGAGCTACCATGTTGAATTATTGCTTTCCCATCACTGGAATTTGGAGTAGGCTTATTTAATCTCTTGCGCCATATCTCATTTCCTGCACTATCAGTCTTTATCAAAAAAGATGGTTGCTCATTTGATCCCTTTTCTACTAGATATCCCGTTAATAAAAATCCACCATCAACAGCTGGACATAAAGCTTGTGCAATTAGTTTTTCTGAAGAATCGGTATAAAAATGCTGCCACACTGGATCACCTGTGTGATTAAATTTTATTAATGTTGCTAAAAACCTTCCCAAACTATCCAGCATAGTACCCCCGTAATAAAAAAAATTATCTTTCCGGCAAAATGTACGAAAAATGAAAGAAGGGGCGCCAAATTGCATTTTTGGATTACCAATTTTTTTAATCCAAAGCTGGTTGCCAGCACCGTCTAAACCCAGAACAGCTAACTTATAACAAGGTACCCCATTTTCAATATCTATGCTAATACCCGCACCGAAATAGTTATCCGGTGAAATTTCAAATGCATCATAAGTAACCTGATTTGCAGCGTTAGAATCGTAAATTCTGGATCTGAAACCGTTCTGACAACGTAATTGACAAACCTGAACCAATAATATTAACAGTAATATTTTCTTCACCGGAAAAAACAAAATTGAGTTAACTTTTGCTTAACAAGATAAAAGTATCAATTTAATCCTATTTACTAACCTTACAACCGAATCACCCAGAAATTCTATCGGACGATAGTTGGGCGGGGTTAAAAAACCGAAATGCAGGACGAATTAAATTGTAAATCGTAATCTGAATCGTACATCGCAAATCGTACATCGTAAATCGTACATAAATCGTAAATCGTAAATCGTACATCGTAAATTCTTCATCCCCCTTCCCACTTTCTCCTCTCATTTCCCCTGGTAGTGATCACTTCATAATTTTCTTCTTTTGCCAGACGGAATAACTTCTTACGCAGCTTTTTCGGATAAAAATTTCCGGTAACATAAAAAAATCGTTTGCGTTGTTTAATAATACCTATCTGCCCTAGTATCTCGCGGACCGATGCGGCGCAACGCATCCCAAAAAAAGCGTAATCGTAAGGCACCTGTTCACAATAGGAATTATGAATAGCATTTAGTTCCTGCAACTGTTGATCGGTGAGTGGAATAAGAAAAGTAGCGGTTTTTTTGTCCCTGTGCTTTTCGTTGATGGTGTCGGCATGAACAGAAGAAAATTTTGCTTTGTATTTTTTTCCGTGTGAAAAAACATGGATCCGGTAACTGTCAGATCGTCCTGACCTTTCAAATCCGTAATCAAGCCCATTAACCTGCAGGGTAACGTGCCCTCCATGCAATCCGCCAAAATCTTTTTTTTCAGTGTGCCTGTATTTCCATTTTGGCCTTGAACCGTATAAAAAATGGACCTTTAATATGGCATTCTCCGACGTCTGACCATAAAAGACTACAGCAGAAAAAAACAACAACAGAATCAGGATCCTCTTCATAAAGTGCTAAACAATTGACGCTAAAATGGGACAGATTAATGCCCGTTCCTCCCCATAAATTTAGTATCTTTGCCCCCCATCTTTAACACCTTGACAAAAATACCAGATCCCGATAAAACATCTACTAATGGAAGAACGATCTTCATTTCCAGGCAGATCGGAGCTTCCAGTCCTTTGCAGGAGTTGTTGAAGGAAGGACATACGGTGCATGCCGAATCTCTGATCACCACCAGCAAGATCCGTTTTACCTATACGCCGAAAAGCGACTGGATCTTTTTTCCAAGTAAAAATGCGATCCGTTATTTTTTTTCGCAGGACCCGGAGTTAGCGCCTAATGTTAAGTTCGCCGTAATGGGAGAAGCTTCTGAACGTTTTCTCCACACTTTTAATAAAAATGCCGACTTTGTTGGCAAAGGCGTGGATGTGACCCGCATTGCAAAAGAATTTGCAGGTAAAATCGGGAATGAAACAGTGCTTTTTCCCCAGGCCATCAGCTCTCTTCAGTCGATGCAGAAACAATTGTCATTCAGTAACATTTGTTATAACCTGTTTGTCTATAAAACATCCGTGAAGGTAGATTTTGAGATCCCTGCGGCCGACATCCTTGTCTTTACAAGTCCCTCTAACGTTAGAACTTATTTCGCAAAATATCAGTACCAGGCCCCGCAAAAGGTGGTAGCAATCGGAACCACTACTGCCGAAGAACTGCGCAATTATGGAGTTAAAGAGGTTTCACTTGCTGCCGCATTCAGTGAAGACGGATTATTACAAAGTCTTCAGAAACTTCTTGCAGACGAGAAGATCTCCACAAAAAAATAAAAGAGTTTGTTTGAACAGAATGCCTTAGTAGGATTTCAGCTTGTCTCTCCTCGTATCAAGAGAAACCTTAAGCTTATCCAGGGCACTTTTTAATGCCTGCTCTACAGTGTCCGCCCGGCCGGTAACCGCTATGGGCTCCATTCCGTCAAGACGCGCCTCCAGTACACACCTTTTATCTTTTTCTCCGCCCTTTTTAGCGTTTTCATCGGCAAGATGCACCTGCACACTGCTTATCTGGTGGCTGAAGCGGTTTAACACGTGAGAGATAGATTCGCTGAGAGCCGCAGTTACTGTGTCTGTGGCTGAAATATTGTGGTCGGTGTGGAATTGAATAAACATAGGTCCTGGATTAAGTACTAGACATGCTAATGATGCAATATGCATGCCATGGGGCCTGCGGCCTGAAGGCCCTAAGCCACTGGGGAAGCCGGGTGCACCTGTGAACATAAATAAAATCCCGACTTTTGTTAGTCAACCGTTTGCAGTAGCATTGATCTACCGGAAATAGTTTGGCGTTTCGGCGAAGTTTATTTCCCCCAGATGGCTCGGATGCGTTTGGTATCATACGTTGCCGCAGATTGCGGAAATAATATAGATTTACAAGTCTCGACTCCTCCGCGGAATCTGCGAAAAATCTGCCGGGATCTGCGGGAAAGCATCCGTGAAAGTTTCGCTTTTCAGTGCACGCAAGGGTTATACCGCCCTGTAACTTAAGATCCAGAAGTATTCCAGTTGAATGAAAGAAAATTCTTCCCCCTTCTCCCCGACCACATTAAGAAGAAATTCCTTCGTTGGGAAATTTTTCATCACCTTGTGTTCCGTGCCATCAGCAAGAAAACGGGTCTGATAGGTATTTCCGCTTGTATCGGTTTCGCTGATGGGGATATTGCTGCCCTCCACATAACAATTATCCATAAACACCACTAATCCATCTTTCTCTACGTGTTGGTGAATTGTATCAACAAAACTACCCAGCTGCTCAACTGGTATGTGACTCCAGATAAATCCGCCAAAAACACCATCGAACTTAACGTCGCTATTTATTTTATGAAGATCCTGCACCTCCAGGCTCACATTATTATGCGGAAATTTTTTTTGCCTGGCAATCTCAATAACCTCGGCGTTAATATCAGTAGCAAGAACAGATCTTGCAGATACCGCTATTTTTTCTGTCCAGTAACCGGTGCCGCAAGCTATTTCCAAAAGGTCCAAACCGGCAAAAAGATGTTGCAGCTTCACAGTCGCAGCCAAAAGATCAGCCTGGCGTTCAGGTTTGGAATAGATCTTTTCGTATTCTTTCGCGCGATCACGATAATAAGCCACCAGGTCTGAATTCATCTTTTTCATTTTAGCTGAAAGTAAATAATTAAGAACCGCTGTGCACCGGATCTACAGCGCCTGAGCCACCTTGCTGTTCTTTTTTATTTCAATCGATTTATAAACTCTTTCCGAAGCAATACGACCAACTTCATCGTCTTCGGCGTATATCAGCAGTACCTGCCAGAACACTAAGTCAGAAGCAAAACCCGCATTAATGAATTCCGCCGCCATCCCATCTTTTGTAAAAGTACCCCGTTGTACAAATCCAGGGATCTCTCCTTTTGAAATATACTCTTCCCTGTAAGTGAAATCGGTTACTCCCTGTTGCATTTTCATCTCATTCACCGAGCCGAGCGCTCCGGCCTGAAGATCCAGTGCGCCTACCTGGGGCGTGTATTGAATGGTATTGATAAGCACCTGGAATCCTTTTGAGGAATTGTATTTGTAGCTGTCGATCCTGGTAATAATACGTTTCAGGTTATCAGGAAGGGGAAGCTCCGTTCTTGTGAGTTGTACTGGCGTTTCTACCACCAGGCCAAATTCACCGTATTCCTGGCGGATCCAGCGTTGATCAAGCACTTCTTTTTCTGTTTTCTGAGAACTGAGCAAACGCATGATCTTCTCTCCTCCCATATTGCCAAGAACTGTACAGATTGTAAAGACCACGAAAAAAACAATCCAGTACTTAAGCGGTAATTTTCTACGAGATGAGCTTCCGGTATTTTTTTTCGCTTTGTTCAGGTCATTTTCGGAAACGCCGACTTCATTTGAAAAATCATTTAAGTTTTTCCCGGGATTCCGTTTTGACCATTCTGAAAAATTAGGGCTCAGTTTCTTATTACATTGGTTGCAAAAAACCTGGAATTCTGATTTGATCTCATTCAGGTGACCGCAATTATTGCATTTCAGGTACTTCATAATCGTTTTGTTGTAGCGAAGTTACGAAAGCCGGATAATTGAAAACAAAAAAGTGCAGGAATAACTCAGCCAAAATATTGGAATTCTTAATTGTGGTATTTATGAAAGTGGTCCAGAACAATTCCGTTTACCGCCGCTGGTCCCCGAGACAAGTGGCATTTTTACAATTTGCGGATCACCCGGCAGGGGTTTCCGGCCGCAAAGCTGTCCGGTGGTATGTCTCTGGTCACAACACTCCCCGCCCCTATTACACTTCGGTCTCCAATAGTTACGCCGGCGCAAATTATAGCCCCGCCTCCTACCCACACATCGTCGCCAATAGTAACCGGTAATGCTCTTTCTACGCCCAGCGCTCTTTCATCGTGGCGCATAGGATGGGTGACCGTATAGACCTGTACCGCGGGACCAAATAATGTGCGGTTTCCGATAGTTACCTTGCCCACATCCAGCACCACGCAATTAAAATTAAAGAACACTCTTTCCCCCACTATGATATTATATCCGTAGTCACAATAAAAAGGTCGTTGTATCCAGAACCCCCTTGCCGCCTGGGGAATCAGCTCCTTCAGTGCTTTACTGATACCCCGGGGCTGGTCTTCAGGAAGATCATTCAGTTTTTTAAGAAGTATCCGGGCCCTGGTGCGCTCAGCCATAAGCTGACTGTCCAGGGGGTCGAAAAGCTCACCGGCCTCCATTTTTTCCTTTTCGGTTTTCATGGCGTGAAGGTATAAAAACAACATTGAGGTTTGGAGCCAATCCTCCGGCCGGTGATATCCAGTGGGAAACCACAGTTAGTGAATTTTTAGTTGAAAATCAATCAATTATTATTGTGGGAAACCGCTATTTTCGTTGCTCACACAAGTCCAATGAAATTCAAGATCTTATTGCTGACGCTCCTCACCGGTAGCGGCTGCCTGAGCATCGCACAGGCCCAAACAAAGGCAGATTCCAGGTTCTATTTGTCCTGGGGCTACACGCGCGCAAAATACAGCAAAAGCACCATCCGCTTCAGCGATAAATCGTTTAAATATCACGATTATACCGGCCGCGAAAGTGATTATGATTTCACTATTTACGATGCTGTTGCCCACGACAAACCCGACTTCGATCAGCTGGGCGATGTCGTAAATATTACCATCCCCCAGTATGTCTTCAGGATAGGTTATATGGTTAATAAAAAATGGGGGATCGAGCTAAATTACGATCACACCAAATACGTGGTCGACGACAACCAGGTGGTAAGGGTAAAGGGCGAGATCTTCGGCACCCAGGTAGATGGAGACAGCATCCTTAATCCAAATACATTTTTACATTTTGAGCATACAGACGGCGCAAATTTCTGGATGATCAATGCTGTAAGGAAAGTCGAATTTTTTTCCGGACCCAAACATACCTCACTCTCACTGGTATTTAAGCCAGGGGCAGGAATAGTGGTTCCTCGCACAGATGTGGTGATGTTTGGCGAGCACCTCAATAATAACTGGCATGTGGCCGGCTGGATCGTAGGCGTTGAAACCGGATTAAGAGCAGAGGCATTTAAACACCTGTTTTTTGAATTCGTCGCTAAAGGTTCATATGCTGATTACAGGAAATGCCTTATACTGGGCGCGGGCAACGGCACGGCAAGCCATCATTTTTTTACAGGACAGTTAACTGCCAGCATTGGTGCCATTTTTCCGGCGCGACATTCCGCCAAACCAGTGACAAAGTGATCACGAAAGTTCTGACAGGATCTTCTTTGCCTTTTTTTGGAAGGAGATAGAATTTTTTGAAAGCTGGTCTTCAATCACTGCTTTTAGTTCAGGCTTAAGATCCGGATATTTATTCGCAGCGCGCTGTAACGCCATCACCGCAAACGTCCTTGTTGATACATCAGATTCAGATGAAACGAGCCATTTAAAAAGTTCGTCTATCACTTTGCCTTCAATTTCAACTGGTATCCCGGCATAATAAAATAATTTTGCGAGACTGCGCTCGTAGTGGGCAAAGGTTACTTTGTGACGAACCTCAAAAAATGACCTGGCAGCAGGAAGAAGCACGGAGGGATGAGTATCTGCAATGTGCCCTATCATCCACATAAAGCGCATTCCTACCGGGTGCTGCTCAAAGACCAGGCTTACAAGTTCAACAACAGGCACCTTATTTTTGATTATAAATTCAGACCAGGTTTTGCGGTTGTTATCCGACACATCCTCAAGAAGAGATGTTGCTATCTTTTGCAATAAATGTTTCGTAACTGTGAAGCTCATTGATGCCTGAAAGATAAACACAAAATCCAGGCTGCATCTCCCCTACTCTGCGACAAACCGTTTCATGGCGCTGAATTCTGTAGTTTTTACTTTTATGAAATAAATACCGGGACTCAGCTGCGTTATCAAACAGCTTGATGAGAGAGCGTTTACATCGTCAACGTTGATCACCGTCTTTCCCTGGATGGTGATGATCTCATAGGAAGATATAGTGTTATTCTCACTGCTTACGCGGAGTACACCTCTGGCAGGATTCGGAAATACCGTAATACCAGAATCAAAACGACCGCTGTTGCGCAATCCAAGAGGTAACGGGCAGTTAACAGCAGTCCCCTTGATATTATATATTGTGGAGAATGTGGAATTGTCCCAGAGACATTGAGTGGAATGGAACTTTTCAAAGGTGTTCCATGGCGTGAGCAGCCCTCCTTCGCTTCCAACTCCGTCTATCATTACGGGGAGATCATTGTACTCGAAACGTCTGTGATTTAATCCGTCGTTAGCTATGAAGCTATTGATAGCGATGACCGTATGCGTGATGTAGACACCAGCTTCGTGATTGTATAAAATTGCTGTATCACCAACATTTTTATGGAAATTGTAAAGGATCTTTTCAGCGCCTTGTACGAACATCGTCACGATCTTTTTTGCGGTATCCTGTCTTATCAAAGCATTTTGAAAATAATTGCTATAGTAAAAAGGACTACAGCCGCCGCCCTTTGTGGTGATAAACTTAAAAAGCGTACCGTTGACCAGGCTGTCTTTTTCGACTTTAAGAGAATAATGGCAATCCGTAAGCTGGCCGGCAGATGTTTTGTAGGTTGAAAGCTGCTGCCAGTAATGGTTAGTGTCCAGTGGCAGGGGAATATACTGCGCATTCAGAATAAATGAACACTGCAAACAAATGAGGAGAAATAATTGATGTGCGTGCATGCGAATACTTTTCAGGTGTTAAACTAAGGTAGTGAATTAATCATTTCGGCGACACTCGCCTTCTGTCAAGTCACAATTTAACAAAGACCAGCCCGTCTTAATTCCGCTTCACTAAAAGCGCGCCGCCGTTGGTTACCTCGTAAACATTGGAAGGAGTTTCCTGTATACCCATTCCGCCCATAGTTCCTTTGTAGAAGTACAACATCCTGGTAGATTTATTGTAAATCCCAACAGCAGCAGGTGACGACGCAAAAGTGATCTTGTCATCTGTCTCACTCATCCTGGAACCGGTAAGTGACAGAATTGCGATCGTTGCAAACACTCCGAGTAATAATGATTTGGTGTCGATGGTTTTCATAGGATAGATTATTTGAATTTATAAAAGTAGTTTCTTCAGTACTGATAAAACTTAATTGTACTCTGTTAAGATCTCCAATTTATTTATTTTATGCAGTTGAACAAAAGTCGAATCAGTGAAGCCGATAATTATCGGATCTGCGTCCTACGGTTCTATATTCAACCTCATCATAATATCAGTCTGTTCATCATCACCAAGTTTAAAAATATGCCTGTCAAACTCAATAAACCCGTTCTTTTTGTAAAAACTAATAGCTCTTGGATTTTCTTCCCATACTCCCAGCCACAGGTATTTTACCTTTTTATCTTTTGCGCGCCCTAACGCAGTCTCGTACAAAACCTGTCCAACTTTTTTTCCATGAAATTCCATTACCACATAGATCCTTTCAATTTCAAGTGCTTCGGGGTCTTTCTTCTCTGTCTGGGCCTGTCCCGAATTTATTTTTAAATAACCGGAGACCTCATTATTAACGAGAGCAAAATAAAATTCCGAACTGGAATTATTCACTTCCCTCCTTAACTGCTCCAGACTTAAATTATTATCAAGGTACTTCTTAATATTTTCATCTGTATTCTGATGCGCAAAAGTTTCCAAGAAGGTCTTTTTGCTTACCGCCTGCAATTCAACCAGGTCATCAGGAGTCACCTTCCGTATCGTGATATCCGTCATAGATCAAAATTGTTTAAGCCAGGCTTTTGCTTCACTGTCACTGGTAAAAGATCTCATAGGAATGGGAGGAGCAGTAAACCTGAACAGGATATTCATAATAAGCCTTGAAAGGCCCGGCTTTGCAACCATGGCCATTGCTTTATAAATAACGGGCAATTGCTCAGTCGAATATTTCCTCGTGGCTTTATCCGGCACCGGACTGTCTGCCAGGTAGATCATTAGCGGCGCGGGGCGGTTACCTGTGATCTCCTTCACAAGGGCCACATTTTTCGAAATGCTTTCAACTGTCCTCTTCGGACTTTTTGAAAGCGATACCAGTATCCCGTCTTCCCACCAGTAAGTAGCAATATCACCTTCCCAGGTCTGCCGGTCTTTAGGAATTATGACTTTATTGAGCATAAAATTTTGTTATGATGATTTACAAATTTAATCTGAATTCACCCGCTTTAAACCGTTGGAGATGCCGAACCTGATCATTTTACTGTATTCATCGTCCGGCAGACGCGCAGCAAAAGAATTCGCCAGTATATAATTGTTCCGCGCGGTGTCCAGATCACCAAGGTCTTCATATCCTTTCGCCACATTAAGATACAGCGACGGCAACACCGGCGTTACATCCTCTTCTGATAAGCTGGCAAGCTCCAGAGCTGTGAGATCCCAATTTAATTTATCCTCCGTCCTTTGTTGGTGGCGGGCGACGTAATGTGCGGCCGTGAATTTTTCAAAATTATTCCGCGCTTCATTCCATGCCTGTTCAAATAGCTGGGCAGCTTTCGCAGGATCACCTTCTCCTTCTTTTTCCACTCCCTGTATGCAGAGAAGTATAACAGGATTATCTGGTTTAAATTCCATCTTTTTACCGCTGTTCAAAAATACCAATTACAACAGCAATACAACGGTGCATTCAGCCAACCGAAAATGTTAAACACCGTTTCATTTGCTGCGCAAGTCATCAATAATTTTATCTTTGATATACTAAATCCCTTCACCCATGAAAAGGATAATTTGTTTTGTAGTGATCGTCACTGTCTTTATGCCGCGACTTTCTGCCCAGTTTCCCAATACCGTATTATTTAATTCCGCATCTAATGCCGCAGGTACGGGAACATTGCCGGTGAGCTCCAAAGATCTTAACTGGACAGTTTCAATGACAGGAACTGCAGGTCCCTTTGTGCCTGCGGTGAGCGCAGGAAATCCGTATCCCGGAAATTATAACTGGGTAATTTCTAAGGTTATTAACGCCAACTGGATCTCGTACCCTCACACCTGCCCGCCCGTTGGCTCCTGGCCTTGGTCACCGGCAGAGCATTCCTGTCTTAATCCGGATTATATGGACCTTTATTACCGGCTGAAGTTTAACCTTCCGGCATCGGGAGAAGATCCACTTTACTCCCCCGGCGAATATTGCTTAACGTTTGATTTCTACGCAGATAATTGTGTATATGAAGTATTCGTTAACGGTAATTCAACCTATCTCACTACTGAGAATTCACCCTATTGGGCCTACTCTTACCAGCTTAATGGCAACTTCAAAGTGCCCTTGTGCGATCACTGGCAGTCAGGCAGCAACGAGGTGCTGGTTCATGTTAAGTCGGGAAATGGGATGGCTCCAACCTGGGAAGGATTACTTGCCAGCGTGGCCGAGGGAGTACCTGTTGGAAATCCCACTATAAACTATCCCGATCGTTTTGTAATAAAACCAGGTCCTGCACTGAACAACATTAACATAAGTCAGATTCAGCGAGGTAACACCGTAGAAATACTTGATCTGAGCGGAAGACAAATTGTAACCTCGAGGGCTGAAGCAGGAGAAATAAATATCAGCCTCAACGGGGTGCAGCCGGGTCTGTATCTGATTAAAGTATCCAACAACTATCAATCAGCCTGCAAAAAAGTGGTCATCAGATAATTGTGCTGAAAAGTTGCCGTTCCTTTTTCTTGCAGTGAACTCATCGCAATTGCGTAGTGTTTCTGATTTTAAGAAAAACCGTTTCCTTTTATTTCATGTTATTGCATTCTGCTGCACATTTTCTACATGCTTCTGCACATTCCTTACAATGTTTGTGATCATGCCTGGAACATTCATCGGCGCATTTTGTGCAGGCTTCAGCACAAATTTTACAGATCTGTTTTGAGTAGGAACTTCCCATGCTCATCAACGAAGCCGCAGCCGAGCATAAAGCAGCGCACTCCATATTGGTCTGCACACAATCGCTCATGTTATGCTTTTCTTTAAGATCCTCGCTGGCACAGTGGTGACAGAGGGCGGCGCATTGCAAACAGGCGTCGATACAGGTTTTATAATCGTGGTAGTTCATTTTCGAAAGAGTTAATTGGTCAATTAACTGATTCAAACTACGGGCCAGTAAATTGTGAATAGCACGTTCAGTTAAAAAAGATCAGTCTAGGATCACCTGGTTAAACTTTTCCGGATCAAACCAATCCTCTTTCACTGTTTTAGGGAATTTTATATCAAAATATTTTTCAGTCAGAGCAAGCCTGTTGTCGGTTTTAAAGGTGATGTACGTAGCAACCCATTTATTTTTTATTTTTTTATATGCCCCGAAAACAATGTCATTCACCTTTCCTTTCCTGCTTACCACTACCCTGTGCATATACAACCGTTCGGCATCGATCCAGAACTGGCCGGTTTGCTCATCTCCCTTTTCGGCTCCAACCACGTAAACTTTGCGACCATCAAGCTGGTCCTCTCTTATCTTGCCAAGATCATAACCAAGTGAATCAAGAAGATGAATGGTAAGCTCCGGTTTAAAAAAATAAACATCAAGTCCGATCAGTAACAGTTCGTGCACTCTCGAAGTTTTTTGCGTCGGTTTACCTTCTTCAAATGAATGAACGGTGAAGTTAGAGTATATCCTTCCTTTTTTCGAATCCTTTGATCCGATCTTAATGATCAAGCCGCCGGGCCGGTATGCTTCATGCCACACTTCCTGTTTAATGAGTGAATCATTGCGGTAAAAATCAGTGTTCTGGCTGAAGGTGAAATACCGGTACCACTTGTCAGGATAATACCGGTCCAACATTGCCTTTATCAATTCCCTTCCATCCTTATATTTTAATTCGGAAGTGTTTTTTGTCTGTGAGAACGTAATTCCCGCTAAAAGCAGGAAAACAATAAGCAGCCTGGGTTTGTGCATGCAACAAATTTAATTAAAATGATGCAGGAACAACTTTAACACGACAGGCTGAGATTCGCCTCTTGTTAATTAAAGATCTTTGCTTCCGCTTTGAACGGAGCTGTGCGCTTTGTTGAATCTTTCGTGATGCATGGTCCACCCCCCGGCAAGACCGATAATACTGCCAATAGTAATATCGAATAATCTCGCCAGTATCAAACCCTGAGGATCCCTGATGGAAGGAAGTGCAGCTTCGGTAAGTAAAATAGCCATTGGAGTTACAAACAGAATGCCCACTGCGTAATTTCTTGCAAGCACCAGTTCAACAATAAACTGGAGAGTAATGATGCAGCCAATGATAGCGACCCTGTTGAAATTCAAGCTAACGAGGAGCCAGGTAACACCAAGCCCGATGAACGTACCCATTATCCTCTGGAAGCTGCGTTGACGCGCGTGAACAGCCGAGAGTCCCTGCATCACGGCCAGGCACGACACTGGCACCCAGTAAGGATTTTCCAGCTGCAATATTCTCGCTACGAAAAGCGATCCTCCAACAAAAGCAGACATGGTAATGGCAACATGCACGATGTTCTTTTCTGGTAAAAATGCAGGATTTTTTTCATCAGCAGGTTTTACCAGGGGATTGGTGACTAAACTGTAAAGGGTTCCAAGTATTACAGTGCTGCATACACCCAGCGAAAAGAACCCGAGCTTTACAAGGATGGTGCCGGGACTGAAAGGTTGGCAGATACTGACTGCACATAACATAATAAAGAAAAAGCTGCCGGGAGCCCGGAGCCGGAAATATAAAGCGGTATAATGTGCAAGGAATACAAAAACGAAGAACAATGCCATGCCGATAATTTCGTTAAAGCTGAATAACAGCCCCAGGGTAAATGAGATCAAAAAAGCCGGCGAGACCCGTAAGAGCGTCCTGATCCTGATTTTTAAAGGAGCGGCCGGAAGATGAAGGATCATTAATCCCGCTTGTCCGGCGAGCAGTCCACCCCGGAAGTTCCCTGCCATCAAACCTATTATCATGGGCAAACCAACGCAGCAGGCCGCAAGCAGTGCCATATGCCAGGGACGCTGAACTTCCTTAAAAACGAAAAGGTTAGTGAAGGATTGTCGTATCAAGCTCAGCATCTGTTTCATTTTTCCCGTTGTGAAAGTTAACAAAACCAATGCCACCAAAACGTGCGATCGTATTTTCCAGACGCTTATATGCCTGATTGTGATCCGTATTCAACAAAATTCAATCGCAGGAGCACCTCAAAAGTACAGCACACTATTTTATAACAGTTTTTAATCTAATTCCGGAAGTAAAGAAATGGATAGACTTTATTTTTGACGAATGCAAAAACCTTCGTCCTCTCCTGTCATAATTCCTCTTTCTGTTTTAGACC
>CBIHOL010000008.1:0-75052 GCA_966211905.1 uncultured bacterium
TCTTACATAGAGTGCGCGCATTTTTACAGCAAGATTGCGAAGAAGGAAATAAGACAGCATTATATCGGCTCCGCTGATACGCGCCTTGCTTTGAGTGAAATTAAAAACAGGGAAGGCGCCGCGGAGGGTAACTTCCGGTTCGGATGAAGGAACATAATAAATATAGTTCCTGAACCAGTAATTATATCCGTTGATCTCCGCTGTCATTTTTTTATGTTTGAACAATAACGTGGTCGCGGCCTGCCAGCACGACTCAATATCAAGATCTTCATTTCCTTTTTCATAGGCACTAACTCCGTGATGCAGACCGTTGCTGTAGAGTTCGTTCACTGCTGGCGCTCTCCACCCGGATCCCCCGTTAAAGCTTAAACGAAGTGAATTAATGGGTTTCAGGATCAGTCCCGCATGGTAACTTACATTACTGAACTCCCGTTTTGGCTGCTGCAATTCGAGGTTCTTATAAAAAAATGATTGCAGGTCCTTATGATCAAACCTCACACCTGCTTCCACTTCAAAGCAGGAACGAACAAATCTCTCCATCGCAAAAATTCCTGCTGTGCTGGCAATATAATTGGGAATAAAAAAATTCTCACGGTAAACATTTTCCTGGTACATGCCCTGCACTCCCACTCGCCCTCTAAATGACCGGATATGATCATGCTCCCAAAAGATCTCCGCCGAATGAGTAGTCAATCGATACTCCGATTCAGGCTTCTGTTCTTCTTCATGATCTTCATGCGCGTCAAACTCCTGTCTCTTGTTGTGTTGCAGTGCGTAATTTACAAAGATCCTCGAACGGTTACCAGTATGGAAGTCAAAGCTCACTTTTACGAGCTCATGAAATACCTGCTGGAAGGGACTTCCAATAGAATAGCTGAAGGGCGCGAGACTGTCTGCGGGTTTGTTTCGTTTAAAAGCAAGCTCCAGGTCTGTAACAGTTCCTATATGAGAACCTGAAAATATTCCGATGGTGGAATTAACCTGCGAATAATAAACCGAGACGCCCCCTTTTTTGCGATGATAAGCAAGGGCGTAGGAAAAGTTCTGTTCCTCAAGACCGGTATTATTTAAAAAGTACAGTGGTGTTTTGATGTTGCCACTTTTCTTAAGGCTTCCCTGCACTCTCCAGCTGAAGTATTTTAGTTTATCAAACGAACCCTGTAACATCAGGCTGCCAGCCCCTCCTCTACCATTACTGAAACCACCCGCATTAAACTCACCTGTTATGGAAGCCGTGTCTGGTAAATGATCGGGCTCAACTAAAATTACTCCGCCCAAAGCATCACTACCATAACGCACCGCCGAGGCACCTCTTATAACAGTGAGTCTCTGCGCCACAAAGGGATCTATTTCCGGACCATGCTCGCTCCCCCATTGCTGTCCTTCCTGTCTTACCCCGTTATTCAGAACCAGTATGCGATAACCTTGCATGCCGTTGATCATTGGTTTTGAAATAGTAGGTCCCGTGCTGAGAGCCGACACGCCATTAACCTGCTTAAGCTGCTCAGCAAGATTCAAACCCTTTACCAGGTCAAGACTTTTTCCTTCAAGAACCTGGGATGATTGTACTGATTTAACCTCCTCGTGCGCAGCCACCACCTCTATATCATTTAAGGCATTGAGGTGATGCGGGAGCTTGAACTGAACTTTTTTTGATCTGTTGAGGGACAGGGTAAATATGGTGTCACGACAACCGACGTGCTGAACCAGGATCCGGTAATTACCAGGACAGAGATCCTTTATTTCAAATTCCCCTTTTTCATTTGTCTGCATCACAGTGGAATGATCGAGAACTTTCACTACTGCATAACTGAGGTCTTCGCTGTTATCTTCATCCATCACCTGCCCCCGGAGCACGAGATTACATTCCTGTGACAACAAGGTGTAGTTAAGGAAAAGAATAAAAACAAAAATTACCTGCCTTTTAAACAGCATAACTTCAGGAATTAAGAATTAAGAATTAAAAATTAGTGTCAGCGTTAAAGCGCTGCCGGGGGACCGCGGAAAAGATTTACCGCATAAGAAAAAGCTGAATAAGTAAAGGTCCGCTTAGCGGGATGCGAATTTGCGGGGGCTTTTAAAGGAAGAAAACTACTGATGAACTTAAAGATGCTGAAATAAGCAGGCTTATTGTATTGTTCAAAATCACAATCATCGGTGGTTTGTGTGTTTACCTGGGTAGAAGTGCTGTTCGCTATTGACGTGTGGTTATGATCCAGCAGATCGTGCACGTACACCCGTGGTACCGCCACCCACAATGCCATTAATACAAGAAAACACGAAACAAATTGTTTTATGATCCTATTCTTCAATTGCATGTACAACAAAAATAAGATAAAAAGTTCTGTCCCGGCAAATTTTGCCTCAATTAACAATACAGTTTATTTCTTCCTCACCGGCTGCTGACGTTGTTTAGCCATTTCTTCGAGACGACGCTGAAAGTTGGATACTTTCGCAGGCTTCTTCATATTGGCTTCCAGCTGTGCGCGGATCTTGTTGTCGCTTACAAACTTTTTAATAATGAAGTTCTGTACAAAAGTAAGCATGTTAGCCAGGAAGTAATACCAGCTCAGACCTGCTGCATAAGTGTTCATCACCGCTAAGAAGATCACCGGCATAAAATACATCATGAACTTCATACCAGGCATCTGAGTATTGCTTTGCTGCGGCATCATGCTGCTGTTAAACCAGGTGTAAAGGATGGTACTCACAAACATGAGCATCGCAAAAAGACTCACGTGGTCGCCATACGCCCAGTTAATGAACGGAACGTAACCGAATGTCCAGATACTGTCGTAAGTACTCAGATCGTCTGCCCATAAAAATGGTGACTGTCTTAATTCAATAGCTGCGGGAACAAAATTAAAGAGCGCGATCAGAATCGGGAACTGCAATAACAACGGCAGACATCCTGAAAGTGGATTTACTCCTGCCTTCCGGTACAGCGCCATCTGCTCCTGCTGCTTTTTCATTGGATCTGCATTCTTCTCAAATTTCGCGTTCAAAGCGTCGGTCTCCGGTTTAAGAACACGCATCCGTGCACCGCTCATATAGGTCTTATAAGCAATTGGAAGAAGAATGACCTTAAGAATAACAGTAAGCAGCAAAATAACGATGCCCATGTTAAGACTGCCAAGGGAGTTAAACAACGGGATCACCAGCCATTTATTGATATAGCTGAAAACACTCCAGCCTGTCGGAATAATTTTTTCAAGATCGTTTCCGTATTCCTTCAGCGTATTGTAATGGTTTGGTCCGAAATAAAAACTGAAGTTAAAGGTCTCGCTGTTGCCATGTCCGAAAGGAATTCCGAGCTCTGTACTCGCTGCTTTTACAATTACCGGAGAATTAGGTCTCGATGAAAGTGCGACAATGCTTCCTGCCTTGCTGAAAGCATTTTTCGCGATGATGGTCGCGTTAAAGAACTGCTGCCTGAAACATACCCATTTAATATCTGATTCGTTGATCTCTTTTGCTGCGTCTTCCTTTGGATTCAGATAATCGGGATCATTAACGGTTTGTTTGTAATAGATGGTCGCCGCATCTTTTTCATTTTTAATATGTTTTTCCTGACTTGGATACAGCATGCTCCAGTTAAGCTGCAGCTGATCTTCCGTTTGGGAAATGATATTCTGCATCCCGGTAAAACGAACCTGCGCATCTACCATATAGCTACCAGGCATGAGCGTGTAAATAAACTCAATATAACTTCCGGGCTTCGCGGTTTCAAGGCGCATTACTACGGAAGAACCTTCCTGTTTTACGGCACTGAAATAAAATTCGTCGGTATGAAAGATCCTTGAACGGTCGTAAGCATTAAGAGCAATAGAAAAACGTGTGGAGTCTTTTTCAAACAGCACCAGGTTATCCTGGCGACCCGACCGGTGATATTCTTTTAATTCAACCTTACTGATGGCGCCGCCTTTGGTGGAGATGAAGGCTTTAACTTTATCGTTTTCGAGGATGATCTCCTTGTCTTCGCCCTTGGTTGCAACAGCAAAATCGCGGTATTGCTGGTTTTCTTCCACTTTTTTAAGTGAATCAGAAAGAACTGGGGTCCGGCGAAGGGTATCGTTGGTGGCAGGCTGTGCTGCGGCAATTTTTGAGGCTTCTTCCTTGGCGATTTTTTCCTGTACAAGTGCAATGGAATCGCGGATCTGCTTATTTCGTGCGATCTGTTCTTTTGATGGTCCACTGAAATACAACCATACCCCGAGAATTGCTGCAATTAAACCAAGACCGATTAATGAATTTTTGTCCAAACCCTAAAATTTAAGGCGCAAATTTACTACTTATTTAGGTGGAAAAAAAACGGTCCGGAGGCCGCCCGGAAACTCCGTTTGTTTAAACACAAAGTACACAAAGGGTAGCTTCCTGCATCGCGGTTCACAAAGGGCACAACGCCTACCGCACAGGCAGAATGCGATTTAGATGAACCACATAGGCACATAGGGCATATCCTGCATTCCGTCAGTTTAACCACAGGGACACAGTTTGCAGCTTCCTGCACCTGACCCACAGCGGCACGGCTCTATTTAACGACATAGGGCATTTCCTGCATTCCGTTAGTTTAAACACAAAGGACAAAGGGGACTTTCCTGCATCGCGGTTCACAAAGAACACTACGCCCACCGCACAGGCAGAATGCGATTTAGATGAGCCACATAGGCACATAGCTACATATAGCGGACATAGGGCCTGGCCTGCATTTGCAAATTCTCTTAGTGTATCTTAGTGTCCTCCGTGCCTTAGTGGTAAGCGCCGCAGGCATCGGTAAGCGCCGCAGGCATCGGTAAGCGCCGCAGGCATACGTATGCGCCGCAGGCCCCTGTTCAGAATTTCTCCCCCTCAAGTCGCGCTACTACAGCACTGGCAACAGCGTTACCCACTACATTTGTGCCGCTGCGGCCCATGTCGAGGAGCTGGTCAACGGCCAGCAATAACAGCAAGCCTTCGCCGGGAATATTGAACATGCCAAGCATACCGGCAATTACTACCAAAGAAGCGCGGGGAACCCCTGCCATACCTTTGCTTGTGACCAACAGAATTAACATCATTTTTATCTGGTCCGGCATTCCCATCTCTATACCATAACTCTGCGCAATAAACACAGTAGCAAAGGTCATGTACATAATACTGCCATCAAGATTAAATGAATACCCCAGTGGCAGAACAAAACTTACAATACGATTACTGATGCCATGATGCTCGAGGGCTTCGATGGTCTTTGGCATGGCGCTTTCGCTGCTGGCTGTACTGAAGGCCAGAAGAAGTGGTTCCTTGATATCGCGCAGCAAACGCATGAAATTGATCTTAAAGATGACACAGATCAAAAACAGGATGACGAAAATGAAAAACAATAATCCTCCGAAAAAACAACCGATCAGGTACAGGTATCCGCTTAAAACATCCAGCCCCTGCTGGATCACAACTGCAGTAATAGCGCCATAAACACCGATTGGTGCAAAGTTCATTACAAAATTGGTCACCTTAAACATAACGTGACCAAGACTTTCAAACAGGGTGAGAATAGGTTTTCCTTCGCCACCGATCGATGCTGCTGCTACACCAAAGAACAATGCAAAAACAACAATAGGAAGGATATCATTAGCTGCCATGGAGCGGACAATACTTTCGGGGATCACATGATCAATAAAATTTTTTGATGTCTGACCCTTTGCAGCAATGCCGGTATCCACTTTTGCGGGCAAATCGAGGTGCATCACTTTTCCCGGCTCGAAAACATTTACGATCACCAATCCTAATGCAAGTGCTATTAATGTAGCGCAGGTAAAATAGATCATGGTCTTGAGACCGATCCTTCCCACACTTTTAAAATCACCCACTTTTGCCACCCCTATCACAAGCACGGCAAGAACAAGCGGTGCAATGATCATTTTAATGAGATGCAAAAAGATATCGCTCAGTACTGAGAAATCAGAGGCATGTTCTTTTTTCTGCTGCTGCAAAGTGTGGATCTCATATTGCGCAACGGCGACCTCTTGTTTCCTGGCTACTTCAGTATTGGAAGAGCGGTCTTTACCCGAATAAACAAATTTATTTGTGGTGAGTGAACTGTTAACGATATATCCGGTGAGGATGCCCGCAAGCATGGCGACCAGGATCCAGATGATCAGCTTATTCTTTTTATAATTGAGCATGAAATAAATTAAAGGGCTTCGAGCAGCGATTCCATTTTCATGCTGCGCGATCCTTTTATTAGTATGGTGTAATCTTCCACTTTGTTCTTCTTCAAATGATCAAAGCACTCTGCTGTTGTTTTAAAACACGTAAAACCACCGTTGGTGATGCTCATGAATTCAAGTCCCACAAGGATAACATTATTTACTTTTAGCTGTCGCAGAAGCTCCACAACCTTTTCGTGTTCCTGCCTGCTGAAATCGCCAAGCTCGAACATATCGCCAAGAAGCACGAGTTTGTGATCCGCCTTATAGGAAGCAAAGTTCTCAATGGCCACTTTCATGCTGTTTGGATTGGCATTGTAAGCATCCAGGATAACCGTGTTATGCTGTGTGTTTACCAGCTGTGAGCGGTTCATTGCGGGAACATAATTTTCGAGCGCCTGCTTAATGGAAGCTGCATGCACTTCAAAATAAACGCCAACACATACAGCTGCAAGGCAGTTTACAAAGTTATATCCTCCAACGATCTGCGTATCGATCCGTTCGATCTTTTCCCAGTTCTTCTCGTGGTATCTTGTAGTGTATTTAAGGCTTACCATTTTACCCGTGGTACAGTCCTTACCAATTACATCATATAATTTTTTGCATCCAAAAGTGATCTTGTCAATATTGGCAGCAAGCGCAGTAAGAGTATCATCATCACCATTAATGAAGGCCTTGCCATCAATTGTTTGCAGGAACTGGTACAATTCGCTTTTTCCTTTTTTCACGCCTTCAATTCCTCCGAATCCTTCCAGGTGCGCTTTACCAATGTTGGTGATAAGTCCGAAACCCGGTTCTGCTATCTTACACAATGCATCAATTTCAAGCAGGTGATTGGCGCCCATTTCAATGATGGCAAACTCATGGTCTGCATGTAGCTTCAGCAACGTTAACGGAACACCGATGTGATTATTCAGATTGCCCTCCGTGGCCAGCGTATTGTATTTTTGCGATACCACAGCGTTGATGAGTTCCTTGTTGGTGGTTTTACCATTGCTGCCGGTTATTGCAAGCACAGGAATCTTAAACTGCCTGCGGTGATGGCGCGCGAGATCCTGTAAAGTTTTCAGTACATCTTCAACCAGTAAAGTTTTGCTATCGGTAAAAAAGTCGGGATCGTCAATTACAGCATAACTGCATCCCTGTTCAAGAGCATCCTTGGCCAGCCTGTTAGCATTAAAATTAGGGCCTTTGAGTGCGAAAAAAACTGAGCCTGCCTCCATCTTCCTTGTATCTGTACATACGCGTTGCCCGCATTGTAAAAACAAGCTATACAGGTCTTCCAGGGAAGTAGGCTTTATCATGGGTACAAAATAAAAAACCCTTAAGTTTTATTCTTAAGGGTTTGCTGTTATTTATTAACAGGATTATTTTCTGCCACCAAGACCAACAGGGCTACCTACGCGTGTCATAGCACAGCGGAATCCCAGCCATGCGTTTGCCTGGCGCTGATCGAGGTAACGACGGGCACCCGGGTTCAGGAAGTAGGCACGGTCTCTCCAGCTACCACCTTTAAACACACGTGATTTGTCGTTGATGAGCGATGTTTTAGCATATTCGTACATCAGCTTGCCTGACTTGTCGGTATATGCTTCTTCACCTTCATTGAAATAGATACTTGAGTTAACGTCACCATCAAGGTAGTTGATATAGTCAGCCATCTTGTAGTTACGACGCTCATCAAGGTTATCGGTTGAGAATGCGCTGCTCACTTCTCTCCATTGAACACGGCCAGGAATATCCGCCTTACCTTCCGGTGTCGCGTTATTGTTACCCTGAGGGTCGTTTGTTAAGATAGTTACTACGCTGTCGGTTACTTCCACAGGTTCGGTGCTCACTCCGTGCTGTGTAGGAACGTTTACTTTATGTTTGAATTTCTGGAATACAGGACCATCAACGTTGGTTACGATCTCTCCACCCATACCACCAACCAGTGTAGTACTGTCGCGGATCTGGGTTGTAAATACGTTACCACGGAAAGGACGGAACTCGTCAGCATCCTGCGAGGTATTAGGGCGATAAACGTCCATAACCCACTCACAAACGTTACCGGCCATGTTATAAAGACCGTAGTCATTTGGCCAGTAGCTGTAAACAGGTGCAGTTACGTCGGCATTATCATTAAGGAAACCTGCTGTACCCATGTAATCACCGGCACCGCGAACGAAGTTGGCATTGATCTGTCCAAGATATTTATCTGTTGCGTTACGTACACCATGTCCGTTCCATGGGTAAACACGACGGTCGGTGATACGCTCACCAATTGTGTTACCGATCAGGCCGTATGCGGCATATTCCCACTCAGCTTCTGTTGGGAGACGGTACTTAGGTAAAAAGATACCATCTTCCATGCGTACTTCCCTTTCAGGATTCTGACCATCGAATGAAGGTAATTTTTGTTTAAGAGCACCTTGCCATTTACCCGCAAGATATGCTTCAGTGCTGAAATAATCCTGATCGGAAGGAGATGGAGTGTGATCCAGTAAACCTTCGCGGATAAGGATGAATTCGTTAACGCGGTCGGTACGCCATGCGCAGAAATCGTTTGCCTGAAGCCAGTTTACACCAACTACCGGGTAATCGCGGTAAGCCGGGTGACGGAGGTAATACTCAACGTAAGGTTCGTTATAAGCAAGCTTTTCGCGCCATACCAGGGTATCAGGTAACGCTTTATAATAGATCTCCGGGAAAGTAGGTCCAAATACGCGGTTAGTCCAGTACAGGTATTCTACATAAGAAAGATTGCTTACCTCTGTTTCATCCATGTAAAATGACGAAATGGTCACCCGGCGCGGAACATTGTTCCATTCGTAGGTAACATCATTTTCGGTACGTCCCATTGTAAAAGTACCACCTTCAATAAGCACCAGGCCTGGACCTGTTTCCTGCTCTTCATAAGGAGGTTTTTCAAAGCCGCCATTTGCGGGATCGTTGTAGGCCCAACCGGTAACAGGGGAACGCTCCTGTGTACAGGAAACCAAAACAATGGCCAGGATCATGGCCAGCGATTTCGGGTTTTTTATTGATTTTTTATTCATGATAAAAGCAATCTTTACGCTATAACGGCGTATTTATTAAAAGGTTACAAAAATAGTTAAAAAGAAGGACAACTGATAGTCCTGTATTTTTTTCTTTTAGCCTGGCACTCAAACTGCACCTGCACCGAGATCTCGTGTGCGCCGGCAGTGTTACCCGCTAACTTTGAGATAGTTATATCATAACTATACCCGAATTTAAAGTTGTCGTTTTGAACCCCTATGAGTGCGATCACGGCGTCAGCATTCCGATACCATAAACCCGCCACAAAAGGGCCTTTTACGTAATAAAGTCCAAGGTTAAGCTGGTTGAATTTTTGCTGAGCCTGGAAAAGAATATTAGGTGAAATGTAACTTTCGTTCCCTTTTTCAAGTGGGATGATCGCGCCCCCATGAGCAGTGATCTTGGTAGGTAACCTTGATTCGCCCAAAAGTCCCTCATCGGGACGATTAATATGGTGTGCTGCAAATCCGAAAAAATAATGCTTGCTGAAACCGAGCATCCCTACAGAAAAATCAGCGTTGGCTTTATTCTGGGATGGGATAGCTTCCTGGGTGTTCCATACGAATCCGCGGCGTGCATCGATCATATCGCCAAAATGAAGATTTTCACGATCAAGAGATTTCTGCATATAAGTTGCCTGCAGACCAAATTTTAAAGAGAATTCGCGGCTTATCACAGCCTGGTAAGAATAAAGTAAACTGGCGTTGGTGGTTTTTAAAGTTCCCCGGGCCTGGTCATCGGTGGTAACAAGCACCCCAAGTCCCCCTGCAAGGGCATCAATATGCATATCTCCCGAAAATGAATAAGTGACGTAATTAGCGGTAAGATTTGGCCACTGGTTGCGGTAATTCATACAAATTCTCGGGCAACGGGCTGTTCCGGCAAAAGCTGGATTTAGATAAAGTGGATTTGCATAAAATTGCGTGAATTGCGGATCTTGCGCCTTCAACTCATATACAAACACAGTAAATAGCAATATTGGGAGCAGAACACGATGATTCATATGAGCATATTAACCTAACCTATTTTACAAATATATAAATTCAATTTGAAAAACAAAAAAAATTAAAAAAACAATAAAAGGCCTCTTTAATCGTTAACTTGGTAGACTTTAGACCACATGTTTTTTCCGAAACTTCACCGCTTCCTTCTTCCCGCTCTCTTCTTAGTGTATCAACACATTCAGGCGCAACAGGACTCCAGAATATTACGCAGCAGCACAGCAGATTCTGTTGTCACAAAAGTGCAGATGAAAGACGCTTTTTATGACGCTTCGAAGAACTTTTTGCCCTATTATCATATATCAAAGCCCACGATGTATGAACAGGACGCGAAGCCCACTCTTATAATCAAAAAAACAGCGATCGTTACAGGAAATCACGAAAAAGCCCTGAGGACGTCCTATTCCCGGTACCTGGACAAAGAGTACTCATTAACCTCTAATGGCGGAAGAAGCAGGAATAGTAACTTCAACAACTATAGTTTGATTCCTTTCAGAATTAATGAAACCGGACAGGTAGAAGAACTCATTGAATATGACCTTACGTGGAACGTCACCTCCTCGGCAATGGCAGCAAAAAGTTCTGTTGCCAATTTTAAATCCAGCTCCGTTCTAAGCTCGGGCACCTGGTATAAGATCGGTGTAACACAAACAGGAATTCACAAGATCTCAAAAACCTTTCTCACCAATCTCGGGATCAATATTACTTCCGATAACATCAGGAAGCTGAAACTATACGGTAACGGGGGCGCTATGCTCCCCGAAAAAAACAAAGATTTCAGGTATGATGACCTTGAAGAGAACGAGATCCTGGTGGTTGATGGCAACGATGGCTCGTTCGACAACGCAGATTATATTCTTTTTTATGCCAGCGGACCAACGGGGTGGCAGCGCAGAACCAAGTCGCAGGTACAGTTTAACGCAGTCAAAAATCTTTATAGTGATACAAGCTTTTATTTTATTTCTCCCGATCAGGCCGGAGACGGCAAAAGAGTGAGCACAAGATCCTCGCTGAGTAACGCCAATGTTACGAGCAGCACTTACGATTATTATAATTTTCACGAGGAGGATGCTGTGAACTTTGCAAAAAGCGGAAGACGTTTTTTTGGGGAAAGGTTTGAAACCACCACCACTTATAATTTCGGATGGGGAGACGGAAATTTTGTTACCGGCGACACAGTGAAAGCAGAAGTGACCATAGCAGCGGCCAATAATGAAAATACGAATTTCCAGGTTACCAGCTCAAACGGAGTCTCCTTTGGACTAATTGTGCCTAGCCTGCCTGACGGGCAGTATTCGCCCTATGCGTACGATGATACGAAAATTGGAAAAGCATTAAACGTTAACTCTTCGGAACTGGCGTTTACTATTTCAAAAACGTCTGCAAAAGGTGTGGGCTGGCTTGACAAAATAACCGTGAATGCCCGCAGGCAGATCTTTGCAGGATCAAAACAATTTAATTTCAGGGATACGCGGGTTTCGAAAAAAGGCAACGTGTGCAATTTTGTGATCACCTCTCCTTCATCGACTCTTACTGTGTGGAATGTAACTGAGGGAATTCACCCCTTTGTACAGGCAATCAATGTTATTTCCGGCGGATATGATTTTACGGCCAATGCAGATTCACTTAACGAATATTGTGTGGTACCTGGCTCCGATTTTTATACCCCCACATTTGTCGGAAAAGTGCCTAACCAGAATCTTCATTCCCTTCAGCAGGCAGACTACCTTATCATCACACATCCCCTGCTGTTAAGAGAGGCGCAGAGACTGGGTGCTTTTCATGAGAAACAGGATGGATTAACTTATGCTGTGGTAACCATTGACCAGGTGTACAATGAATTCGGAAGCGGCCGCCCCGACATTTCAGCTATCCGGGATTTTATAAGAATGGTGTATTCCCGCAATGTGAACGCACGTCATTTACGGTATGTTTGTCTTGTTGGCGACGGCTCTTACAACAATAAGACCCGAAGCCTTTTGAACAACAGCAATCTGATTCCCACTTACCAGGGTCATGAATCCTTCAGCTCTACCGTTAGTCTGGCTACCGACGACTTTTACGCCTTAATGGATCCTAATGAAGGATATTTTGCGGAAGACTCGGGTGCCGTGGATATTGGAGTGGGACGTTTTACCTGCAGAACCCCAGGAGAGGCAAAAGCGGTAATGGATAAGATCGAAAATTATTATAAGGCCGACCAGGATTTTAAGATTCATGATGATAATATCCTCACTGCTTTTAATTCAAGCAGAAAAGGAGACTGGCAGAACTGGCTGTTGTTTCTTGCCGATGATGGTGACCATGCACTTCACATGGATCAGTCGAATCAACTCTCGGAAATGGTGAGGCAGATAAATCCAAACTACAACCACGACAAGATCTTTATTGATGCGTATCAGAGATTCAGCACACCAGGGGGAGCGCGTTACCCGGATGCGTCGGAGGATTTTCTACGCCGTATAAAAAAGGGCGCATTGATCTTTAATTATACGGGCCATGGCGGAGAGGTAGGACTTACCGGCGAACGGCTCATTGATGTTGAGATCATCAATAACCTGGATAATTTTAACAGGCTTGCGCTCTTCATCACTGCAACGTGCGAATTCAGCCGGTATGATGACCCTGCACGCACATCAGCAGGAGAATTGTCACTATTGAATCCCAAGGGCGGAGCTATCGCTTTACTGACCACGGTGAGACTTGCTTTTGCCGATGCAAATTTTTTGCTCAATCAGGTCCTGCTCGAACGCTTATTTACACGTGATTCTACTACAGGACTGTACCCGACAATAGGTGAAGCAATGGAACAGACCAAGGCCACACTCGGTCAGCGGCTCACTTATTCGAACTTTCATTTACTGGGTGATCCGGCTTTAAGACTGGCTTATCCCCATTACAAGGTCATCACTACCAAGATCAATAATATTGATCTGAGCAATAATTCTTCCGACACACTTTCGGCACTGGCAAAGATCTCAGTTTCGGGATATGTGGCTGACGAATCGGGGAATAAATTGAACAACTTTAACGGGCTGGTGTATCCAACCGTTTTCGACAAGGAACAAAAAACGGTTGCACTTATGAACGTGGTGTCTTCGGGTACCAACTTTTGCGAAGGCTGTCCCCCTCCTTATATTCCTTTCTCTTATAAATCGCAGAAGAATATCCTTTACCGGGGCAAGGCGGAAGCAACTGGAGGCGAGTTCTCCTTCACATTTATTGTACCCAAGGATATCAGCTTTGCGCCGGGTCCCGGAAAGATCAGTTATTATGCCACCAACGGCAGCGACGATGCCCACGGTTACTACACCAAGGTGGTTGTGGGAGGTGAATCGGGCAATATTGTGAATGACAGCGAGGGCCCCCGGGTTAACCTGTTCTTAAACGACCGCAATTTTGTGAGTGGTGCCGTTACCAATGAAAATCCCGTTCTGTATGCCGAACTTGTGGATTCGAGTGGCATAAATACCGTTGGCACAGGACTTGGACATGATCTTTCGGTAGTACTGGATGCGGACGCCAGTAAGCCGGTGATTTTGAATGATTATTACGAAGCAGACGTGAACAGTTATCAAAGCGGAAAAATAAGATATCCTTTTAATGAGCTTCCCGAAGGAGAGCATCGCCTTGCATTTAAGGTGTGGGATATCCAGAATAATTCGAACACTGCTTATACTGATTTTGTGGTTGCTCCAAGTGCGGAGCTTGCATTACAGCAGGTACTTAATTATCCAAATCCATTTACTACGAACACACAATTTTTTTTCCAGCATAACCAGGCATGTAATCCGCTAAAGGTGGTGATACAGGTTTATACCGTAACAGGTAAGATCGTAAAGACCATCCAGGCAGAGTCGATGTGTAACGGTTATAAACCAACTGGCATTGCGTGGGACGGCAAAGATGATTATGGTGCTAAACTGGGCAGAGGTGTGTATATTTACCGCCTGGCCATTTTAGACATAAATAACAAAAAGGCAGAAAAAATCGAAAAATTGGTTATACTTAATTAGTAAATTTGACGTTAGCTGGTGGGTAGAATACCTGTAAAGAATAAGCATGAAAAAAATTAGTTTAATCGCTCTGAGTGTTGTTGGGGCGAGTTCCATAACCGCCCAGATCTCCACTCAGCAACTTGGCGGCAAGACCATAAATCCGATCACTACAGCGGTTCCATTTTTATTAATCGGTCCTGATAGCCGTCAGGGCGGGATGGGTGATGTTGGCGCTGCCACTGACCCGGATGTAAACTCCATTCACTGGAACGGAAGCAAGCTTGCTTTCACTGATAAAAAATTCGGCGTAGGATTTACTGTAACACCGTGGCTAAGGCAACTTGTACCGGACATCAACCTGTATTACCTGGCTGGTTATTCACGGATCAACAGCAGGCAGACAGTAGGAGCTTCATTACGTTACTTCAGCCTCGGAAGCATAGATCTTACCAACGACCAGGGTACTTTTACAGGTAGCATCAGGCCAAATGAATTCGCCGTTGACCTAGCCTTCTCACAGCAATTGTCGAAGAATTTTTCAATGGGCGTTGCCACAAGGTTCATCAATTCAGGCATCAGTAAGGCGTATGCAACCAATGCCAATTCAGCCAGCACATTTGCCGTTGACCTGAGTGCATTTTACCGCTCACCTGAATTCAAGCTTGGTGATAAAAAAGCAGTGGCAACCGGTGGTGCCGCCATTACCAATCTTGGAGCCAAGATCAAATATTCTAACGATGAGAACTTTATTCCAACCAACCTGCGTGTAGGTGGTGGATTAAGGACCAAGATCGACGAATTTAATGCGTTTGCTGTTTTCCTCGACTTTAATAAACTGCTCGTTCCTACTCCACCAGAATATCAGTATGCAACAGATTCGCTCGGTAATCCAACAAGGCAGATCGCAATTGATCCTACTACCGGAGAAAAAGTGATCAAGCGTGGTAAAAATCCTAATGTAGGAGTTGCACAAGGTGTATTCCAGTCATTTGGTGATGCGCCGGGAGGATTTAAGGAAGAGTTGCAGGAGATCAATATCTCAACCGGTGTTGAATACAGCTATAACAATATTTTTGCAGTTCGTATGGGCTATTTCTACGAGCCAAAAACAAAGGGAGCACGCCAGTATTTTACAGTCGGAATGGGCTTCAAGTTCAAAGTGATCAATGTTGACGGATCTTACCTGATCCCTACCGCATTGAACAATCCCCTGCAACGTACCTGGAGGATCACTCTCAGCTTCAATTTTGACGGAGTTGATGATAACTCAGGCGAGCCTGTTACCCCGTAACTCTCCACACCTTACTGTGTATAATTGAAAGCCAGGAATTTGATGGCGTAGTATGAATAATGCATCTTTGTGCATGCCAGCTCTGCGCATATTAACTGCTTTAACCATCCTGCTGCTCATTAACTGCAGCGGTGACAAAAAAACTCAGGATACAAGGACCGTCTTTAATTATAACGAGATCAATGGCGTTACCTCGCTTGATCCCGCAGCCACCAACAATACCGAAAACATCTGGGCAGTAAACCAGCTTTACAACGGGCTGCTGGAAATGAACGACAGTTTAAGGGTGATGCCTTCCATTGCCCGGTCGTATACAATTTCAGGCGATGCCAGAATTTATAGTTTTGATCTGAGAGGCGATGTATTTTTTCACGACAACCCCTGCTTTGAAAATGGCAAAGGAAGAAAAGTAACAGCCTCTGATTTTCTTTTCAGCTTTACACGGCTTTATGACACGCGCATAAGCAGCGCCAGCTCGCTACTATCGAATATTGACCGTTTTGATGCAGTGAATGATTCTTTATTCATTGTTCGTTTAAAGAACCCCTTCAGTGCTTTCCTGAATATCTTAACCATGAAATATTTCAGCGTGATACCACGTGAAGCGATAAACAGGTATGGTGATGATTTCCGCCGCAACCCCGTAGGCACAGGTCCATTCAAATATAAATCGTGGGATGAAGGGCAGAAACTTATCCTGGTAAAAAACCTTGCCTATTTTGAACACGATGCGCAGGGAGTGCAGTTGCCCTATCTTGACGCAGTAACAGTGTCGTTCATACGCGACCGCGAAACTGCATTCATGGAACTTTTAAATGGAAGGTTTGACATGCTAAGCGGAGCTGATGCATTTAATACCAATGAAGTTCTCGACCGCAAAGGAAACCTCCGTGAACTTTACGAGGAAAAATTCTACCTGCAGAAAGAAACTTACCTGAAAACAGATTACATAGGAATGCTGATCGACAACAGCTCTCCGCAGCTTAAAAATTCACCGGTACGCATAAGAGCTATCAGGCAGGCGATCAATTATGGCTTCGACCGGCGTAAGCTCACCAGTTATGTTCGCAATAATTTAGGAGTGCCCGCCACCAGCGGATTTATTCCCAAAGGCATGCGCTCATTTGATACAAGTGCAGTGAAAGGTTACTCTTACCGGCCAGACAAGGTTCGTGAACTGCTGAAAGAAGCAGGATTTGAAGGGGGCAAGGGCCTTCCCGAAATGACCCTGCATGTTTCCGACATTTACAAAGAGCAGGTGGAATTTATCCAGTCACAGCTTGCCAAAAACGGCATCAGGATAAATGTGAGCATAGAGAAAGCTGCAGTTTTGCGTGAAGCTGTTACGAGGGGGGAATATGAACTTTTTAAAAAATCGTGGGTGGCAGATTACCCCGATGAGGAGAACTTCCTAAGCATTTTCTACAGCAGGAATTTTTCACCAGCAGGCGCAAATTATTTTCATTTCAAATCAGAAGAGTTCGACAGGCTTTATGAAGAGGCTTTAAAGGAAACAGACACCGATAAAAAAACTCTTCTGTACAAGAAGATGGATCAGCTGGTAACTTCAGAAGCTCCGTTTATTGCGTTGTACCACGACGAGGTGGTGCGGCTGGTAAGCAGGCGTGTTGAAGGTTTCGGGACCAATCCAATGAACCTACTCAAACTAACGACAGTTCGCAAAAAAAGCGAATGATCTAAATGTGCAGATTCTTGAGTTTATCAAGAAGCACCTCTTTATTTTTTCGCGCGATCTCTATCGTTGAACCATTCTGCATTTCGGCAAAATAGCCATTGCTGTGAATGAACTTCACCACCTTGCGCAGGTTGATCACATGCGAATTGTGACAGCGGAAAAATATGGCAGGATCAAGCAGGCCTTCGTACTCCTTCATGCTTTTGGAAACCATATGTTTTACATTATTTTCCAGGTGAAATACCGTGTAGCTTCCCGAAGCTTCGAGCCTGATGATATCGGCAGGCTTTACAAAGATGATCCCGTCCTTTACCGAAAGCTCTATCAGGTTGGTCTTGCTATCGTGCTGCCTGCTAAGCTTCATGCTGACCCTGGAAACACACTCTTTCAGCTCATCTGTATCAACAGGTTTAAGCAGGTAATCAAAAGCTCCTTTTCGTAAAGCGTTAATAGCATAATTTTTATGAGCTGTGGTAAACACAACTATTGCCCTGCTTTCACGAATACTATCGAGCACATCAAACCCGCTGTAGCCGGGCATGTGCACATCAAGAAAAACCAGGTCCGGATCATCATTAAGAATGATCTTAACCGCCTGCAGCGCATTGGCAGCCTTGCCAATGACCTGAACATCGGGACATGCGGCTTTTAACAACAGCTCAAGATTCATGAGCGACTTTTCTTCATCATCAACTAAGATTGCTTTTATCATGGTTCCCTGTGAGTATTTAGCTTGATAATAACAGTGGTTCCGGCAGCATCACCGGCAGCATTTAATTTATCCACCACCTCATAATAAAAATCGAGATGATGAACTTTTTTTACCACCTCCAGCCGGCTATGGGTTATTTCCATGCCAAGCGACTTTCGGTTAAATTCGTTGCTCCTGAACTTCATGGCGTTCATCCTGCCAATTCCGTTATCATCAATTTTGATAGTAATGTTTCCCTTATCTTCACTGATATCGATCAGGAGGATCTTTTTTCCTTCCTTCACCAGGAGGCCGTGCCAGATAGCATTTTCAACAAATGGCTGGATCAGCAGAGGCGGCAGAAGCACATTGCTTTTAAGTACGTGCTCAGGACAATTTATAGTGAACTCAAAAGCATTATTAAAACGAAGTGCTTCTATTTCGAGATAAAGGCGCACGGTTTCGAGCTCCTCCTTTACGCTGATAAGCTCCTCCTTGGAGAGATCAAGAATGTTACGCATCAGCTTGGAGAACTTTACCAGGTATTTATTTGCGAGATCTTTTTCATTTGTAAGAACGTAATGCTGTATAGAGTTGATAGCATTAAATATGAAGTGCGGATTCATCTGGCTCCTGAGCGCCTTGAGCTCACTCTGCAAGAGCTGCTGTTCAAGCTCTCTTTTTTCGAACTTGGTCCTTCTCACAGCATTCACCCGTATACGTATGACAATTATTATGAGCAGCAGCAGGGAAAAAATGATCACGGGCCAGTGCCAGTATGCTGACCACATTTTAAGCAGGATCTCCCTGTTACTCTTCTCCGGCGCAGTACCTGCCACCCCCGGGTCGGGCTCCCTGTGAAGGGCTGAGATCTCTTCAGCAGTAAGTATGGTGCTGAAGAACTTCAGATCATCCACGCAACCATTAAAATATCCAAAGTTGAAATATTCACTTTCGGGAAGATAATTGGTGGCTTTGCCGAGAAGCACTGAGTCTGTTATCAGGTAGCTGGTATGAAATCCTTTTAAGTTCTTCTGCTGAAAACGGCCGTCGATATAAAGGTAGATGGTATCATTATCAAACATGTAAACAATGTGCTGCCACTTATCTATGAACGCACTTGCATTTGAAATCACGCCAATCTCATCCTCCATGGCAGAATGAGCGCCCGCAATAAACTTATGCGATCGCCTGTCGACTGAAATGGTGTAGGCTTCATAAAACTGAGGCTTGTCGGTGGTTCTCGCAGTTATAAGCGGCATGCCAGGATAACTTTTATGCGCGCTGTTAAAGTCATTCACCTTTACCCAGAGCGAGATCGACATGCATCCCAAACGGATATCACGGTTTACGCCCAGGTTAATGTAATCGTCGTTCCCATCAAGACAATAGGCGGCGTTAGGGTTTCCAAAACGGTCGTGCGTTAAAGTTGCGCCCACGGCCTGCCCGGTATAACCGTGGACATTATCCTTACAATTTCCTGAAAAATAAAAGGCAGCAACTGGTCCCGAATTGTAATGCGCCAGCAAACTAACAGGCATCAGCACAGAGATAAAGAAAATAATTTTTGCAATGGGTGCTGGCAGCAAGCGGGTCACAGTTAGTGAGGTTTTGATAAAACTAATAAATTTTTTGAATACGGGCACACAACATAAATAATATCGTCATGCATTTACCTCGTCGCCGTATACAACGGATTTAAGCAGCTTGAAATCAGACCTTAAAATCAATAAATGTTTAAAGCTGAACTTATGTTCCCTGAAGAAAATAAAAACGATACCTGCACACATTACGGAATAGGAAACAACAGAGGTGTAGGCCGCACCCTTTACATCATACCATTTTATCATGAGGGGAGCGAGAAATAAAGTTACCAGGAATCCCGCTACGTAACAGGGAAGGACCTTCCGCTGCTTTCCGCTGGAGGAAAAATAACTGGCGATCGGAATAAATAAACCAGCCATCAGAACAGCAGGAGCGTAAAGGATCATCAGCGTGCGGATGCCCGTAAATCCATTACCGAGAACTGCAATTATGGCCGGTTCAGGAATAAGACAGATCACTGTTATAGTGACCAGGCCCGCAAAAAAAGAGATCCTTGCAAGCACCATGGAAAGCAAGGCATTTGCACTATCGTTACTTGTATTGGCCACCCTTGCAGCCAGCACAGGCGAAATACTGTGGGCGATAAGCAGCACGGCTTCCATGAGGGAGCAGGCTGATGAATATAAACCCACCCTGCCGGTATCGGGCAGCAGGTAAAAGCTATAACGATTGGCGAAAATAAACATGAGCGCTGCCGATTGAAGCAGGAAACCGTTTACCAGCACCGGCCTGAAACTAAACAAAGGTTTTTTCTCCGATAAAAAAAGAAGGCGCAATACCAGGAAAAAAGATATAATGAATACCGCGCAAAAAGAAAACAGCAACGGATAAATATATGCTTTGAAAGTAAAAACATGCAGGACAAAAAGAAAAATGCCAATGCCAGCGGTCAATACCAGGGGTTGTAATAAACTAAGCAGGTTGTAATTTCTAACCTGCTGCTTACCCAGAAGGATAACACAATTGAACGTGTGCATTACTACCAGCACAGCAACGACCCAGCTTAAGAATTCGTAACCCGGTACCTGCTTCTGGAGGAACAAAAAAATGAGGCTGCCGGCAGAACAAAAAAGCACAGTCACTATTACACCAAACCGATAAAGACGGGAGAGATCGACACGAGGGATAAAATAAATAAGACTGTAGCCTGTTACAACCTCATTAATGATCTGCATAACCGAAATGTTGAGCAGGAAAATGCTGATCTCGCCCCTTGACTGAACGCCAAGATAACGGGCTGTGAAAACAAGGATCAGGAAATTCAGGAATGCCACTGAAATTTTAGTAGCGAGGCTGCTGAGCAGATTTCTTAAAATGCCCCTGCGAATCAAAGAAAAAAGATAAAATTTGTTATTACCATACGAACTCGATCACCTGCTTCAGGTCAGGATGCAGGCTTTTAGCCACAGGGCAGGTATGCGCCGCATGTTCGTACATTTTCTTTTCCTTATCTGAATAATCCTTTTTCGGGAAGGTGATCTTTACATGGATCTCGCCTATCCTGCGGGGGTCGGGGTACATGACCTTAACCACTTCGGCGGTGGTGCCGTCAATAGGCGTAATATTATCGCGGAGTGCAACGATTCCCATAATGGAGATCATGCAGCTGGCAAGGGCAGTTGCCACCAGGTCGGTAGGTGAAAACCCCTCCCCTTTTCCGTGATTATCCTTAGGTGCATCGGTGTGGATTTCATTACCCGATTGCGTGTGCCGGGCCTCGGTACGTAATTCGCCGGTATAACTTACAGTGCTTGTTGTCATGCTGAGTGTTTGCCACAAAAGTAGGATAATAGGGCATATTTTCTTAATTTTGTTATAATGATGCGGACCGTGTTTTTTATTGTGGCAGTTGTTTTTTACTGCAACTTTTTAAGTGCGCAGGATGCTCCCGTGCCCGGTTATGAGAATGGGACCACCTTAAACGTTTTATACCGCAATGATATGAGCGGGAAGATCTTTGGTACCACCAGGGGCTTTGGTATTGCATTCAGGCAGGGCAAACACATCACTTCAAAGACCCGTTCATTTTATGATATCGAGATCCAGAATCTCAAACATCCGAAAGAAGTAAAGATCTCCGGAGATGCTGACAGCAGGCGCAGATACGTATATGGAAAAGTAAACAGCGTATTACTTCTTCGCGGTGCAATAGGATTACAAAATATTATTTTTCATAAAGGCGATCATAAAGCAGTGGAAGTGCGGTATGCTTATTCCGTTGGCCCTGTGTTCGCATTTGCCAAACCATATTACGTGCAGATCTATAAGAGCTCTTATTCTTATGGAAAGTCAAAGACAGCCACCGTTAAATTTGACTCAGATAATTTTACGCAGGACAGCGGGCAGGTGGCAGGACGGGGACAATTTGTAGAAGGTTTATCTGAAACGATCATCTATCCGGGCCTCAACGCCAAGTTCAATCTTAGCTTTGAATATGCTCCCTACACCAACCTGATAAGAGCACTTGAAGTAGGTGTTTCTCTTGATTATTTTCCTAAAGCCCTGCCTATCATGGCGCGAAATCCTGCCGAAAACCTGATATTCACCTTTCACCTTGGGTTTGTCTTCGGCCGGAAATGGTTTTGACGTATGGAATTGATCCCTGAAATTAAGAAAGTAAAAAAGCCTGACTGGTTGCGTGTAAAACTGCCTACAGGAGAAGAATATGTGAAAGTGCGTAATATCGTAAGCAAGCACAAGCTGCATACGATCTGTGAAAGCGGTAACTGCCCGAACATGGGCGAATGCTGGGGCGCAGGAACAGCAACATTTATGATACTCGGTAATATCTGCACCAGGAGCTGCGGCTTCTGTGCTGTTGCCACGGGTAAACCAAAACCGGCAGACTGGGATGAGCCGCAGAGAATTGCCGAATCGGTAAAACTGATGGGTGTGAAACATTGCGTTATAACCAGTGTTGACCGCGATGATCTTAAAGACGGTGGATCTATCATCTGGGCCGAAACAATTAAAGCGATCCGGTCGGTAAGCCCCGAAACAAAATTCGAATGTCTTATTCCTGATTTTGCAGGCAAGTGGGAGAACCTACAAAGGATCATTGACGTGAAACCTGATATTGTATCTCATAATATTGAAACAGTGCGTCGCTTAACTGCGCAGGTGCGGATCCAGGCCAAGTACGATCGCAGCATGGAAGTGCTGAAACGACTTGATGAAGCTGGAGTGAAAACCAAATGCGGAGTGATGGTCGGTCTTGGAGAAACTGATGAAGAGATCTTTGAAACCATCGACGACCTGTCGAATGTAAAATGTGATGTATTAACAATCGGGCAATATCTTCAGCCTACTCCTAAACATCTTCCTGTTGCGAAATTTGTACACCCTGATGATTTTGCGAGATACAAAGAATATGCGCTGGGCAAAGGTTTCAGGTTTGTTGAAAGCGGGCCGCTTGTACGTTCATCTTATCACGCGGAAAAACATATTTTCTAGAGACGCTACAAATTAAAGCATAGAGGCATAGAAGACATACAATAGTTTTTTGTACTCTTGCGCCAATATCGTAGCCGTCACGAACATCGTTGCAACAAAAGAACAAGATGAATAAACCACGTAGAAAAGCCGTAGGATTGTTTGCACAAACTATCTGTCTATGTGTTTTTATATTCGTACAAAGTTGCGCGCCATCGCGCTATGTTAAGCCCCTAAAGAAAAACGAAAAAGTAGTGTCGGTAAGTTTTGGCGGACCGGTAATCGGATATGCAGGCGCCGCAATCCCAATTCCATTTACCACGGCGGGTTTTGCAAAAGGTCTATCAGATAAATTAACCGCATACGCGCATGTGCATCCCACAAGCATTTTATTTGGAAACTTTCAAAGCGATCTAGGTATCACCTACGGATTACTGGACTCAGAAAAAAAATTCGGGCTCTCCCTGTCGCCGGCCATCCAGCAAGCTGTAAGCCTGAGGCATACAACAGGATTCAGGATCTGGCCCTCTCTTGATGCGAATGCTTATCGGGTGGTATCCCCGGGAGGATCTTATTTTTATGCCGGAATGAATACATGGTTTGAACTCTCCGCCACACGCGCACACGGAGAAACACAACCGCGTCACATTATCCCGAACGTACATGCCGGATTTACATTCAACGGAAAACAGTGGAACAACCAGATAGAGTTAAAATACCTGGGCGTGGGCATTCCTAACCTTCCGGGTATTGTGGACTACAAAGGAATTAATGGGCGAGGAAGTCTTGGTATTTATTATTCACTTATAAGGAAATTTTAGGATGATGCGGATACATATCATACTGCTGACGTTGTTGCTGAGTTCCTGCTTAAAGCTTGATAATAATCTATATAACGTATCAGATAAAATAAGTGAATACAAGCTGGACAATTATACCGGGGAGCAGGATTTTATTCTAGATGGCAGCTATGCAATTGATCCCGCACTGGTAAATCTTTTTACGCTGACTTCAAAATCAGACGCAGGCAAGGATGTTGAGATCCATGCGTTATATATTGGTGACATTACAAAGATCAGCACCGACACGGTGATATTGTATTGCCACGGGAATAAATGGCATATGGATTTTTACTGGCAGAGAGCAAAACTTCTCGCGCACGTAAATGGAAAAAACCGATATGGGGTATTGATGATGGATTACCAGGGTTATGGGCTAAGTGGCGGTGATCCACACGAGCAGGGAATGTATAACGATGTTGCTACCTGTATGGAGTGGTTAAAATCAAAAGGACTTTCCGGTGATCGATTGATGATGTATGGGTTTAGTCTTGGCTCAGCCCCGGCCTGCGAATTAACCGCGAATCCTGCGCCGCTAGCGCCATCCAAACTAATTCTTGAAGCTCCCTTTGCCAGCGCAGCTGTGATGGTGCAGGATGCTTCGCAGCTTAACATGCCCGCTGAATATTTTACTGATCTGAAGATCGACAACGCAGAAGAAATAAAAAAAGTGAAACAGCCGCTGTTCTGGATCCATGGAGACAATGACAATTTTCTAAATTACAAGACCCATGGAGAGGTGGTATATAAAAATCACGCTGGGGAGTATAAAGAAATGCACCTCGTTGCAGGAGCCGATCATGGGGAGGTGCCTGAAAAAGCCGGGTTTGAGAACTACCTGAAAATGCTTGGCGATTTTATCCGCAGGAAATAAGCCTTAAATAATCCCTACATCAGACAACTTCACCCAACCTTCATTACCATTGTCGAGGTTGATGAGGATCCAATCGCCATTGTTTTCAACCACGCGGATCTTTGTTCCTTCATGGAGGCTGAACTTACCGCTTGCGGATTGCGTAGGCTCATTCATCACTTTCACTTCCCTTGCTGTGATGATGGCGAACTTATTCTCGTACTTTGCTTTTACAGCAGAGAAGCCAAGGAAATAGGTGAGGAAGAACAAACCCAGGCTGGCCATGGAAGAAACAAAACAGATCCTCTTGGTTACCCGGCTCGTTGAAATAACGAAAAAGAAAAAAAAGCCCGCAAACAGCAGCAATGTCACAATACTAAGCCATCCCCATGTGGCCGTTGAAAACGATGAAAGAAGATTTGTTTTGACAGCGGAAATAAAAAAATTCTCCTTGGAATCGATCTTGTCAATTGTTTTACCTGAAGCAATGGCCAGGTTTATCCGAACGTCCTCGTCATCGGGCTCAAGCTTTCGTGCAAGCTCGTAATAGTAGATAGCCTTGCCCAGTTCGTTGTTCCTGTAATACGAGTTACCTAAATTATAATATAACTGGTAAGAGCGATAACCATCATTAAGAAGTTCCTCGTAACTGGCAATAGCTTCGCGGTACTTTTTGGAATCGTAGGCCTTTTCAGCTTTCTGAAGAAGGTCACTGCCAAAAGAACTGAATGCAAGCAGCGAAAATAGAAGCAGTATGTTGATCCTGTTTTTCATTTAAACTTTCCTGTTTAGCTGTTGTTCGAGATCAGTAATAAGAGTGACCGTGTTCTTATACACCTGTTGCAGGTCACCGCTCACCGCACCAGGCGCATAACGGGCGTACTCGCTGGTATCGAGCGTCTCGGTTAATTTAATCTGCACGGCAGGGTCAACATTCTTTAATTTCAACACCCTTTGTATCACTTCACGTGAGATCTCAGCGGCGGGGATATTGAGCTTGTGGCTCAGGTAATTATTAAGGGCAGTGAGTATCTCCGCGTAGAACTCATCTTTTCTATTTTCCTTCATTAATTTTTCAGCACGCGTCAGTTTTTGCTTGGCCATGCCCGCTGCTTTTCTTTCCCGCACAAGAATGACATTACTGTTATTGCGGATATGCGTTCTCCGCGCCAGTAATCCTGCACCAAGCAAGGTTATGATACCCGCCAGCGACAGCATATGAGCAGGGGAGTTAAAAAACTCAGTATCGGTCTTGGTCAGAACAAAATTTCCTTTTTTAATGTAGCGGATATCGTTTTCTGTTTCTTTTACCTGGTTATGAGGCTGGAATACCTGGGCCCCAGAACTGTTAGGATCAGGCGGCAACACTTTTATCACAAGCTCACCCAAGGGAAGCGCAACATACTTTTTTGTATCAAGATTAAAGTAACTGAACTCCAGGTTACTAATGGTATACTGACCTTCGGACCTCGGGATAACGAGGTAATCAAAGGTCTTGGAAGTAATATTATCGGCTACCTTGGGCTCATAGGTCTCAAAGCTTTCAGGTAATTCTATTTTCGGCGGATTGATCAACTTCAGATTTCCTTTACCGCTTATGGTTAGTTTTAAATTAAAAGCATCGTTGGCCTTCAGCTGCTGGCGTGTGGTTTCAAGCTTTGCAGTGAAATTTCCCACTGCCCCGTTAAAACTTTCAGGACGCCCGTCTTCAGGCAACGGCATCACTTCGACAGTAACGGGTTTTCCATTTACCTGCACGGGTATGTCCTCGTAAGAAGGACCACCAAAGAACTGCTCGAAAATGGTGCGCGGCTTGGCAGCAGCGGACTGACGGCGAATGATAGGAACAGCGTCGGCCGGCATGAGGGTGATCTTACCTGTTTTATTGGGAGTGGCAATGGTCCTGAAAAGTTCATGCGTATAATAATTCACGCCATCAATGTTCTCAACCAGCAATTGCCCTTTGGTAGGTGATTCCTGGGCCTGCGAATAAAAACCATCGTAAGCAGGAGGCACACTTTTCTGGTAGCCGATGATCTGGTGACGGGAATATACTTTCTGAACAATGGTGATCTGCTCACCGAAAAAACATTTGCTTTTGCTCACCGTGGTTTTCAGGAAAAGGTCCTCTTTGCCCAGAGCACCGCCCTGGTCGTCGCCGCCCTGCCCGCCCTGAGCGCTTCCGGCTTTGGTAACCTCAATTGATACCGCAGAGGTTTCATACCGCTGATTACCTGCATTAACAACTGCAGGACCGATCGTGTACTTACCTTCCTTACGCGCAACAAGACCATATGAGATGATCATCTGCTGGCTCATTGCGCCGTTCACATATTGTACACTGCTGCTCTGATTTGGACCGCTTACAATTTCAAAATCCTTAAAGTTAGGCGGGGAATAATTGCTGGCGCTACCAGTAATCACAATAGCATACTCGAACGGAGTTCCGGCAGCGACACGTTTGCTGCTTACCTGCGCATAAACATTCTGAGCTACGACCTGTAAATTAACCAGAAGGGAAGAAAATAAAACGAGTATAATTCTCTTCATACACATGCAATTTACCGGATATTTAAAAAGGCTGTTTTTAATTAGTTTAATTTAACTATTCGTTTTTTCTACCAGTCCCTCTCAGTAGTGCCGCGGGAGGCGTCCTCCTGTTTTTGTTTCCGTTTATCCTGGAGTTTCTTCTCATTATCCATCAGTGCCTTTAAGAGCTGCTCAGCCTGTTCCTTGCTCATCTGATTTTGCTGCTGCTGTTGCTGCTGTTTTTTCTGATCCTGCTTTTGTTGTTGTTGCTGCTGACTTTGTCCTCCGCCTTTCTTTTCTTCTTTAGGCATGTGCTTGAGCGCATAGGCCAGGTTGTAGCGGGTCTCTTCATCCTTTGGATCGAATTTCAGTGCTTTCTTATAAGCATCAACCGCCTGACGATAATCTTTTTTCTGCAGGTAGCAGTTGCCTATGTTGTGCCAGGCCTGGTGCAGGGTATCCTTATCGGAAATGGAATTAGCCACTACAGCAAAATTCTCAGCCGCCTGGTCAAACAGGAGATTAGCGAGAGAATCGGGAGTCATTTTAGGATCGGGTACCGGGAGGTCACCTTTTTTTACCAGCAGACCATTCTTATAAAGAGCATTACCAAGATTAAAATGCGCTTTTTTATTTCCTGCATTTTCTTTCAGCGCTTTAGAATACGCCGTGGATGCCTGTGGGAGCTTGCCGGAGTGATATAATTCATTGCCTTCGTAAATGTATTTGGCATCACTTTGAGCCGCCGAATACATGGCAAAGAGAAGCAGGACAACTATCAGATTATTTAACCGCATTGCCAAACAGATTTATTTTCCTGAACCATTCGCTTACCCGCTCGCTGATGAGGAATTCTATAAAAAAAAGAAACAGGGCCGCTGCAAGGAACCACTGGAACTGGTCTTCGTAGTCGGTGTACATTTTACTTTCAATCTGGGCCTTATCCAGTTCATTGATCTTGTCGATCACGCTGCCTAAGCCCAGATCAGCCTGAGAAGCCTGCACGTACACACCGTTGCCCGTTGCAGCAATAGTGCGAAGCAGATCAGAATTTAATTTAGTGATGACCGTTTGTCCGTCCCTGTCCTTGCGGTAACCTTTCACAACACCGTTCTCGATCAACGGTATAGGCACGCCATTCTGTGATCCAATGCCGATGGTATTAATCATGATACCTTTTTTCTTTGCAGCTTCGGCCGCAGCAATTGCCTCCGACTCGTGATTTTCTCCATCAGTGATCAGGATAATAGCGCGGTTCTTTCCCTCATCAGATGCAAAAGATTCTTCAGCTTTGCTGATGGCATCTGCCAGGTTTGTTCCCTGCACCGGCACCATGCCGGGACCGATAGAGGAAAGGAACATCTTGGCCGCGTTATAATCTGTTGTGATCGGCAACTGAACGTATGCTTCTCCTGCAAAGATCACAAGGCCGAGCCGGTCCCCTTCAAGCAGGTCGATCATCTTTTCGAGAGCGTACTTTGCGCGCGTAAGGCGATTAGGACTAAGATCCTGGGCCAGCATACTATTGCTCACATCAAGACATACAATAATATCGGCACCTTCACGCTTCACTTCTGTGAGTTTGCTTCCTGTCTGCAGATTACACAGAGCAAGAATGAGAAAAATAAACGCTGTGCAGAAAATACATAGCTTGATAATGCGTTTGCGTTTGCTCGCATATGGCAACAGCTGTTCAACCAGCTCTTTGTCGCCCAGTCTTTTCAGCTTGCGGCGTCGTGAAAGAAAATAAGCCACAAAAATTGTCACCATTTCCGGGATGGCAATGAGCCCGTAAAAAAATATGGGATGCTCGAACTTAAACATTACGGGAAGGTTCGGAATAAGGTGAAACGCAATAAAAATTCAAGTAACAATAGGAGAGCTGCTGCAAGTGCGAATGGAAGAAAGTGTTCGGCCTTGTTGCTGAAGCTTTTTTCGCTGATGATGGTCTTTTCCATTTTGTCGATCTCCTGGTAAACATCCTGCAGGCTTTCCTTGTTGGTTGCGCGGAAATATCGACCACCAGTCATATCTGAGATCTCGCTCATCACTTTTTCATCTATCTCCACATCCACATAATCGTATTCATATTCACCCTGCGCATACATGGCAACAGGCTGCAAGGCCTTGCCCTTGGATCCTACCCCGATACAATACACACGCACCCCGTAAGTCTGCGCAAGCTCACCTGCGGTAAGAGGAGAGATCTCTCCCACATTATTAACGCCGTCGCTGATAAAAATAATGACCTTGCTTTTTGCCTTGCTGTCCTTGATCCTTGCAACGGCGTCGGCGAGTCCCAGCCCTATAGCCGTGCCCTGGTCGAGCATCCCTGCTTTAACACCCGGCATCATATTCTTAAGAACTTTATGATCGGAAGTGAGAGGACACTGCGTAAAAGCTTCACCTCCAAAGATCACAAGACCTATCCTGTCGTTTGGCCGTGCATCAATAAAATCGATCAATACATCCTTGGCCACCTCCAGGCGATTAGGTTTAAAATCTTTGGCAAGCATCGACAATGAGATATCGAGGCTGATCATGATGTCAATGCCTTCGGTCTTTGTATCTTTCCAGCTGCTGCGCGACTGTGGACGCGCCAGTGCAACGATGATGAGGCCAAGTGCCAGCATGCGCAGAACCACCAGCGAATGCCTCAGCGTTGCGCGTGACGAATTTTTAATTCCCTGAAAAAGAGAGAAAGAAGAAAAATTAAACTCGCCTTCCTGTCTTTTTAATCTCCACAGATACCAAAGCAGCATAACAGGAATAACCAACAGGAGCCAGAACCAGCGTTTTTCCGCGAATTGTATATCGTTGAAATAACTCATCATGGCGTAAGAGGTTTTTGCGGGGCAGGTTCGCGGATCTCCATCACCTCTTCACGCTTTGTGCCATTCACAAAATCAAATGCGTTATTGAGAGTCAGTTCATGCTCCAGCTCAACAGGAGTGAGCTTGGCAAATTTCACAAGATCACTCAGTGTGAGAAGCTGCTGCAGCTTTGCCTTGCTTTCAGGATCGATCACCTGTGAACGAAAGGCAAGCATAATCTCATCGGTAGTACTTTCGAGGGCATGCACATTAAAACGCTCTTCAATATAGATCCTGATAGTATCAGCGATGGAAGAATAATACTCCTTTACACGACCTTCGCGCCACACCTGCTGTTCGCGGATCTTTTCAAGACTTTGCAGGGCAGTGATATGTGCCGGCACTTTGGGCTTGTCGGGTTCAGGAACCTTATTCTCTTCGCGATTGCGTAGCCTATTATAAAGAACAATGGTGATAATGATAGCAGCCAGTAACCCAATTCCCCAGAAAAAATATGCCTTGTACCATTTCCAGTTAAACGGCTCATTGAACGGAGGCTTGATGTCTTTGAGTTTTGACGCACTGGTATCGGTTGGCACTGTGTGCACCTGCAGGAAAAGAGGATTGGTGAACAGCGGCCTGGTCGTGTCGCCATTTACAACAAATTTAAAACCGGGAATGGAATAATACCCGCTATCGTAAACACTAACGGTGAGCTGCTGATGCTGGAAGATCCTGCTTGAATTTGTTTTGTTGGGGAATGTGGTATCAATTGCAGTTGAGGAGATGACTTCCACTTTCCCTGTGAGTGTATCACCGATAGCCGGCCACTGGATCCTGATGTTCTTTTCCCTGGCGTCGTAATTTAGATAGATGTCCACCTTAACCTGCTCACCGATCCTGATGCGTGAAGTATCGAGTGCGGCTTCTACCCGTACTTCCTGGCAATGTAATGCTGCCGGCAATAAGCAGGTAAGCAGTGTACAGATAAAAATTATATAACGGAATTTTCTCACCACGCGGATCACCTGTTCTTAAAGAGGTTCATAAGAGGTTTAATATATCCTTCGTGAGTGTAAATACGCGCAGCATCTACCCCGCTGCGGTTAAATATATCCTTCAGTGAATCCTCGAAGCGGAGCTGGTTGGAAACAAATTGTTTCCTGAAGCTTTTATCGCTGCTATCCACCCAGATCACTTTCCCGGTTTCATTATCTCGCAACTTTATCATACCCACTGCAGGCAGTTCTATCTCCGCCTTATCTATTACACGCAGAGCTATAAGATCATGTTTTTTATTGGCGATCTTCAAGGCATCTTTGTAATTAGGCTCAGCCAGGAAATCGCTGATAAAGAATACAACACTTCTTTTCTTTATAACGTTGGTGAGATACTTAAGCGCCACCTCGAGATTGGTGCGTGTGTTCTGAGGTTTAAATTCTATAAGCTCGCGGATAATACGGAGGATATGTGTCTTCCCTTTTTTGGGTGGGATATATTTCTCAATCTGATCAGAAAAAAAGATGATACCGATCTTATCATTATTCTGTGACGCCGAAAAAGCGATCACAGCGCAAAGCTCGGTTATAAGATCTTTTTTAAACTGCTTATTTGTCCCGAATGCACTACTGGCACTCACATCAACCACCAGCACCACGCTGAGCTCGCGTTCTTCTTCAAATACCTTTACAAAGGGCGTGCTGAAACGAGCTGTTACATTCCAGTCGATCGTACGCACATCGTCGCCGGGAGTATATTCACGGACCTCGGAAAATGCCATACCTCTTCCTTTAAACGCGCTGTGATATTCACCGGAAAAGATCTGGCTGCTAAGGCCCCGGGTCTTGATCTCGATCTTGCGCACTTTTTTAAGTAACTCAGCTGTTTCCATTGGTAAGGTTAAGTGTAAAGACAGGTAGGGTTCGTAATAAACTACCGTTCTAATCTATGGCACTTCAACAGTGTTGAGGATCTCGGTGATAATATTCTCTGAAGTAATATTCTCTGCTTCCGCTTCGTAGGTCAGTCCTACACGGTGACGCAATACATCCAGGCAGATAGCACGAACATCTTCGGGGATCACATAACCACGACGTTTGATGAATGCATACGCTTTAGCAGCCAAAGCAAGATTGATACTTGCACGTGGGGAACCACCGAATGAAATAAGACCATCGAACTTCTGAAGCTTGTATTCTTTGGGGAAACGGGTAGCGAATACAATATCAACAATGTAACGTTCGATCTTCTCATCCATGTAAACATCTTTCACAACACCTCTGGCCTTTACAATATCATCGGGCTTCAAAACGCTGTTGGGCACAGGCATTCCCTGTGGCTGAATATTGGATGTAATGATCTTGATCTCGTCCTCTTTAGTAGGATAAGTGATCACCACTTTGAGCATAAAACGATCTACCTGCGCTTCAGGCAATGGATATGTTCCTTCCTGTTCAACAGGATTCTGAGTTGCAAGAACAAGAAAAGGATTGGGAAGTTTAAATGTCTGATCGCCGATAGTAACCTGCTTTTCCTGCATCGCTTCAAGCAGCGCAGACTGCACTTTTGCCGGGGCGCGGTTGATCTCATCCGCCAGCACGAAGTTTGCAAAAATAGGTCCTTTGCGGATCGAGAACTGTTCCTGCTTCTGATTATAGATCTGTGTTCCTACAACGTCGGCAGGTAAAAGATCGGGAGTGAACTGAATGCGGCTGAATTGTGCTTCAACGCATTTGGCAAGAGTATTAATGGCAAGAGTTTTAGCAAGACCTGGCACACCTTCGAGAAGAATATGACCATTACTAAGCAAACCAATCAGCAAACGTTCAACCATGTACTTCTGGCCAACGATCACTTTGTCCATTTCTCCTGTAAGCAACTCCACAAACGCGCTTTCACGTTGTATCCGCTCGTTAAGTTCCTTAATGTCTACCATATAGTTTTTTCCTTAATTGACGGGTAAAGATAGTGAGCCCCCAAGTAGCGGAAATCCAGTGCCAGTTAAAATTTGTTAACCATTTTCTCAACAAAATTTTTGCGGGATCGATAGGTCAGAAGACGCGAACAAGCTGCAAATGCGCTGAGACGGAAAATGATTTTTTTTTAAAAAACGTTTCAAACTTTTGCACCCGATTTTTGCCGTTTGTCATTGCGAGCCCTAATTCCTGTTCGGAAAATCAATAAAAGTGAGGTATGCTTTTACCACTAAGTACACTAAGGGCACTAAGCGCTTATCCGAAAGGTACCTGTACGCCTAAAAAGCAAAGTGCACTAAGGAAAGCATGCCTTGCATGCTTTATTCCGAAGATCACTGATCGGTAAGAACCCATAACACAATATGTAAAATATCAAGAGGACGTAAATAACGTCAATGGCAGGTCAACGCTCTTTTTTGAGAAAGCTGAACTGCAGCGGGTTTTCGGTGATGTCGGCATGCAACTGCCTGCTCCTGAAAATATCAATAGCTGCATACAATGCTTTCTTAAACGACTGTTCATTTGCTATATTCTTACCTGCGATCTCATAGGCTGTTCCATGGTCAGGACTGGTGCGCACAGCAGAGAGACCGGCAGTGAAATTAACTCCTTCGCCGAACGACAACGTCTTAAAAGGAATAAGACCCTGGTCGTGGTACATTGCCAGCACGCCATCGAACTTGCGATAATTGCCACTTCCAAAAAAACCGTCGGCAGGATAAGGACCGTAAATGATGGCGTTGAGCTTTAGTTTTTCAATTGCAGGTTTTATCAGATCCATGTCTTCACGACCGATCACACCTTCATCGCCGGCATGCGGGTTAAGTCCAAGCACTGCTATGCGCGGTTTGCGGATGCCGAAATCAGCAACCAGTGATTCGTAAAGAGAAGTGATCTTTTTAGTGATGAGCTCGGCGGTGATCTTCGAAGAAATATCTTTTACCGGCACATGGCCCGTTACCAGCGCCACACGCAAACCGTTTTCATTGCACAATAACATCAAAGGCTCGCCTCCCAGCTTTTCGCCCAGGTACTCGGTATGCCCCGCAAATTTAAACTGCTCGTTTTGAATATTCTTTTTATTTATAGGCGCCGTCACAAGGGCATGGATGTTCCTGTCGGCAAGTGCCTGCGTTGCTTTTTCAAGAGAGAGAAAAGCATATTTGCCGCTGGTTTCTGTAGGCTTGCCCATTTCAATATTTACCTCTTCCTCGTAACAAACAAAAACATTTACCTTCTTGTGGTTGATCTGAGAGAACTCCCTGATGGGATTAAAACTAAATTCCTCTATACCCAAAACCTTACGATAGTATGAAACTGTTTTTTGAGAGCTGAAAAGAACCGGTGTGCACACATCCGTTATTCCGGGTTCGATAAGAGTTTTAAGAACTACCTCCAGCCCGATGCCATTTATATCTCCCTGCGAAATCCCAACAATTATTTTATTTGAGTCGCTCATGTTATTTGATTCCATATTTATTTTTGTACCTGAGATAAAGCTCTGTCTGATGATTATCGAGCTTTACCCGCTCCCCGGCGAGGAACGCTAAAGTAATATTATTGGTTCGCATATCCAAGATATCGCCATCGCTCACCACCAGCGAAGCCAGCTTGCCTGCCTTTAAAGATCCCAGCTGCGCTTCAATTCCAAGTATCCGGGCTGCATTAAGAGTGATGGCCGACAGAGCCTGCTCCTTTGTAAGACCGTACGCAACAGCAGCACCAGCATTAAAGGCCAGATTCCTGCTGTGCATCGCCTCCATATCGCCTTCAAGCTGAATACAGAATAAGATACTATCCTGCTGAAGCAGCGAGGGCAGGCGAAACATGATATCGACATCATCATCTTCGTTAAAAGGAAGATCGTTGATGCGTCCAAGCATTACAGGGATCCTGAATTTCCGTAATTCTTTTGTAAGCAAATAACATTCGCGTCCCCCAACCAATACCGGTTTTTTAATTCCATGCTTTTGAATAAAATTTATGGCTGCAAGGATATTCTTTGCCTCGTCGGCATGAATGTAGAGGTTGGCCGATCCATTAAGAACGGCGCGCATGGCCTCGAAACGGATATTCTTCACGTCGGCGGAAGGCGTAGAACAGTAAACACGCGCATCAGCAAAAAAACGCTCGAGGAAGATCATTTCCTCCTCATATCTTTTGCGTGCGTCTTTAATCATGACTGCATCAGCCTCTTCAAATTTGCTGATCACCATTTTTGGAAAAGAAAGATGAATACCATCATCAGCTACTAACACGGCATCCTCCCAGTTCCATCCTGCAAGCGACATGATTGAAGAGGATCCGCTGATGAGTCCGCCCCTTGGCGTTACCTGGGTGTATAACACGCCGTTGCTTTTAACCGTTGGTATAATGATATTGTCGGTGTTGTATGCTATCAGCGCCCGCACATGCGGATTGATATGACCTACCTCCGCAAAATCCCTTGTAGCGCGAACGGCTTCAGCATCATGCAAACCAAGTACATTATTGGTATTGATGAGAGCAGGATAAATATGCTTACCGGCGAGATCAATAATAGTATCAACATCACGCGGAACTATCGATCCCGACATATCGGCCACAGATTCGATGGTGCTGCCACTGATCACCAGCAGGCATTTTTCGATCACATGGCCCTCGCCAAGATGTGCAGTAGCATTAACTAGAACAACTCGTCTGGTCTTCTGCGCCTGAACAACCACGGAGCAGACGATGAGAAAAAGTATCAATGATCTTTTCATATTAACGTTGCCCGGTTAATGATTCGTCAATCCCTTCAATGGTATTGCAATGGTATAACTTCGGTTCTTTCTTCACCGCTTTTTCAGTGCGACCGCCTTTCTGTTTTTCAGCAAGAAGCTTAACAATGAGTCGTGCGCGCTCATCATCCACATATTTGCGAAGCCGCGCATCTTCTTCGCGATCAAAATAGATCTGCCCATCAATAATTGTATAATCTGCCTTCGCGTAAACACTTAAGGGATGATCGCTCCACAACACCACATCGGCTGACTTGCTTACTTTTATACTGCCGACCTTGTTGTCGATGTGCAGCATCCTGGCAGGATTAAGAGTAACCAGTTTAAGAGCTTCTTCCTCTGTGAGGCCACCATATTTTACAGACTTGGCCGCCTCCTGGTTGAGGCGCCTGGCCATTTCGGCATCATCGCTGTTAATGGCGGTAATTACTCCAACCCTTGTTAGCAACGCAGCATTATAAGGAATGGCATCAAGCACTTCATTTTTATAAGCCCACCAATCGCTGAAAGTTGAAGCATAAGCTCCATGCTGTTTCATTTTGTCGGCCACCTTGTAGCCTTCCAGGATGTGGGTGAACGTGTTCACCTTAAATCCAAAACTATCTGCGATATGCATCAACATGTTGATCTCGCTCTGAACATAACTGTGACAGGTGATAAAACGTTTTTTAGCGAGGATCTCAGAAAGCGCTTCAAGCTCAAGATCTGTGCGGAATACATTTTTCCCTGCCGCACTTTTTGATCGTGCATATTCACGTGCTCTCGAAAAATGATCATTAAACACCTGCTCCACACCCATACGTGACTGAGGAAACCTCACCGATTGCAGATCACCCCAGTTACTTTGTTTTACATTCTCACCAAGAGCAAATTTTATGAACGGATCTGCTCCCTCGTATAACATCGATTCCGCATTATGTCCCCAGCGGAGCTTTATGAGCGCGCTCTGCCCCCCAATGGGATTTGCAGAACCATGCAGCAGCTGCGCTGTAGTTACGCCACCCGAAAGCTGACGGTAAATATTAATGTCATCGGGATCGATAACATCAGCCATACGGACTTCTGCGCTGCTCGCCTGTCCCGCTTCGTTAACGCCTCCTGTAAGCGCAATGTGACTATGCTCGTCGATAATGCCTGCTGTAAGATGCCGCCCTTTGGCATCAATTACTTTTGGAAACGCGAGCTTAGGAACATCAATATTCGGAGCGATCCTTACAATCTTACCTTCAACAATGTACACGTCATGATCCTGGAGAACTCCCGCTTCTTCATTCGTCCATACCGTGGCGTTTTTTATGAGAATGGCATCGTAGCGGTTTTTAAATTTATTCCATGAATCCTTAAATGGCCCCCTGCTTTCGGGCAGCGGTTCACCAAAGGCCGTGAATGGATAAATAACTTTACCCAGAACCAGGTCTGGCTCGGGTTTCTGAGGCAATGCGCTATCTATGATCTCCGAAGTAAACTTCATGTCCCAGTTAAACCAGCGCCCGTTCGCTAGCTGACCGTTGCCCGAGAACGAGCTGTCGGCTGCCCTGTAATTGCCGGAACCGCGAACGATATTGCCGGAGTCCCTGGCGAAATTAAAAGTGAGCAGATTGTTCTTAAAAGTAAAGTGGAAGTCCCGCTTAACCGTATCCATTTTGATCCGGGCCTTTGTCCTGTATTCTGTCCCTTCGATCTTCACTTCATACACGGCGCCATCCATGCGGAAACTGTAAAAGCCGCGAATATCCTCCTGGGCCGGATCAGCATATATTGCAGCGTCGCCCGCGGTCCAGTGCTGCAGGATGATAACATCTTCCTCAAAAATTGATTTCGAAGAAATAAAAAAATGCGCCTGGTACCCTTTTTTCAAAACACCGATACGGTCATCTGCTTTTATAAAAGACGCTGGATTAGTAGTAAGCGCCATCAGCGCCATTCTTTTACTTAAACCATATTTAACCGCTTTACGAAGATTGGGTAAAAAATCTGCAGTGTTTTTAAGGCCTGCTGTTGTGAAACAGAATCGCACTCCCTTATTGGCCAGGATAGCGGCATTTGCAGGTGCAAGCTCCCAATGCTTCATTTCAGAAAGATTAATGGCATTGGCATCGTAGATCTCCTCAACATCATAAGCCGGAGGAAAATCGAGAGGAAGAATATACTTTGCATTTGACGCAGCGATATCGTCTGCTCTCTGGTACTCGTTGCCGGAACCTTTAATGATGTAGTTGATGCCAAATTCGGCACCGAGCTTTGAGGCGCGAAGACCGTTGAACTTATCACCCGCATCAAAAACAGACGGAAGCGACTGCAGCCTGTTGAATTCCTGCAATGTAATATTGTATTCAGCGCCATCAGGTTTTTGCGCGTACCAACGTGCATCATAATGAGTTTGCCGCAACAACGCAATGGCACCGGTAAGTGAGGTCGGGTAATCCTGGGTGGAGGTGCCTTTACTGAAGGAATAGAACGCTGCGGCTTCTTCAACGATCACACTTTCATTTTCACGCTTATTACTATTGAGAGACAATAACACGCCGCTCCCGCGCACAATGCCGTCCCTTACCGACGAAAGAACAATGCCGATACCAAGCTTTTTTAACTCCGCCGCCTTTTCTTTATTGTGAACCAGCTGCTGATACGAACGGACCTCCGATTTCAAGGCCTGGTTCCAGGCATATGCACCTTTTACAGAACTTTCCATCTGCGGAGCCCGATCGTTCCTTTTTGGCGGGGAAGGCTGGGTGAGACCGTACTCGCTGTACAGATCGATGAACGATGGGTATATATATTTTCCCTTCAGATCATAAATAATAGCATCTTTTGGAGGAGCTGACTTGTCGGAAACTGAAATGATCCTTCCCTTCTGCACTACCATCATTCCATTGGTGATCAGTGTTTCAGGATCCTTCTGGATATTTGCATTTATAAAAGCGTAAACAGAACTGGGATCAAAAGGCGCCCCGTTAGTGGGAAACGTTGACTGCGCGAAAGCCTCAACAGCAATAAAAACAGTAAGGATCAGGGCCGGAAATAATCTCATGCCTGCGAATTTAGTCAGATTCGACAAATAACCTATTACCACAGTTCAAAGATTTGAAACGTTCGACACATTGCGGTAATTGGCATACACATAAGTTCGCGATGATCTGATTTTTTATGTATGCTTAGTATTGTTATTTTTACCCTTAAAATTACAAATATGTATAAAGGCTTTTTGCATACACACTACCTCGTTGTCACATTATTTCTGCTCATCTATGTGATCAAGACCATTCTTCTGTTAAGCAATAAGAATGATCTGCTGGCAAATTTCACCAGGAAAGTAAAAGTGTTTGAAATGATAGTAAGCGCTTTATTCCTTATTACCGGAATTTACCTGGCCACCCAGCTTCCATTCAATGGCAAATATGATTACCTGTTCTGGATCAAGATCGTAATGGTGCTGGCGTCAATTCCACTTGCTGTTATAGGATTTAAGAAAGGAAACAAAATGCTTGCTGCCCTGAGCCTGCTGCTTATTACCGGCAGTTATGGCATTGCAGAAGTTTACAGCAAACGAAAAGGCATTGCAAAAACTGAAACATCATCCTCTACTACTTCAACTAACGACGGAGCTGCTCTTTACACGCAGAATTGCTCACTTTGCCATGGTGGTGATGGGAAGCTCGGGGCCAGCGGTGCTTCTGACATTTCAGCAACACATCTCGACGTGGCCGGCATAAAGGATGTGATCCTTAATGGAAAAGGAAACATGACACCGATAAGAGTAAGCGAAGAACACGCCGAAATGATCGCAGAATACGTAAATGCTCATATAAAGAGCGACCAGCACTAAAAATGAAAGCGGAACCGATCTCAACTGCCCTACCCTCCCATACCTGTATATTAATCGGTGTTATCAATAAGCAGCAGGACGAAAGTCTTGCCCGCGAATATCTTGATGAGCTTGCTTTTTTGGCGAGCACCTACGACCTGCAAGCTGTAAAAACCTTTACACAGAAGCTCGAAAAACCCGATAAAACTTTTTTTATCGGGAAAGGAAAACTTGCCGAAGTGAAGAAGTTTGTAGTGGAAAACAATATCGATGTGGTGATCTTTGATGATGAGATCTCCCCTTCGCAGCAGAGAAATCTTGAGAAGGAACTTGGAGGAAAAAAGATCCTCGACCGAACCACACTGATCCTCGAAATATTTGAACAACGCGCACAGACCGCACATGCCAAAACACAGGTGCAGCTCGCGCAATATCAGTATATGCTTCCCCGCTTAACCGGCATGTGGACACATCTTGAACGACAACGAGGGGGAACAGGAACCCGCGGGGGCGCAGGTGAAAAGGAAATCGAAACCGACCGCAGGATCGTGCGCGACAAGATAGCCTTGCTGAAAGAACGCTTACGCGAGATCGATAAACAAATGGCAACGCAGCGGAAAAACCGAGGGGAAATGATCCGCGTGGCGCTGGTGGGTTATACCAACGTTGGTAAAAGCACCATTATGAACATGCTTAGCAAAAGCAATGTGTTTGCTGAAAATAAATTGTTCGCTACTCTCGATACCACGGTCAGGAAAGTTACGATTGACAATATCTATTTTTTGTTGAGCGACACGGTGGGTTTTATAAGAAAGCTGCCTACACAGCTGGTGGAAAGTTTTAAATCCACTCTTGACGAAGTGCGTGAAGCTGATATCCTTGTACACGTGGTTGACATCTCGCATAAAAACTTTGAAGAGCAGATCAATGTAGTAAATCAGACCCTTCACGACATTGGTGCCGGTGAAAAAGAGACCATCCTGGTGTTCAACAAAACGGATGCATTTACTTACACGCATAAAGAAGAAGATGATCTCACCCCGACCACCAGGGAAAATCTTTCTCTTGAAGAAGTCAAGAATACCTGGATGCGCAGCATGCACAGCAAAGTGCTGTTTATAAGCGCCATTAAAAAAGAGAACGTGGAGGAATTAAAAAAGACCCTTTACGACATGGTGAAGGAAATGCATATCAAACGTTATCCTTATAATAACTTCCTTTATTAAATGCCGCTGGATTTTGAATATGCGCGCGCAGAAGATCTCGGAAAAATAGTCGCTACCTATAATTCAACCATTCCCTCGCGGCTGGTGACAGCCGACCTTGAGCCAGTGACAGTTGCGCAAAAACAACACTGGTTCGATTCGCATGACACAGAAAATCGTCCACTATGGATCGTACTTTCTGATGGAACTTATGCCGGGTGGATGAGCTTTAATTCTTTTTATGGTCGGCCCGCCTACAATGGCACTGTGGAAGTGAGTATTTATCTGGAAGAGTCGATGAGAGGAAAAGGCATTGGGGAAGCATGTCTTAAAAAAGCGATCGAGGAGGCCCCATTGAGAAAAGTGCATACGCTGCTTGGATTTATTTTCGGACATAATGCGCCGAGCATTCAGCTTTTTAAAAAACATGGATTTGAGCAGTGGGCGCGACTTCCTGAGGTTGCAAATATGGATGGGGTAATGCGGGATCTGCTCATTTTAGGTAAAAAGGTTTAGGCTGCCAGCTGTGAGTTGCGGATGGTTTCCCGCTGATTTACGCAGATATACATGGGCAGCACACGTAGCGCAGATTACGCCGATAAGACCCTGATGAACTTCCAGTTCGAACTTGCACTAAATCACCGCTTATCTGCGCCTTATCTGCGCAATCTGCGGGAAACTATCGTGGATTTTCCGTTTAAAATCTGAATTTTCTGGTCCCTACGAATAAAAATTTGTGTTAGATTTGCTGATTACATTTTTATATGGGAAAGCTATCCAACAGGGCCAATCAGATATCCGAGTCGCAAACAATTGCGATGGCACGACGCAGCCGCGAGCTGAAAGCCCAGGGTGTTGACATCATCAGCCTGAGCCTTGGTGAGCCTGACTTTGGAACTCCCCAAATAATTAAGGATGCCGCGAAAAAGGCAATCGATGAAAATTTCAGCTATTACACTCACGTTTCGGGATACCAGGAACTGAGAGAAGCCATCTGTAAAAAATTTAAAAGAGATAACAAACTCGATTATACCCCGGACGAAATTGTTGTTTCCACCGGTGCCAAACAAAGTATTGCCAATGCTGTTCTTTGTCTTGTCAACCCGGGTGATGAAGTGATCATTCCTGCTCCTTTCTGGGTAAGTTACCTCGAGATCCTGAAAATTGCGGAGGGCGCTCCGATCGTAATCACAACTGGAATAGAAACCGATTTCAAAATCTCCCCTGAACAACTGGAGGCGGCCATCACACCAAAAACAAAACTGATCATGCTGAGCACACCCTGTAATCCAACAGGCAGTGTATACAACAAGGAGGAATTAAAAAAACTGGCAGAGGTAGTGATCAAACATCCCGATGTGTATATCCTCAGCGACGAGATCTATGAGCACATTAATTTTACAGGCGGACACGAGAGCTTTGCACAGTTTGATTTCATAAAGGACCGCGTGATCACTATCAACGGTGTTTCAAAAGGATTTGCCATGACGGGCTGGAGGGGAGGAATTCTTGCCGCACCCAAATGGATCGCACAGGCCTGCGATAAAATGCAGGGGCAGTTTACTTCGGCTACAAGCAGCATCACCCAGAAGGCCATGCACAAAGCCATGGAGCTGGATGACGAAACGTATATCAAACCAATGCGTGATGCATTTAAGAAGAGACGTGATCTTGTACTTGAGCTCATGAAAGAAATTCCCGGTCTGAAAACCAATGTCCCTGATGGCGCATTTTATTTTTATCCTGAAGTATCTTATTATTTCGGAAAAAAATACAAGGATTACGAGATCCACAGCGGCACTGAACTATGCTTTTATCTTTTAGATGTGGCGCATCTTGCAGTGGTACCGGGTGCCGCATTCGGGGAAGATAATTATATCCGTTTTTCTTACGCCACCAACGAAAAAAATTTACGCGAGGCTATGCGAAGGATGAAAGAAGCACTTTCAAATCTTCAGTAAGCAAATTAAACAATGAAAAAACTCTCCGTTAAAAAAGACCGCATCCGCGAGATCTTCAAATCATTTAACTCGCTGAATGTGCTCATCATTGGTGATGTTATGATCGATAACTACCTGTGGGGAAAAGTGAACCGGATATCGCCGGAAGCGCCGGTTCCAATAGTAGCGGTAAGCAAAAAAGAAAGAAGGCTGGGAGGCGCGGCCAACGTTGCGCTGAATATCCAGGCCATGGGGGCCAACCCTATTTTGTGCTCTGTGATCGGAGTAGATTATGAAGGACAGGCATTTCTTGATCTTTTAAAAACCCAGAAGCTGAGCCAGAAAGGAATTCTTAAAAGCCGGGACAGGATCACCACTGTTAAGACCAGGATCATTGGAAACAATTCACAGCTACTGCGCGTGGATGATGAAATTGAAGAAGAGATCATCCCTACAGAAGTGCAGCAGCTGTTGACGCTTATTTCATATATCATTAATCATGACAAGATTGATGTGATCATTTTTGAAGATTACAATAAAGGATTGCTTTCGCCTAAGCTGATCGCCAAAGTGGTGGAGCTTGCTAAAAGCAAGGGGATCCCAACCTGTGTTGACCCGAAGAAAAAGAATTTCAATAATTACAAAGGTGTAAGTCTTTTTAAACCCAATCTGAAAGAGCTCCGTGAAGGCACAAAAATGGACATCAGCGGGGATAACATCAACGAGCTGCAGCGGGAAGTGAGCAGCTACCGTGTAAAACAAAAAATTGAAACTGTGCTGGTGACGCTTGCGGAAAGAGGTGTGATAACCAATTCGCGAAAGGTAAAAGAACATTTGCCGGCGCATATCCGCAGTATTGCAGATGTGAGCGGGGCGGGAGACACTGTTATAAGTGTGGCCGCGTTATGCCGCGCCCAGGAGTGCAGCGATGTGCTTACTGCAGCTATTGCCAACCTGGCAGGCGGACTTGTATGTGAGCAGATAGGTGTGGTGCCGGTAAACAAAGAGCAGCTGCTTGAAGAAGCGTTGAAGCTGGAATTCGTACGTTGAGGAATTACGATTTACGATTTACGATTTACGATTGCTAAACGCCTAGCTGACGCACTGGCATCCCACGTTGGGTAAACACATAGTCATTTAGGACGATTTACGAATTACGAATTACGATTGCTAAACGCCTAGCTGGCGCACTGGCATTCTGCGATTAGGGAAAACACATAGGTACATAGGACAATTTACGATGTACGATTTACGATGTACGATTGCTATTGGGGTACGATTTATAATCATAGTAACACATCCGAACAGATAACGAGGAATAAACAAAAGTAAAAGATGGACCACGACAAGATAAAACCCTATAACAGCGGGAAGGAAAAGAAAGAAGAAGTGGCCACGATGTTTGATAACATTGCGAATCGTTATGATCTTTTAAACAGTATTCTTTCACTTGGCATTCATAAAGGATGGAGGAAAAAATGTGTTTCCCTTCTTAAAGAAAAGAACCCGAAAAATATTCTGGATGTCGCGACGGGCACAGGTGATTTTGCTATCGAGTGTGTAAAACTGAGTCCCGCGAAAATTACAGGCATTGATATCAGCGATGGGATGCTGAAGGTGGGGCGCGAAAAAATTCAGAAACTTAATCTTGAAAATCTTATCACACTGGAAAATGGAAATGCGGAAACCGTTCCTTTTCCAGACAATTCGTTTGACGCTATTGTAGTAGGATTTGGTGTGCGTAATTTCCAGGACCTTGAGAAGGGACTCCGAAACCTGCACAGGATGCTGAAACCTGGAGGGGAGCTGGTGGTACTTGAATTTTCATATCCGACGAATCCGCTTGTAAAAGGAGGATATAATTTTTATTTCTCTTACATCACGCCAGTTATAGGAAAGATCTTTTCAAAAGACACGCGCGCTTATAGTTACCTGACAGAAAGCGTAAAAGCATTTCCCAACAATGAAAAATTCGTCGGGGTTCTGAACCAGGTTGGTTTTAAAAGCACCTCATTCAAACCATTGAGCTTTGGGATTGCGGCGATTTATCGGGGGACGAAATAGCTTCTTCCTGCATTCCGAACAAAGTACGAAGTACGAGGTACGAAGTACGAAGTACGAATTACGAATTATTCTGTCCTGCGTTCCGTCTATTTAACCACGGAGACACATCCGATAGCTATCGGATTTGCATTTTCTTTCATTCGACTCACGGAGGCACAGTTAATTTACGATGTACGAATTACGGAAAAGAGGATCAGAACTAACCTTTTCATGACATTAGATTTGGATAGAATTAAGGTACGAATTTTCGGGTCACACCGTAAGTTTAAACACTAAGGACACGACGGGTTCAATACGGACACAACGTAGAGGTACCTTCAACAAGCTCAGGTACCTCCAAGACAGACCGCGCTCAGCTTGTGCGGTTGGCGTAGTGCCCTTCGTGGAGGCGTGTGTTACCTAACTCTCTTTGTGTCCTTAGTGTTTAAGCACCATAGTTCCGGCGGCCAGCCAGTACCACAAAGACACATCCAATAGCTATCGGATTTACATCGTCCAGCTCACAGAGGCATAGACACCATTGCAACAGGAGCAGGTAAATAATACTTAACATCAAATTACACATTTGAAGTTATTAACCGACAACCACTTAATACTTGCTGTGCGGAATTAGAGTCCTTAAAAAGAAAATTCTAATTTTAGTATAACCTAAACCCAAACAAATGAAAATATTTACATTCTCAAAAAACAAAACATGGGCAGTAGCTCTTATGCTCACATCAGTTACACTGTCGGCGCAAAACGGGCTGACCAATTTAAGTTTTGAAACCTGGACGACCACTGTGCTGGGCGATTCGCCAACAGGTTGGTTTAGCAGCAATGTTACACAACAGACTTCCGGTGCACAGCATGGAAGTAAATATGCACGACTTAACCAAAGTACGAACCAATCGGGATTTCTGTTTATTGGAGATCCGGGAGAAATGGGGGCTCCTTATGCCACGAATCCAGGCTCCATGAGTGGTTTTTATAAGTCGGCCAATATGCAGGCAAATGATGAAATGCTGATCCAGGCTTATACCATAAAAGGAGGATCTATAAAAGCAATTGCTTCGATCACAGTAAGCACAAATGTTGCAAACTGGAAAGCTTTTGGCATCAATTTCACCACAGTTTCCCCAGGAGCGCCTGATACTATCAATATCATGGTGAGTAATAATCCAGGAAATACATTAGGATCTACGTTTGATGTTGATAATTTTTCGCTTAACAATGGTATAGTTGGCATCAGTGAAAAGTGGATCGGCACTCCGTTCATGGTATTTCCAAATCCGGCAAAAGATAAACTAAACATCATTTCGAAAAATGAATCGGCAACGTCCATCATCATAACAGACATGCTCGGAAAAAAAGTGGGCGATTATCCTCTCTCTGATGAAAGAACGGCAATCGATTTAAGCGGATATAACCAAGGACTATACTTTTATTCGATAATGAATTCGGAAGGGACGGTACTTCTGTCGAGTAAGTTTGTGGTGGAGTAGAAGCGTCCTGCACTCCGTCTATTTAACCACGGAGACACAGTTTGCAATGGGGTAAATTACCCTCACAGCGGCACAGTTAATTTACGATGTACGATGTACGATGTACGATTTTAAATGCCCAGCATTCGTTTCAGTGATAACACAAAAAAATCCCCCCGGAAATTCCGGAGGGATCATTATTATTTTTTTTCAGAAATTATTTCACTTCTTCAAAATCAACGTCGGTTACATTTTCAGAGTTGCCTCCTGCCTGTTTACCGCCTTGCTGACCTTGTTGTCCGCCTGCATTCTGATCGGGACCTGCGCTTCCGTTGCCTCCACCCTGTTGTTGCTGGGCTTTGTACATATCTTCGCTGGCTGCAGTCCATGCTGTGTTGAGACCGGTTAAAGCTGTTCCGATCTTATCAAGATCTTTTGAAGCGTGAGCCGATTTTAATTCAGTTAAAGCTGATTCGATCGCTGTTTTTTTCTCTGCAGGGATCTTGTCACCATATTCTTTCAGCTGTTTTTCTGTCTGGAAGATCATGGTATCTGCTTCGTTCAGTTTTTCAACCTGCTCTTTTGCTTTTTTATCTGATTCAGCATTAGCTTCTGCTTCGCGTTTCATGCGATCGATCTCTTCCTGGCTTAAGCCGCTCTTAGCTTCGATACGGATGTTATGCGATTTGCCTGTTGCCTTATCTTTTGCACTAACATTAAGAATACCGTTAGCGTCGATATCGAAAGTTACTTCGATCTGTGGCACACCACGTGGTGCTGGTGGAATACCATCGAGATTAAATTCACCAAGCTTACGGTTATCGCGTGCCATCGGACGTTCGCCCTGGTACACTACGATCTGCACTGAAGGCTGGTTATCTGCCGCGGTGCTGAAATCCTGAGATTTTTTAGTTGGAATGGTTGTGTTGGCTTCAATTAATTTAGTGAACACACCACCCATTGTTTCGATACCCAAAGAAAGCGGGGTAACGTCCAACAGGAGAACATCTTTTACCTCACCGGTTAATACACCACCCTGGATAGCTGCACCGAGTGCAACAACTTCATCAGGATTCACACTTTTATTCGGAGTTTTTCCAAAGAACTTTTCTACTGCCGATTGAATGGCAGGGATACGTGTTGAACCACCCACGAGGATAACCTCATTAATATCAGATGGAGATAATCCTGCATTTTTAAGCGCTGAACGGCAAGGTGCGATAGTACGCTGAATGAGGCTATCGGCCAGCTGTTCAAATTTAGCACGTGTTAAGGTCTTCACTAAGTGTTTAGGAATTCCGTTTACCGGCATAATATATGGCAGGTTAATTTCGGTGCTTGTAGAGTTCGATAATTCGATCTTCGCTTTTTCTGCTCCTTCTTTTAGACGTTGCAGAGCCATTGGATCCTGGCGGATATCGAGACCTTCGTCTTTTTTAAATTCATCAGCCAGCCAGTCAATGATCACCTGGTCAAAATCGTCACCACCTAAGTGAGTATCACCATCGGTACTTTTAACTTCAAATACACCGTCACCTAATTCAAGAACAGAAACGTCATGCGTACCACCACCGCAGTCGAACACAACAATTTTCATGTCCTTGTTCTTTTTGTCCATGCCATACGCAAGGGCTGCAGCTGTAGGTTCGTTAATAATACGTTTAACTTTTAATCCAGCGATCTCACCAGCTTCTTTAGTAGCCTGGCGTTGTGCATCGTTAAAGTATGCAGGCACGGTAATTACCGCTTCTGTAACTTCTGTTCCCAGGTAATCTTCAGCGGTTTTCTTCATTTTCTGAAGAATGATCGCAGACACTTCCTGGGGAGTATATTTCCTATCGTCGATCTGTACACGCGGGGTGTTGTTATCACCTTTTACAACGCTGTACGGAACACGTTTGGTTTCATCGCTAACTTCTTCGAACGTATGTCCCATAAAACGCTTTATAGAATAAACCGTTTTTTTAGGATTGGTAATAGCCTGGCGTTTTGCCGGATCACCCACCTTACGTTCACCACCTTCCACAAAAGCTACAACTGAAGGCGTGGTACGTTTTCCTTCATTATTGGCTATCACCACTGGTTCGTTCCCCTCCATAACCGATACACAGCTATTGGTGGTTCCCAGATCTATTCCAATTATTTTTCCCATTTTAAAAGACTATTAAATTTATTATGGGTATGTCAATTAATATGCCAAACGGCAGGAATATGGCCTAAACTGCCATCCTGTCATTTTAACTTAAAAAACACCTAAATTTTGTCGGAAAATCGCGTTTGCAGGCCTGAACGGACCTATTTGCAGACAGGCACTTCGAGATTACTATTGAGAAACCTGTGCGGGCAGGTTGGCTGATTATTAGCAAAAGAGTTTATCATATCATTGGAAGGCTGCTTGGTGACCGTGCAGCGATTCCTGAATGTAAACAAGCCATACGCCGCTTTATTTTCAAAATTGGAATACAAAGGAATCTGTTGGGAAATACTGGTATTTGGCTGAGTGTAGGTTAGAAAATCCAGGTATTCCTGGGAACTTGAATAGATTATGAAGTCGATGCGGTAATTCCTGCGACCTAAATTTGGGGGCACAGCATTCTTTTGACGCAAACCAGCGGCGACAGCTGATAAAATATCACGGCCGAAAAATTCAAAAACCACAAAATTAGTGTTCCCGGATTTACTGAAATCACGCACGTACTTGGTGCCGATACTATAATCGACCGAATGATAATTATTGCCAAGCGCCCCCAGGCTATCAAGAATAAACAAACGCATCACAAGATTGTAAACCTGCGGCGCACCCACATATTTATTAGACTCCTTACCTATTGGCACAAACCTGATGGTATATTTCTTATCGGGGTCAGAATAATTAACAAAGCCCTGGTCGGGAATACCGGGTGGATAAGGGTACTTTGGCTCAACAACGATCGGAAAATAGCCCTGGTTCCCATTGATACTGTCGAGCGCCTCAGATTTTGCTTTAAACACATTTCCGGTCTTATTATTTTTCACTGTGAGCCTGTACTCTCCGAATGTGAACAGCTTTTTCTTTGTTTTATACACGCGTTGATCAGTGTTAAAAGCACCCTCAGCAGTTTTCACAATATCTTCAGAAAATGTAATGGTACGAATGCCTCCAGGAGAAGCATCTGTTTGCACACCTCCTACAAAACGTTCGAGCGTGACTGAAATTTCACCAGGACCATAATTTACCGAATCATGAACCTTGGCCATTACATTGGCATCTCCCTCTCCGAGAAAAACCTTATTGATCCTGATTGTCTGGAGAGTATCCTGTGGATTTAGAACGGCGTAAACAGTGGGAATCTCCTTGTAAGGAGCATTTAATTCCAGGTCATTCCTACAGGTTGTAAATACCAGCAACAGCAGGCCACAAATTATTATTTTACCGAATTGACTCACAGGCCGTAAAGATAAAATATTTTGCATCCTCTTACAGTTGTTTAATATGCAAATGCAGTTTTTTATATAAAGTGCCCATTCCCTTATATAAGTGGTCAGAAAAGGTCCTTTCGTGAAAACAGGTCACAAAGAGGCCGTTCACTTTTTTTATCTCTGCTGCCAGGGTGGCAAGAGATTCAAAGATCTGTTCGGGATCGTGCCGCGCATAAACCAGGTACGCACCGTCCATTGCGCAAAATGGCACCATGAGCAAATCGGTACGTTGTTCGGCAGAAAAATCGTAATAATAAAATGGTACAGATGTCCCGGCACGGAAACCCGGCCTGGAGGCAAAGCCCATAGTAAAATCCATACGGATGCCGGAACGGAGCAATAAACGTGGAGTGGTCCTGATATCAAACCTGAGATAGTGCTGTCTCGACAGCTGCACAGGCACTTTGCTTCGTTTTGAGAGATGCTGTTTTTCCTCATCAAGCAGGTCCTCATCAAAGGCCGAACGGTAAGAAGGGTGCAATCCTATGAGCGCATAACTTTTCTTGATCCGCTGAAAAACATCCTCAAATGCACCTGAGCGCGGGTCCACAGTACGGTCGAACCGGTTGCCGGTTTTAAAAAGAAAAAAATAAATGAGGGGGATCTGCTGATCAAAACAAAAGTCCGAAATATGTGTATAGATGTCGAAGGGATCTGCTCTTCGTCCGGTTACCACTGCGAGCCGTTTGTTCAAATTACGTAGATCAAGTTTCAGCAGATCTTTTATGGAGGCTCCTACAGTCCGTACGATGCCTTTTGAGCGGTAGGCAAACAGATTATCTACATCAATGGTACTTATTACACGGAAATGGCGCTCAGGTATACTGAAGCCAGGAAAAAAACCGAGGAGATCTTTTTTGAACTCAGAGATCCAGATCTCCACTACCGGTTTAAGATGGAAGGAGTTTTTGTAAAGAATGCTCTCCGCGGCCTCAAACCGTTTGTGACGGTCGGGCGTGAACTGCCCCCATTCTTCGTATCGTGAAATAAAATAAAAAACAGCGCTGAATATATCGAAGTGGTAACTGTCCTTTTCGCGGGATCTGAAAAAGTAGATATTTTCTGAGCGGAAAAAAGGATCCGGCGCTTTACGGTTATTTCCTTTCTCGCTTAACAAACCTTCGGCTGCAATAAAAAAAGTATGGTCGATGGGCTTTTGCGAGTAGTTGATCCGCGGTAGCTTCGACTGCAGAAAATGCTCACGATTGCTGGTCAAAGTAACAGGGATATTAAGCACATGCTCAAAAATGTATTCAGTTGAATACTTTAACCTTTCGGATACGGTCTCGCAATAAACGATCACACCCTGCACATTTTGTTTTGCATGGATGCCAAAGAATTCCCGTAAGCCACCAATGGTAAGCATGATGCAATATATAAATAAAAAATTGCCATAAAAAAAGCCATCCCTGCGGGGGATGGCTTTCAAATTAAAATGGGGTTTTTACTGTAAAATGATTTTGAAAGTGGCCGAGGATGTGCCGGAAATTACTTTCACAAAATAAATGCCTTTAGCATATGAGCTAAGGTCGGCACTAAATTCAGCTGAGACATTTTCCTGCGATGTGATCACTTCGCCAATAGCGTTAGTGATGATCACGTGTTTTTGGCCTTCAAAAGAAAATTCACCTTTTAAAACTCCGCTTGTTGGATTTGGATACATCCTGATGAACTGCGAAAGGCTGCTATTTTCCGAGATACCGGTGCAAGCGTCAACCACAAGAGCAAATTGTTTATTGGTTTCGCAGGTTCCGCCATTGCTTCCTATAAGTGTGTAAGTGGTAGTTGAAGGCGGACTTGCCACAATACTATTGCTTACAATATTTCCTGGCATCCAGGTATAAGACCCCGCTCCAAAACCTGTGAGGGTTGCAGAAGTTGTTTCGCAAATAGAAGCAGCAGTTGTGGCCATCGTAAGAAGCGGATAATTTCCAACGACCAGGTTAATGGTAGTTGTACTGGCAGGACAGAACCCGTTGTTGGCCAGCAACGTATAGGTAGTGGAAACAGAAGGATCTGCAAGCACCGTGTGTGAATACGGAGTTGGAAGTAAGTTAGTTGCAGGACTCCATGTATAATTGAGAGCTCCCGTAACAGTAAATAATTCCTGCGTACCAGGACAGATCGTACTATGTTTTGCTGTAACCGTTAGTACAGGGATTGGATTAACAACCACTGACACGTTTGCCGCCGCAGAACAACCTGTAGGTAGCGTACCTACAACGGTAAATATTGTAGTGGCTGATGGTGCAATAGCAAACGATGCGGTGGTTGTGCCGTTGCTCCATGAATAAGTAGCGGCGCCTCCGGCTGTAAGAGTGGCAGATTGTCCTGCACACACAGACGACGTGGAAGTTACAGCAGTTACTATGGGCAAAGTGTTGCTTACAATAGAAATGGTAGCAGACGCAGAACAACCTAATCCGTCGGTACCGGTCACGGTGTATGTAGAGTTAACTACCGGGCTTACAGTAGTATTTTGCGTTGTTGACCCGTTATCCCACGAATAAGTAACAGCACCGAATGCAGTGAGGGTTGCGGTATTACCTACGCAAATGGAATTTGAAGTAGGAACAACAGTAACTACCGGCAATGCGTTTGCGACAATGCTGATGGTATTACTCACCACCGGACAAGGTGCTGCAAAACCTGAAACGGTATAGGTAGTATTTACCGATGGGTTATCTACGATAGTTGCCTGGTTTGACTGAGTGTTCCAGGTGTATGATGGAGCGCCGGAAGCGGTGATAGAAACAGATTCGCCGGCACACACTGCCGTTTTGGTAGGTACAACTGTTAGTGTTGGTTGCTGTGTAACTGTTACAGTTGAGCTTTTCTGACTGGTACAGCCCTGGTTGTTGGCGATAGCGGTGTAAATAGTTGTAGCCAGTGGTGTGGCATTTACTGTTTGACCTGTGGTTCCTGACAAACCCAGGGCAGGCGTCCAGCTATATAAAGGAGCCCCGGTTCCATGAAGTTTAAAATCCGGACGCACAAGGCCCATGCTTGCGTTGGTAGTAGTGGCGGCGGCAATTGTAGCAAAAGATACAGCATCATCGCGGTAAACCATTGTACTTTGAAAAGACGTAGCACTATTGTACTGGATCACGGCATCACTTGCAGATCCCGTATTATTATTTGAGAAAACTGTTTCAACGATAATGTTGCTCACACCATCCCAGATAAAAGGAGAATTAAAAGTGTGCATGTTTGCGTACCCAAGTGAAGGTGTAAAATTTGTTGAGGATGCGACCACTGTTAATCCGGTCTGGAATGCCGAACCAACAGAAGTGAGGTTCGTTGCGCCGATACTCACCCTGAAACCCTGGTTGTCAAAAGTGGAATTCCCCCAGTCAGAACCAAATGACACAACTGGGAACTGTATCGCTGTAAGGGGTCCTGCTGCTAAACCATTTGCTGTAAGCTCGCTTGCAAGAACCAGGAACTGCATTTTTTGCCCGCCGTAATAAGCAGAATACGGGGCAGGATAGGCCGAAGCCGCATTTTGATTTGTTTGCGGGGTAAAGTTCATCACTGCCGGAATAGCGCCACCTGCAGACATAAGAGATGCGGAATTACCAGCACATAACAAGGTTGATGTAGGAGTAACGGTAAGTGCCCCTGGTGTTGCCTTTACAGTAACAGATACTGCCGATACAGAAGATGAACAGCCCGCAGCCGACCCACTGAAGAAGTAACTTCCTGTGCCCGCAGCTACATTAGTAATCACCGGATTTTGGGAAGTCGAAGTAAAGCCGCCTGGTCCGCTCCATGAGTAAGTAGTGGCGATATTTGAAATACCAGTCAGACTTAAGGTTGTTCCGCTGCAAAGAGTTGAAGAAGCTACAGAAGCGGATGAGGTGGGCAGAGCATTTACAGTAAGAGTTCCTTCGTTTGATAAAGCAGTAAGACTCGCGTTGGCACATGTGGTTTTAAGTACTACATAATATACACCGGGAGGCAAAACCGCGGAGGTATATGATGTGGTTGTAGCCCCTGCTCCGCCAGTAACATTTGCATAAGGCCCGCCAGAAGTTGTTGATACCTGCCACTGGAAAGAAGTGGTGAGTCCGTCGCTGACACTGTTTGAAGTAACAGCCAGGGTCTGACCTGCGCAAACACTAGCTGCATTGCTTGATAATACACCTCCACTTGCAGTGGTACAGGTTGGGATTGTAAATTCATCGGCACCGATATCAGGAGGAGTTTGTCGCACCTGTGAATCCACATCGGTTGTAATACCAGTAATTGCCAGACCGGTATTGTGTACCGGAACGTTGGCAGTGATTAGTTTCAGGTGAAGATCGGTATTTGAAACAAATTGCGGGAACATGCTGATTGAATTGGCATTGCCACCCAATGCAGTTTGTATGGCTGCAATAGATGTAAGCGCAGATCCCTGGTACCCGAGAGCAGGAGAAGCTGACCCACCCGCGAAATAATTATTGTAATTGATCACCGCAAAGTTGGTTGCAGTACCAGTTGAATAGATTGCGTAGGTCGCGTCGGTGGAGCTTGATGAATTATCATATGTATTCACAAATATATTATTGCGAACTGTACACACCCCGGTCGAATTCATATAAAGAGGAGTTGAACTGTTTGCGTTCGTGAGCCCAGTATGTGTACCGAACAGGTTAACAGAGTTAAAATCCACGCTCACGCCACCGGAAGAGCCTTCAAGAGCGATTCCTATCGGCCAGTAAATGGCTGAAGCATCGGTATAACAAGCAATGTCGGAAATGGTATTATTCTGAATGTAAACGGCAGAGTTACTGGTAGTGTTAACAATTATGCCGCGGGCACCCCAACCGTTCGTGTGTGTGTTTTCGATCCCGGAAATAACATTGGCATTTACTGTTGCATTGGTTACTGATGGCCCGACTAAAATTGCGTTTATTGCACTAACGCCCGATGACGCACCCGAGGATTTGATGGAATTAATTGTGTTCTGTGAAACCGTCACTGAAGTCACAAATGCCGCAAGGTTTATTCCCCCGATAGTTGTAGTTGCGGAAGTTTGAATATTGCGGATTGTATTTGCCGAAATATTTACGTTCACAGCATTCCTCAGAAATACTCCAACGCCTCCAATGTTATTTGTACCGCTAGAAGCAGGACCGATCAGGTTGCCTGCCACATTCCAGTTGTCGAGTCCCCCAACACTAACTGATGCGGCACCTGCACCATAAATTGCCTTGTGGGTTAACTGAATACTGTTTCCGCTGATATTTATATTATCGTTATCCTGACCAGGAGTTACCGAAACTATCGGACCATCAACGCATGCAATGATACCATAGTTCCCCACTTGAGAATTGCTTCCACCGATCAGGTTCATCCTGTTTAAACCAATGGAATTGTTTCCACCACCAACATTGTTAGAGGCTGAAAGCCAGATAACAGAAGCTGTTGATGTGTTTGTACCATTAATGGTGATACTGCGGCCCCCGGAATTTATCCCATCAAAATTAATGAAGCGGGCATCAAGGAATTTTATAACAGACGGAGCTGTTGATGTTCCAATTATGGAAGCATCAACTGCCGCTGAAGGAACAACAAGAAGCGAATTCACCGAACTTGCCATTGGATTATTTGCAAATACAATAGGAAATATTTCAGCCGAAGAATAGGTACCATCTGTAAGCTGAAAAGTTACAGGACCTGATAAGCAACTTGTGTTGTAAGCAAGAGCTGCGGCAGAAAGTGTTGTGAAATTTCCACCAGAGCCCACCGTATAGGATCCGCTGAGAACCGAAGTAAGAGTGTAATTCGCTGGCGAAGTAGGATGTGTAGTGATATTGTTTACATCGGCAGCAGTAAATCCTGCTCCCGGACTCGCTCCTATATTTGGAGTAGATGCCACGTCCTGGGCAACCACATAATAAAAAATTACATCTCCTCCTGCTACACCGGATAATGCTGCACCACTGATAGTAAAAGACCAGATCCCGGAAATACCGCTTCCTGAAACAAGCGAACCAGTGGAAGAAACATAGGCACCTGAATTCTTTTTAAAGTAGAGCCTTGGAGTCAACGACCCGGTAACAGGCACACCTGCCAGGTCGCTGATCGTGGCAGTAAAGCTACGATCGCTCAACCCGCATGTACTTGATAACGCAGCATAAACGATAGCTGGTGCAGTTGCATCAAGGAGGGTATAATTTCCTTCCCATGCACCAATATCGGGAGTTGTTGAGTTCCTTAATGTACCTGCATAATCTGTTGTAATACCTGTCAGAGGTGCAGCACCAGCCTCGATCTGAGTGGGAATAGTACCATCAGGTTTCAGGAAGTTCACATTTGAGCCCACCAGCGAAAGGAAAGGCGGAGCTTCAGTTACCGAAGCGACATCCCTTGTAGACACCAGGGTCTTATATAAAGCAAGCGTAGAATATGTGTTTGTGCCATCAGCAAAGATCACGGTTGATGAGCTTGGAACAGACGCATATAAAAGATTGTTATTAGAAGTTGCTGAATACGTTGTCAAAGTTGTTGAGCTTCGGCGGTATGCAGCAGTTACAGCGGTCCCACTCCGCACAGAGATATTAACCAGTACATTATTTCTGAGATTTAAATTTGGACTTGTGGAAGCAAACAGCGCGGAGGTGCCTGAAAGAGTAGCACTGCTTGTTGCATTGAGATGAACTGTATTATAATAAACATTTGAAGTGCCGCTGGCTACATTGATACCCATTATCACATTTGTACCGATGGCAGCTGGAGCCCGTAGGTCGGCAATGAGATTATTATACACGTTATTTGTTGTGCCACCATTAAGATAGATGCCGGAAACGACCGCAGCGGTGCTTGTGGATGAAATATCATAAATACGATTTCCATTAATATTGTTCACAGTTCCGCCTGACACCTGGATCCCGTTTACTGAACCACCAGCTCCTCCTGTGGTACCGGTGCTGTTGATCGCGTAAATTGTATTGTTTGCTATTGCAACGGTGCCCACAGACGTAAAGATCCCGTTAAAAGTTCCACCTCCCACTCCACCTGCAGTTGTGCTAAAATTATAGAACTGATTTCCCTGGATACTCTTAATTCCTGAGATGCCATTTTCACGGATGCCATTGATGGTCCCACTTGTTGGCACACTTATATTTCGTACAATATTATTGTTGACCGAAAGATCAATGGCGGAATTCGGACTGGAAAAAACGTCGATACTACCTGTAGATGTAAGATTTGTCCATGAAATATTATCGATAAGATTATTATTCGCAACTACGGCATCAGGACTAGTTGTCTTTATGATCCTGAAACTTCCGCTTGCGCCGGTCCTGGTAATATTTGTAATTGTATTTGAATTAGCGGTAGCACTAAGGGGTGAGCCGGTCTCAAGAATAACACTTGTTCCCGTTCCAGACAAGGAAATGTTGTTGACCAGGTTACCGTTCATAATTACTACAGAGGCCGACCCGCCGTTCTGGATCGCGTTAAAGATGCCACTTGTGGCTGTAGTATAAGTACAATTTATAATAACGTTATTGTTGAATGTAAGTGTATTGGTTGCAGCTGTTGAACCAGCGGCATTATCGATAGCTGCAACCTGCTGAGTAGTCCCACCCCCATGAAGCACTATGGTATTGCTGTTAGCAGTTACGTTTGCACTGGTAGCAGTATTTATAAAAAGTCCGCGCAACACTCCTGCGTGGTTTGTGCCGGCACCATTGTTGTTTATTACTGTGTTGAATGATGCATTAAAGTTTTGTTGAGCAAGAGTACGAAGACCCGCAGCCGCAGTAGTTCCCCCTCCTCCGAAATTAAGGATTATATTACCGGTGGCAACAGAATTACCTCCTATATCATTACCGGTATCGGAGTTTGTAAACGGTGAAGACGCCGCATATCCTATCACGGCAATTCCTATGTTACAGTTCTGGATTGTATTTGAGCGAACGCTGTTATTGGAATTCGCACCAGTGGAAGCAGTCACAGTAACTGCCGTTGTGTGTGCATTCTGCAACGCGTTCACAATATCAATGCCTCTTGAGCCGTCTGTTGCGGGACCTGTACCACCGGTATTATTTATTTTGTTTAAAGTGATCACACAATTCCTGATAATGTTATTCTGGCAGCCATCCGCCGCACTGACTTTAAATAAACCAATGCCGAATTCCATCGTTGAAGGATTGCTGGTATTCGGATCATTGATATCGATACCGTCGATAGTAATATAATCTGCCCCAACCAATCTCCACACACCGTCCTGTACCGCTGTGGCAGGAGTGCAGGTCCCGCCCGCGTAAGCGTACAAAATCGGATTGGCACCAATACCGGTTCTTGTAAAAGTGATCCTGTTAACCGAAGAAGCTCCAGTTACCGAGTTTAGAGTAAACCCTCCTACAGTAACAGTTTCGGTATAACCAGCATTTATCTCAATTGTAACTGAGCTGCTCACCCCAAGTGTATTGAGGGCATCGATTGCCGCCGCCACAGAAGTGTAGCTTGACGGCACGTTGTAAAGGCCTGAAAGTTGGGCGCGGGAAATAACAATTGATAGTAGGCAAATAATGCCTGTGAGAAAGCTCTTTTTCATTTGGATGTATTTTTGAGTAAAAATTTCAGCTGACTAATGTAGGGAAAATATCTATTGATTAACATTCGGTAAGGTTTAACCGAAAGTGGAATACCCCTAGAAAAGATGTTAGTGTCGGTGCGCATGGAGTGACCCAAAACAAAAAAGACCGGCGATCACCGGTCTTTTCATCAAAAATAAAATAGAAATTTATTTAATTTTAAATGCTGCCTTCACTTTTGAAAGGTAATCCAGTTTTTCCCAGGTGAACAATTCAACTTTCATTGACTTGGTCTTACCATCAGGAGTTGAAAACGTTTTTGTAACCACTTCGTTCTTGCGTCCCATATGTCCGTAAGCAGCAGTTTCGCTGTACATTGGAGTACGAAGCTTGAGGCGTTGTTCGATAAAGTACGGACGCATGTCGAAAACCTTTTCAACGATCTTCGCGATCTCGCCATCGGTCATTTTTACTTTAGCGGTACCATATGTATTGATATAGATGCCCATTGGTTTTGCAACACCGATAGCATAAGATACCTGCACCAGTACTTCGCTGCAAACACCAGCCGCTACAAGGTTCTTGGCGATGTGACGGGTAGCATAAGCCGCCGAACGGTCATCCTTACTATGATCTTTTCCTGAGAATGCACCACCACCGTGAGCGCCTTTTCCACCGTAAGTGTCAACAATGATCTTACGTCCGGTTAAGCCTGTATCGCCATGTGGCCCGCCAATTACAAATTTACCGGTAGGGTTGATGTGATAGCTGATCTTGCTGTTGAATAGATGAGCGTATTTTGGATAGTTCTTTTTTACACGTGGAATAAGAATGTCAACGATGTCCTTTTTGATCTTCGCAAGCATTTTTGGTTCAGAATCAAAATCATCATGCTGGGTTGAAACAACTATTGCGTCAATACGCACTGGTTTGTTGTTATCATCGTATTCGAGAGTAACCTGCGATTTGGCATCAGGACGAAGATATTTGATCTGTTTGTCCTCGCGGCGAAGAGCTGCAAGCTCAAGAAGGATGCCATGTGCAAGATCAAGTGCGAGAGGCATGTAGTTAGGAGTTTCGTTGGTAGCATAACCAAACATCATTCCCTGGTCGCCGGCGCCCTGGTCTTCCTTGTTCTTTCTTTCAACACCCTGGTTAATGTCCGCTGATTGTTCGTGGATGGCTGAAAGCACACCGCATGAATTAGCTTCGAACATATACTCTGCTTTAGTGTACCCGATCTTACGGATCACCTGGCGGGCAATTTCCTGAACATCGAGATAAGTTTTGGATTTTACTTCACCGGCAAGAATCACCTGACCTGTGGTTACCAGTGTTTCACAAGCAACCTTGCTGGCAGGATCGAATGCTAAAAAATTATCAATCAAAGCGTCCGAGATCTGGTCGGCTACTTTATCCGGATGTCCTTCTGACACCGATTCCGAGGTAAATAAATATCCCATTTTGGAAATTAGAGTTGTTTATGATTTGATTTATGTGTGAAAAACTCAGCGCAAGCCTTTAGCGCGAAGGTGTTAATTTGAATTCGTAAAATTCCATGATCTGGTTGCAGAGTAATTTTTTACATGCCTCGTCAACTTTCGTTTTGGCGCTGGCTTCATCGCTGGCCGTCACTTCAAGCGTAATGTGTTTGCCGATCCTTACGTTTTCGATCTCAGAAAGACTCAGGTTCTTCATGGCACCGGTAACCGCTTTGCCTTGTGGATCAAGAAGGGCCTTCAGGGGCATCACATCAATATCTGCAATAAATTTTGGCATTTTTACTATGTTTTTTTTAGCGCAACAAAAATAGAATTAAACTTCCTTCTTTAAAAATATATTATCCACAATGCTTAAAAGGATGTAAAAGACAATAATTAAAGGAATTCCGCCCACTCCAAGGGTTATAAGTAACAGCAGGGCACAAAGCAGGAAAATGAAACGGATGCGGTTTTCCTTCCACCTGAAATTCCTGAACTTGAGAGAAAACAGCGGCAGGTCGGTGATCAGCAGCAGGCTAAGCACGCAGGAGATAATCCCCAGGTTCTTTGCGTCCATGAGAAAAGAGGCTGCACCGTTAAATTCCTGGTAACTTTCAAAATTAAAGACCAATGGGAGAGAACAGATGAGCATAGCATTGGCGGGGGTTGGCAGCCCGATAAAACTGTCGGTCTGCCGGGTATCGTTGTTGAACATGGCAAGGCGCAGGGCTGAGAAAATAACGATCACAAAACCGGCATAAGGCAGCAGGCTTTCCGGGTTATACTTTATGGTTTCCCATGACAGGGTGCGCAAATAAGTGCCGGTAAGAAAAGAGATCATCTTGAACATCACCACTCCCGGTACCACGCCAAACGTCACCATATCGGCAAGACTATCGAGGTCTTTTCCCACTGCCGAATAAGCTTTCAGCATCCTTGCTGTAAACCCATCGAGAAAATCCAAAACCATCGCGATCCCAACAAGATAAGCGGCCCAGTGCAGGTTCCCTTCGAACGCCTTCACCAGGGCGAGGCAACCACATAAAAGATTTCCGCAGGTGATGGTATTGGGAATGTGTTTTGTGAACGACATAAAAAAGTGGCTGCTTTTAACAGGATGCCAAATATCGGATTATTCATGAGATTTGACAAAGGGTTGCGCATGATGAAAGTGCGGATAAAACGGTTTGTTTCCCGCAGATTTACGCTGATTAAAACAGGCGCAGATGAACGCTGATCCGGAGGTGAAGGAGATTACGAGAATTTTAACGTGTTTGACCCAAATACGCGAATTAATTCCATTCAAAAAAGATTAAATTTCTTCTGTGAAATCTGTGTGATCTGCGTCTTTTTTATCTCCGCGGAATCTGCGCTGAAATCTGCGAAGATCTGCGGGAAACTTTACACGAGCTTACTGCTAAGCTCCTCCCACTTTTCCATTTCGGATTCAAGCTGTTTTTTCAGCTGATCGTACTTTTCGAAATAAGATTTATCAGTAGCCAATTTTTCATATTCAGCCGGGTCGGCCAACTTTTTATCGCACTCGGCAATCTGCTTCTCAAGAGAATTTATAGCGTCTTCCGTTTTTTTGATCTGGCTGCGGATCTGTTTTTGTTCCGGATCTTCTACCTTAGGCTTTACTTCGGCTTTTGGCGTTTCAACTTTAGGTGCAGCTGGTTCCTTTTTCTTATCAAGATCAAGTTCGTTCAATCTTTCTACTTTCCTGATCTGCATGAACTCTTCTATATCGCACAGGTATTCTTTTACCTTGCCATCACGGAATTCAAACAAACGGTCACAGATGCCTTTCATAAAATCACGGTCGTGGCTTACCATGATAACGGTTCCTTCATAACCAATGAGTGCTCTTTTTAAAATATCTTTCGAACGGATGTCAAGGTGATTGGTGGGCTCATCCATTAACAGGAGGTTATATGGCTCCAGCAATAATTTACATAGTGCCAGACGTCCGCGCTCTCCCCCACTCAGTACCTGCACTTTTTTATCGATGTCATCGCCACGAAATAAAAACGAACCCAATAAACCGCGCACATTTTTTCGCACTTCACCTGCTGCCAGCTCGTCAATGGTTTCGAAAACAGTTTTTTTAGTATCGAGTTTTTCTTCCTGATCCTGTTCAAAATAACCGGTAAGTACACCGTGTCCAAGCGTGATCTTTCCTTCGTAATCAACACGTTTGGCTATCATTTTCATCATGGTACTTTTTCCTTCACCATTTCTGCCTACCAGCCCGATCTTCTCCCCTTTGGTGATTATAAAATTAGCCTCTTCGAAGATCCGTTTGTTGCCATACTTTTTTCCTGCGTGTTCTACAGTGAGAATAATTTTACCACTGTGCGCCGGAGGTGGAAAACGAAAGTTCATGCTAACAGTATCGTCGTCGTCAACCTCAACACGTTCCATACGATCGAGCTTTTTAATGAGCGACTGCGCAAATGCGGCCTTGCTCGCTTTGGCGCGGTATTTATCGATCAGCATTTCTGTCTGGTCAATTACCTTCTGCTGGTTCTTGGCCGCATTTTCCTGCTGCTCCTTACGCTCCTGTCTTAAAACCAGGTAACGCGAATAATTGGTCTTATAATCGTAAACTTTCTGATTGCTGATCTCTATTGTGCGGGAAGTAACAGTATCTAAAAATGTTTTATCGTGGCTGATCAGCATCACGGCGCCGGCAAACGATTCCATAAACTCTTCAAGCCACATGATGGCTTCAATGTCGAGGTGATTGGTTGGCTCATCGAGCAACAACACATCGGGCTTCTGCAATAATAATTTTGCAAGTTCTATCCTCATGCGCCATCCGCCACTGAATTCAGCAGTCTGACGCTCGAAATCCTTACGTTCAAAACCAAGACCTTTTAAGATCTTTTCAATTTCCTCGTTGCGGTTGCCCGCGCCCAGTAAATCGAGACGATGATAAACTTCGGTCTGCTCTTCAATTAATTTTGAGTAAGAATCACTTTCGTAATCCGTGCGGGTCTCAAGCTGATGATTGATCTCGTCAATTCTTTTTTCAAGCAGCTGGATCTCCTCAAAAGCAGTTTCCGTTTCTTCAAAAACAGTGCGGCCATGCTGATGGATCATGTCCTGTGGCAAATAACCGATCTTACAGTGCTTTGGAACAGACACTTCTCCCTTGGTAGGTTTTTGCTCACCTGCCAGGATCTTGAGCATGGTACTTTTTCCTGCCCCGTTCTTTCCGGCCAGACCAATACGATCCTTTAAATTGATAAGGAAGGAAATATTATCGAACAGGTCGTGCCCGCCAAAACTTACGGTTAAACCGCTAACTGAGATCATGAAAAAAATTTAAGTGTGCAAAGATAGTGTTAATTTGAAGATGATCAGCTGTATACGTCACTGAGACGTGCTTGCCAGTTAACAAACTTTTGCATGGTGTACTGCTTTTTGTATATTTCACCTCGAAACACCTATGAAAAAATTACTGCTCTTATTGCCTCTGCTCATCTTCTGCTCATGCCTTTCTGGCCAGGTAGGCGTAAAATTTACACACATCAGACCAACGGGCGAACTTGGCTCCATCGTAAAACCTACTATCGGGGGAGAAATAGTGTGGAAAACGGTAAGTGAAGACGCAGGATTTATGTTACGTTACGGCCTGATGGTAGCCAAATTTCATTCAAGACTGGATACTTTTCCCACCTACGGAGTGGCTCGTAGCTACAGCACGACCGTTTTGCCTGGTTATACGGTCATTCACGTATACAATATGATGTCAATCACAATGGGATTTGATTATATGGTTTCATTATCCGATAAATTCCTGTTCTATCCCGGGTTGGATGCCGGTGTTGAATTTCTGGATATAGAATATGATTTGAGAGTAGAAACTTTAGTCGACGAACACTATAGCGGCGGCAGCAGCGGGCTTGTAGCAAGACTGAGGGCAGGTGGTCAGTATCTTATCATCGAAAACCTTGCAGTATTTGCTGAAGTTCAGCGCAACCTGGCCTTTACTGTAGAGAATGGCGGTTTTGGATATAACGATTATGGACTTGGTGTACGCTATAACTTTTAAGATCCCATGAAAAATAAATTTACTCTTATAATCAGTTGCGGCATCCTGTTTTCAACCACTACCTGTCGTAAAGCACTTAAAGATCCTGAAGATTATTACCCGGAGGTTCAAACCATTTCCGCAACGGTTACGCCGGAGGGAGGTGTAGAGGTATTAGCCGACATTGTTGATAATGGCGAAACCGAAATTGCCTACGCGGGATTTTGTATGGATACAGTTTCAGTTCCGGAAATGCTCGACAACCAGCAAATGGCGGATGAAATAAGTGGTGAGAGATTTAAAACCACTTACATCCGAAACTATGATCCGGCCAAAACCTATTATTTCAGAAGCTGGGCAGCAAACGATAAAGGTTTCTCATATGGCAATGTTGTAAGTATTACAAATATCAGGGCAACGCCCATTTCTGCACCATGCACGCTAAATGTAAACAGTTCCAATATCGGTTTACATAGCGCACCCGGCACTGGTCCGGCCGGATCGATGTACCACGTGACACCGGTCAGTTATTATTCGACCCCATGGGGCATTTACGCCAGCGGTATTGATGCCCTGGCAGGAAACCTTTCATTGACCTTTGGATCAGCCCTAAAAACAAAAGTATTCACAACCACGAAAGGCTTCCCATCCGGAGACAACGTTTCGATCGAGGTTGAATCCGGATTTACTTCAGGTTCTGTGAACGATGGTTATAAAGTTTATGTGAACCAGCTTGATCCCGGAAAATACGAGATCACCATTTGCAATGCGAAATGGACGATAGATAATTCAACCTATTCGACTGAGCTGAACGCAAGATTTATTTCTCAGCCTTAAGCAGATCCTTCTACGATCAATTTTTTGTTTGATGACTGATGCGGTCAAAATAAAATTGCATCTTTTCATTCTTTACTGAAGCGCTTGCAGATAATTTATTCCCCTGCACACTTTTTATCCTTGACTCTGTATCAGGATGGGTGCTCAGGTATTTCATCAGTTCAGGCGTGCTGCCACTTTCGTCCTGCAACAATTTAAGTAAACGCACCATGCCTTGAGGATCTACGTTATTTTGTGTCATTAATTCCAGTCCCGCGCTGTCGGCCTCCATTTCCAATTCACGGGAATACTCAAGTTGTTTGAATTCACCCGCTTTTGAAACGATCCAGGAACTTACACCACCCATATCGCCAAAAAAAGCGGAGAGTAATAATCCTCCCGCGGCCGTACTCATAATGCTTTTTAAAGAATGACGATGGGTAACATGACTGATCTCGTGTCCAAGCAACGCCACCAGTTCTTCGTGTGTTTTCATTCGTTTTAATAAACCCGAGTAAACAAAAATATTTCCACCAGGAAGTGCAAAGGCATTTATTTCTTCCGAGTCGATGACCCTGACACGGATAGGATACGTGGTATTTAACTTCAGCTGTGAAACAAATTGTTTCAGGTAATAATCTACCGAATCATTTTTTTGCTTAGAATCTGCCTGCATGATATAAGCTTCAGATAATTTATCGCCCAGGGTGATCTCAAGGTCAACGGGCACCCAGTTGGCGGAACGCGCCGCAATAGAAGGCAATACGGAGTTAATGAGATAAAAAGCGATGCCGGTTATTAAAAGTCCTGCCACCGCAATTAACATAAGATGTGTCCAGGTGAAGGATCTTTCTTTTTTCCGGGGAAGATCTCTTTCGAGCCAGGTGGTGTAGATTGTCGTAGCGACCTCGCCGTCACATTCAAGTGACTGCACAGGTTCGCTGTGATAAGAGACACAAAGCCTCTGCCCATCAAATTCAGCAGAACCTATTTTTTTTATCGACCACACCAGTAAACTTTCCGGTGACTGAAGGTAAATAAACACCTGGTTATTCGCGGTTGAAACATGACATGGTTGCGGATCAGATCCGGCTGATGAAATATATGTCGCGTTTTGTTTCATATACTATAAAAACCAGAACCACCACTGCAGAATAAACTGATGGAATTATAAATGGAATAAGAGATAAATCTCGGAAAGGATTTCATTAAAAGCCAACGCTAATTAAGATCATACTTCACCGAAGGCAGTTTATCCAGCTCCAGCAGCAATTCATTATCAATGGCCACCTTGCTTTTTTTAGAGAACAGTTTTACATTCTGATGCTGATCTTCATCTTCCACGTAAAATTCTACACTGCTTTTTCCTTCGGGCGTATTCAACAGACCTTCCAGCTTAATAACTAAATCGTTATCGAGCTGACCAAGCTTGATGCGCAGCCTGATGAGGTTAAAAGCGCTTTTCTTTACTTCATCGAGCAACTCTATTTTACTGAGCTTAATTTCAAGACTGCCTGGCTGGTTATATCTTTCCTGCACGCGGGCCTTTACAAAAATAAAAAGTCCCTGTACCATGTATTTGTTGTACTCAATAAAATCCTTACCAAATAACATCAGCTCCACGCTTCCGTTATAATCTTCAATGATCAGCTTACCAAATGCATTTCCTGTTTTGCTGGTGCGGTTCTCGAAGCCGGTAACAATCCCGCCAAAAATTACTTCACGGTTTTTAAAAGGTTCCAGTCCTGCTTTTAGCTGAGCGCAATTGGCATTGCAACGGTGTTCGATAATCAGTTTATAAGGATCAAGAGGATGCCCGCTTATAAAAAATCCTACCACTTCTTTTTCCCTGCTTAATTGCTCAAGCGCGCTCCAGGGTTCTATTTTTGCCGGAAGCTGGGGCTCTGCCATTTCTACGGCATCATCGCCAAACATACTTACCTGTGATGTATCAGTACCGCTGCTCATCTGGTTACTGTACTTGATCATTTTATCTGTAAGGGTCAACCCATCTGCATCAGGCACAAAGAACATGGCACGATGACAACCTTCAAAACTATCGAATCCCCCGGCTAACGCCAGACCTTCAATGGATTTTTTGTTCATGCACTTGCTGTCAAGCCTTTTTGCAAGATCAAATACAGAAACAAATTTTCCATTCTTATTGCGCTCTTCGATGATGTTCATCACGGTATTTTCGCCTACACCTTTAATGCTGGCCATGCCAAAACGAATATCTCCATTGGCGGTAACCATGAACTTGGAAAATCCTTCATTAATGTCCGGGCCAAGAACACGTAATCCCATGCGTTTACATTCTTCCATAAAAAATGCAATGGACTCGATGCTGCCTGAATGGTTGAGCGTGGAAGCCATGTATTCAGCCGGGTAATGGGCCTTAAGATAGGCAGTCTGAAAAGCTACATAGGCATAACACGTTGAATGTGATTTATTAAATGCATACGATGCAAATGCTTCCCAGTCTTTCCATACTTTTTCAAGCACCTGCGCGTCGTGACCATTCTTTGTGGCGTTCTCAATAAAAAGTGGCTTTAATTTATCAAGCGTCTTTTTATCTTTCTTACCCATGGCCTTACGTAAAACGTCGGCGTCGCCCTTGGTAAAGTTGGCGAGCTTCTGGCTCAAGCGCATTACCTGTTCCTGGTAAACAGTGATACCATAAGTTTCTTTCAGGAATTCATCCATTCCTTCAAGGTCATAAGATACTTTTTCGCGTCCGTGCTTACGGGCAATGTAGTTGGGAATATATGCCAGAGGTCCCGGGCGATAAAGGGCATTCATTGCGATAAGATCCGTAAAGCTATCAGGCTTCAGTTCCTTTAAAGCTTTTTGCATGCCGGCACTTTCATACTGGAAAATACCGTTGGTTTCACCTCTCTGGAAAAGCTCGTAGGTTTTCTGGTCTTCAAGAGAAATGGCGTCAATATCAATATCGATATTCTGGGTTTGCTTTACGAACGAAATGGCATCTTTGATAATGGTTAACGTACGCAGACCAAGGAAGTCCATTTTTAAAAGTCCGGCGCTTTCTGCAACAGAGTTGTCGAATTGCGTCACCAGCATTTCACTGTCCTTGCCTTTGGTAACAGGCACATATTTTACCATTTCACCCGGGGTAATGATCACCCCGCAGGCGTGGATACCAGTGTTACGAAGACATCCTTCCAACTCGTAGGCCTGCTTCAGAACTTTTGCCCTGTCACCAGGTTCTTCGAGCAGCTTCCTGAAATTATGCGATTGTTCTATCACCTCGCGTTTGCCTTCTATCTTACCCAGGTATTTTGCATCCATGCCTCCCGGCTTCAGAAGCGATCGCAGCTTTGCATCGAGACTGTCGGGAAACATTTTGGTGAGAATATTCGCTTCATCCAGCGGCAGGTTAAGTACACGGGCTGTATCCTTGATCGCTGATTTCCCTCCCATGGTTCCATAGGTGATGATCTGCGCAACCTGGTCTTTACCGTATTTCTTAATAACGTAATCAATAACCAAACCTCTTCCTTCATCATCAAAGTCAATATCAATATCGGGCATGCTTATCCTGTCCGGGTTAAGAAAACGTTCGAAGAGGAGATCAAACTTAATTGGATCAACATTGGTGATGCCAAGGCAATATGCAATTGCAGAACCTGCTGCAGAACCACGTCCCGGACCCACTGCCACACCCAGGCGGCGGGCTTCACTGATAAAATCGGCTACGATGAGAAAATATCCGGGGTAACCCATTCTTTCAATGGTTGCCAGCTCAAAATCTATCCTTTCTTTAATGGAAGGTGTGATCTCAGGATAACGTTTATGTGCTCCTTCGTAGGTGAGCTGCGTCATGTAAACAAACTGTTCAGCAATGATCCGCGCTTCCGCTTTTTGCTGCTCAATTACCAGGTCGCTGAAGTTCTTGGCCTGCCAGTCTTTTTCCTTTAATGAAACGATGCGGTTAAACGAACTTTCTATTTCATCTGATTTGCCTTCGCGAAAATCAGCAGGTATTTCAAACTTTGGCAGTAACACTTCACGTCCAAGCTTAAATTGCTCAATTTTATTAACGATCAGGTTCGTGTTCTCAATCGCTTCCGGGAGATCACTGAACAAAGCGACCATTTCTGCAGGTGATTTAAAATAGAACTCATCGCTGGGAAAAAATAATCTTCCCGTACGCGGATTTGTTTTAAGGGTCTTTAGTGCAGATTCATCTTCAAAGTTCAATCCTTCTTTTACCCCAATGAGGATGTCGCGGGAGAAGGCTCCTTTTTTCTCGATATAATAATTGCTGTTGGCAGCAAAAAAAGGCACATTGTGTTTTTTAGAAAGGGCCAGCAAGGTCTGGTTGGCATACTCCTCATCAGGCGTCATGTACTGGCGGTTGATCTCCACGTAAAAGTCCTCACCAAATTGTTCCTTGTACCACAGGAACGTGTTCTCCGCCTGCATCTCGCCATGGTTCACAATCGTGCTCGGAATTTCAGAAGTAAGTGAGCCGGTGGTGGCGATCAGTCCTTCTTTATATTTTACAAGGATATTCTTATCGATACGCGGAACATAATAAGCTCCGTCGATCAAACCCAGCGAACTGATCCTGCAAAGGTTCTCGTATCCCTTCCTGTTTTTGGCAAGAAGCACCTGTGTAAAACCGTTATCCTTTTTAGTCTTATCAGAATGATCGGCGCAGATATTTACTTCGCAGCCGATGATACATTTTAATTCTGTTTTCTTTTCGCCGGTTATCTCGCCTCTTTCAACAGCAGCATTGTGATCCTTTATTTTTTTATTCTGACCATCTATTTCTTTCCAGAATAAAAAAGCGCCGTACATATTTCCGTGATCGGTGAGGGCAACGCCCGGACTACCGTATTCCACGGCCTTTTCCACGATCTCGCTCACATCGCTTGTGGACTGCAATACCGAAAACTGGGTATGGTTATGCAGATGGCTGAAAAGAACTTTTTTCTGTTCACGGCTGTTAGCTGCGCCTGCCGACGCCAGTTTCCTGGCCTCTTCGAGCAACCTGGCCTCTTCTTTTTCTTTTTCCTCTTTTCCTTTACGGTCCTTCCAGACCTGTTCAATTTTTTTAAGCTCGGTGAAATCCGGAGCTATATAACTGATCTGCGGAAAAATATCAGAGGTGACTTCTTTAACCCTGGTAATTCCGCGTTTCAGGATCTCAAAGAAAACCCTGCTGGTAGCTGCCACGTCGAATGCGGCATTGTGGGCATCTTCAAAACCCTGGTTAAATAACTTAAGATGAAGTTCGGTAAGGGTGGGCCATTTGAATTTTCCACCCTTGCCACCCGGGATGGCGCAATATAATGTGGTTTGTTCGTTCTTGGTGTCAATAAAAGCCTTGTGTGGCAGCACATTCTCCAATCCGCAGCGGAGCAGTTCGGCACCTACTATATTAATATCAAATTCGATATTATGTCCGCACAGGTAATTACAGGAAGCAACGGCAGCCAGGAACTTCTGAAGGGACTGTGAAAGGTTCTGACCTTCCTCGTTGGCCCGTTCGTTGGTAATGCCGTGGATCTGGATAGTTGCAAAAGGAATGGTATACCCTTCCGGCTTGATGATAATGGTATCATGTCCCAGCAGGTTACCGCGCTCATCGTGCAGCTGCCAGGCGATCTGAACCATCCGCGGCCAGTTGTTAAGATCGGTCACGGGAGCATTATAATCACGGGGCAAACCGGTGGTTTCGGTATCGAAAATGAGGAACATGTGCGTTTACTTTATAAAATTACGGGTTTACGGTGCTCACTGGAATTAATTTTTGTGAATACCATGCACTAAAATTAAGAATTAAAGCCTGGAGGAGCGGGTTATGTTGAAAAGTATGGAAAGCTCGGGATTCCGTTAACCACGCAAGGGTGGCAGGTGCGTTTTTACGGGGAAACCGGCCTTAAAATTCATTTTTCTATTTGAGTGAAACCATTATCTTTGCAAGTCTTAAAAAAAATTTGAATTGTAAAACATGAACAAGGAAAAAAACACACAAAAGGAAACAAAGCAGGATAACGTGAGCGTGCTTGAAAAGATCAGGAGAAGAACCAGCCTGCTGGTGGGGATCGTGGGTTTAGCACTCATCATTTTTATCCTGGAAAGCCTTTTAGGTTCAGGTGCCTCTATTTTTGGTGGTGATGAGCACACAACCGCCGGCCGTATAAACGGAAAAAAAATAGACCGTAATGAGTTCATCAACCGCGTTGAGAACCAGATGAACAACTACAAGCAGCGTAACGAAGGTCGTGAGGTTTCCGATGAGATCCGCTCGCAGGTAATTGAAAGTGTTTTACAGCAATATGTGGTTGACAATGTGATGATGCCCCAGTTTCAAAAAGCAGGGATCATTGTTAGCGAGGATGAGCTTTACGAAAACGTTGTAGTGAACCCTTCACCATCTATTATTCAGAATCTTACTGATCCTAATACCGGTCGAGTGAACGAGCAATTCTCACGTCCCGACGGAACACTTGATCCTGCAAAATGGAAACAGGCAGTACAGAATGTTACCGGGGAATCAGAAATGGCCGTAAGACAGATGGAAGAAATGGTTAAAAGCGGCCTGTACTTTCAAAAATTCCGTACTATCATCAACAAAGGACTTTATATAACAAAGGCAGAGGCTAATGCATCTGCCAGCAGGCGCAACGGACAGGCTGATATAAGCTATGTGATGAAAAGATACACCGATGTGAGCGACAGCCTCTTTAAAGTTACAGAAGACGATATTGAAAAATATTACAAGGATCATTCTTATGAATACCGCAATCCTGAAAGCAGGAGAAAAGTGGAATACGTTACATTTAATGTGACCCCGAGCCCTAAAGATCTCCAGGAGATCCAGGCAGATGCTGAGCGCGTAGCTACTGCATTTAAAGGTCTTAGTCTTGCAGACGACAGCCTGTTGATGGCTCAGGAAAGCGAAAACGGAAATATCGTGATCCAGGACCTCAACAAAAAAGCAGTTACTGTTCCTGACTCATCTGTATATACTGCTGCCCCAGGCACGGTTTTCGGACCATATAATGAAGGTGCGTACTTTAAGATCTATAAACTTCTTGGCACAAACCAGATCGCTGACAGCGCTAAAGTGCGTCATATCCTTATAGGTATAAACGATCCGCAGACCAATAAACCAAAACGCAGCAAGGAACAAGCCAAGCGTGAAGCTGATAGTCTTCTTGTTCTGCTGAAAGATAAAAAAGTGAAGTTTGATTCGCTTGTTATGACAGTAAGCGACGATATGGGCAGCAAGACCAATGGCGGTGATTACGGCTGGTTCGATGAGAACGAAGGATTTGTTGAGCCTTTCAAGAATGCAGGACTAAGGGGCACAAAGGGAAATATCTCTGTTGTTGAAACCACATTCGGATATCATATTATAGAAGTTCTTGACGTAAGCAATTCGCGTCACACCAGCTATCGCGTAGCGCAGATCTTTAAACCGATCCAGGCAAGCGATGAAACCAACCAGGCAGTGTTTGCGCAGGCAAGCAAGTTTGCAGGCGAAAACAATACATCTGAACTTTTTGACAAGGCAGTAGAAGAGCAAAAGCTTGCAAAACGTCTGGCTGAAAATGTGAAGGAAGGCGAATACCAGCTTCCGGGTCTTGATGGTGCACGCGACATTGTGAAATGGGCTTTTACCGCTGAAAAAGGTGACGTAAGCATCTTTTCACTTCCAAACAAACATGTGGTTGCCAAATTGACCGCTATCCTCGAAAAAGGCACCCTGCCTTTGGAAGAAGTGCGTGATGAAGTAACAATGAAAGCAACGCGTGCCAAGAAAGCAGAATCGATGTTAGCCGAGTTCAATTCAAAAACAGGCGGCTCACAGAATATTTCTGATATTGCCGGAAAACTGGGACTGAGATTAGAAACTCAGGCAACACTTCCATTGGCAGGAATGAATATCGGAGCTGTAGGACACGATCCGATAATGGTGGGTACTATTGAAGGAACCAAGGTTAAGACGGTCAGCAAACCGGTGGCCAGCGAAATGGGCGTATTTATAGTGGCTGTAAATAACGTAACGCAGGCAGGAGATAAAGTAGATATCACCACCGAGCAAAGCGAGCTTGAAAAACAATTGGGAGGAAGAACGGATAACGATGTATTCTACGCATTGAGAGAAGCCGCAGATATTGAATTCCATAAATCGAGAATTGATTAAGAAACAGAAAGGTCCCCCTCAACAAGGGGGATTTTTTTTGATATAAAATGAAGACCAGGGACATCATAACTGAAATAGAAAACTTTGCCCCTCCCGCTTACCAGGAGGATTATGACAATTCGGGGCTACTTACCGGCGATCATAATATGGATTGTACCGGCGTGTTGTTTTCTCTTGATTGTACGGAAGAAATAGTAGAGGAAGCCATTCAGAACAAATGCAATCTTATAATTGCGCATCATCCCATTTTATTTTCGGGACTAAAAAAAATAACTGGCAGTAATTATGTGCAGCGCACCATCATAAAGGCGCTGAAGAACGACATAGCCATTTATGCCTGCCACACCAATATTGACCATGTAGAAAACGGGGTCAATAAAAAGATCAGCGAAAAGCTTGGTCTCACTGAAACGCGGATCCTGCTGCCAAAACAGGGTTTAATGCGGAAACTGGTGACCTTTGTGCCGGCGAGTCATCACCAGCAGGTACTAGATGCTTTGTTTGCCGCCGGGGCAGGGTCAATTGGTAATTACGACAGCTGCAGCTTTAATGCAGAGGGACACGGAACTTTCAGGGGCGACGAAAGCACCAGCCCTTTTGTGGGGAAACCCGGCAAACTAAGCAAAGAACCCGAGGTGAGGGTGGAAACCATTTTTTTAAGCCACCAGGAAAAAGAAGTACTAAAAGCCCTCAGGGGAGCGCATCCCTACGAGGAGATCGCTTTTGACATCTACGCCCTTCAAAACCAACATGATCGCGTGGGGAGTGGAATGACGGGCATGTTACCGGCAGAAATGGACGAAAGATCATTTATGGAGCTCGTAAAAAACAAATTTGCCGTAAAAACGATCCGGCATACTGCTCTGACAGGCAAAAAGATAAAGAAAGTGGCTGTTTGCGGAGGGAGTGGTCGCTTTTTGTTAAAAAATGCAGTAGCCGCCGGGGCTGACGTCTTTATAACGGCCGACTTTAAATACCACGAATTCTTTGACGTTGAGGGCCGTCTGTTGCTGCTGGATATCGGCCATTACGAGTCCGAGCAGTTTACACCGGAAATTTTTTATGAAATTATTAAGAAAAAATTCGCTACATTTGCAATCCGTTTATCGAAAATAAATACCAATCCGATAAATTACTTTTAAGAACACATGGCAAAAATCAAAGAAAAAATAGATGCTTCGATTGAAGGAAAGTTGAAAAGCCTTTATCAATTGCAGTTAATTGACAGTAAGATCGACAAGCTGCGTACTATCCGCGGGGAATTGCCTTTAGAGGTAAGTGACCTTGAAGATACGGTGGCAGGACTTGAGACCCGTTTAACGAACGTAACTGAAGAAGTAGCGGAACTTGAAAATCAGCTGAACGAAAAAAAGCAGGCTATTAAAGATTTCCAGGCTAACATTAAGAAATATGAAGCGCAGCAGAACAAGGTTCGTAATAACCGTGAGTATGATGCGATCACCAAAGAAATAGAGTTTCAGAACCTGGAGATCCAGCTGGCTGAGAAACGCACCAAGGAAGCTAAAGCAAGCATCATCCTGAAAAGCGAATTGCTTGAGAAAAGCCGCATTGAATTTGAAGAGCGCAGCAAGGATCTGAAAGCTAAAAAAGGTGAGCTTGAAGAGATCATCAACGAAACTGAAAAAGAAGAAAAAGAATTACTGAAAGAAAGCCAGAAGGCTTCTGCAGGGATCGAAGACCGGTTACTGAATGCTTACAAACGTATCCGTTCCAATTCACGCAATGGATTAGCTGTTGTAGCTGTTGAACGTGATGCCTGCGGGGGATGTTATAACAAGATCCCACCTCAGCGTCAGTTGGATATTCGTTTAAACAAGAAGATCATTGTGTGCGAACATTGCGGTCGTATTCTTGTTGACGGAATGCTGATCCCTGATGCTGGTGTAGAAGCATAGATTTTTTCAAACTTTTTTTTGATAAATCAGAATTTTCCTGCTACATTTGCAGACCAAAAAAAATCGTTCGCTCTAAAGAACGGACGATCAAAGGGGGCTTAGCTCAGCTGGTTCAGAGCATCAGTCTTACAAACTGAGGGTCACTGGTTCGAACCCAGTAGCCCCCACAACAACAAAAAACCTTTCCAAAACGGAGAGGTTTTTTTTATTTCCCTTTTCTATTTTTTATAGTCTTACAAACGAGGGTCTCCCGATAGCTATCGGGAGGTTCGAACCCAGTAGCCCCCACAACAAAAAAAACCTTTCCAAAACGGAGAGGTTTTTTTTATTTCCCCTTTTTTATTTTTTATAGTCTTACAAACGAGGGTCTCCCAATAACTATCGGGAGGGTCGAACTCAGTAACCCCTAAAACAAAAAAAGCCTCTCCATTCGGTG
>CBIHOL010000009.1:0-74856 GCA_966211905.1 uncultured bacterium
AGGCACTATTAAATCCTTACGAGGATACTAAATAAAATTATTTTTTTAATACACCTAAAAACAAAACGATCATGAAAAGACTATTATTTTTTTCTGCGCTTCTTGGCTCAGTCCAAATGCACTCCCAGGTTTCCTTTAACCGTGCAATGCACGATAACAACGAAATAGCCTCTGTAGCGCCGCTGGTATTAAACAACCACCTTTATTTCATTACAGAGTCGAGAGATGCTCAAAGCGGGGCGACCCGCTATCTCTATAAATTTGACGGCAATGGGAACCAGGTCTTTAAAAAGTCCACTTTGGGACATGTTACTGCTGGCATAGTATCTATGGATAATAACCTGGTGTACGTGGCACAGGATATTTTCTGCGGAGATGTTATTATTGATAAAAAGCACCAGATTTATATTGCCAAGGTCGACGCATCAGGTAACATAATACAATCAGCCAGCGATTCAACACATATGTTTGTTGCCCCCACTGCAGTGGTGCAGCTCGCTGATTCCAGCTATCGTATGTTTACTGATTCTGCCATGTACATTTATGATAAGGCCCTGCAGTTTATTTCCAAAAGCTCCATTGGGTATTCAATGATCAGGAGCGCTATTCCCGATAATGGAAACATGCTCCTGCTTAGCCAGGGCTTTAATAATACGTCTACACTGGTTGTAGCCACCCCTGCCGGATCTGTTGCTGGTACAACATCGCTGCCCGTTAGTCTTAATAAGATCCTTCCAGCGGGTAGTGCCGGATTCGTAGGATTGGGAGGTGATGGCAAGCTCTATAAATACAATTCAAATAAGGTTCTTACCCAGACCTCGGCTTTTAATTACTTTGTAAGTGATCTTTGTATTAAGAACGACTCTATTTATTGTATCACCTACGGAAATGCGCAGGGTTATGCTGTGGCAGATATCAATTTTAATTCCCTGCATTCTTCCCTTGTTACAACAACAAATTATTCCCAGCATGGACTTGCCAATTTTGGCTCGAAGATCGCGATCCTGGGAAGCGGCAAGGCAACAAACAGCAGTTTCGGTATACCTCATTGCTTTTCCACGATAACTGTAAAAGATAAAATGACCGCTACTGCTTTTACCGAGGATATTAAACTACTGTCGATCGGTGTGGACTCCAGTTATTCTTCCTACTACGCACAGTCCAACTATGCAGGAATTTATGTACGTCCGATGATGACCATTAAAAATACAGGGGCGACTACAATCTCCAACTTCAAAGTGAACATGTATTTAAACCCTTCCATGTCTTGTGGTTTATATGTGTTCCAGGATAATATCACCAATATTTCCCTGGCTCCGGGAGCAACTATAAGTGTGGCGGGTAAAAAATTCGCTAACAAAGGAGTTCCTGTTCCCAATGGTCCCAGCCCTTTACCGCTATTTGAAACCTTTTGTTTTTACACCACCCTTCCAAACGGCGAGCCTGATAAAACTTTTGAGGACAACGAGATCTGCCAGTCATTCGGGTTTATTATTACTGGATTAAATAAAAATGCACCTGGAGTTAATGATCTTTCCATATTTCCAAACCCTGCTCAAACAGAAATTAACGTGCGATCGGAAGTACCCGTGATGGAGGTACAAATATATAACCAACTGGGAATGCTGGTAAAAAGTGAACATCCCAAAAACAGGGATTGTACTATTGAGATTTCCGGTTTGTTACACGGGATCTACTTTGTAAACTGTCTTACTGAATCAGGCACCCGGATAAAGAAGATAGTCAAAAACTAGCGCCTGTGTGTTACAGCTGGTTATGGGCAAGAGCAGTGAAAAAACATCTTCACTGTTCTTGTTCTTTTTTTAAATAGTAGACAACCTCAATTGTAAATCGTCAATCCAAATCGTAAATCGTCAATCGTAAATCGTTATAGACTCCAGTAAGTGAGTCCTTTCACCTTGCCTTTATAAAGACCTTTCACATCCACAAGGATACCTTTATTGGAAAGAATTCCTTTAAAGAATTTTTCATCCAGTTCTTTGTATTCCTTGTGATTTACAGCAATGATAACGCCGTCGTACCCTTTGCCCAGCTTGTTGAGTCCAAAACCATATTCATGTTTAAGCTCAGCGCTGTCGGCATGCGGATCAACAATATCGACCTTCACTCCAAACGATCTTAATTCCTTTACAATATCTGCCACCTTGCTGTTGCGGATATCGCTTACATCTTCCTTAAAAGTAGCACCCATTACAAGCACTTTTGATTTGGAAATATTCTTGCCCGCAGCAATGATCTTTTTCACAAGATTCTTTGCAACGTAAAAACCCATACTGTCATTCACGTAACGACCGCTATTGATCACGCGGGCATGATAACCAAGCGATTCAGCTTTATGCGTCAGATAGTAAGGGTCAACACCGATACAATGTCCACCCACCAGGCCAGGAGAAAATTTTAAAAAGTTCCATTTGGTTCCGGCAGCGGCTAATACATCGTAGGTATTGATGCCCATCTTATTAAAAATAATGGAAAGCTCGTTCATTAACGCAATGTTAACGTCACGCTGGGTATTCTCTATGATCTTGGCTGCTTCAGCAACTTTAATACTTGCTGCGCGGTGCGTGCCAGGCTCTACAATAATTTCATAAACTTTGGCCACGTTCTCAAGACTTTCTTTATCGCAACCGCTTACTACTTTCAGGATCTTTGTAATGGTGTGCTCTTTGTCGCCCGGGTTGATGCGCTCAGGAGAATATCCTACCTTAAAATCTTTTACAAACTTCAAACCCGAATGTTGTTCCAGCACCGGGATACAATCCTCCTCGGTACAGCCAGGATACACCGTTGATTCAAAAACAACATAATCCCCTTTTTTAAGAACTTTTCCTACGGTGGCAGATGCGCCTAGAAGCGGTTTAAGGTCCGGCAGATTATGCTCATCAATAGGAGTTGGTACGGCGACAATAAAAAAGTTCGCTTTTTTCAGGTCCTCCAGCTTATGGGTGAATGTAATATCAGCCTTCGCAAAATCATTTTTGGTAAGCTCATTGCTGGGATCTATGCCCTTCTTCATCATATCAACACGCTCAGCGTTGATATCAAAACCAATTACTTTTACTTTTTTAGCGAATGCAAGGGCAATGGGAAGTCCCACGTATCCAAGTCCGATAACTGCGATCGTAGCGTCTTTTTTTAAAATCTTGTCGTAAATACTCATCAGGGGAATTAAGAATGAAAAATTAAAAATTAAAAATCAAATTAAGAGTTGAGGGCGGTGTCCTGCTTTTGTTTTTTGTCAGAGGATTTGATAACGCCAGCAGGACGCAGTGCGTAGATCCTTTCGATGATGTCAACCACCTTTAAACCTTCAAGTGCATTTGTAGAGATCTTATTAGTGCCCGATAAGGTATGGACCACATTTTCGATCACATTATGGTGATTGTTTGCCGAACCCTTATAGGCGCCGTAATCGTTCGCTGGATTTGTTTCCTCCAGCTTTGGCATTTTATAGTCTTTAATATTACAGATCTCGATCTGGTCCATATACTGTCCACCCACTTTTACGCTGCCTTTGCTTCCAATGATAGTGAGCGAAGATTCAAGGTTCTTATCCCACACAGCGGTAGAGTAATTGATGCATCCCATGCCTCCGTTCACAAAGTCAAAACTTACAAAGCCACTGTCTTCAAATGCCGTTGTTTTAGAGTGATTAAAATCGGCAAATTTTGCCTGGATGTTAGTGATATCACCAAAGATCCAGTACATGATATCGATCCAGTGACTGAACTGCGTAAACAAGGTTCCTCCGTCCAGCTCCTGGGTACCTTTCCAGTTGCCAGGTTTATAATATCTCTCATCGCGGTTCCAGTAGCAATTAAGCTGCACCATATAAATTTCGCCGATAATATCTTTATCAACGATCTCTTTCAGCCATACGCTTGGCGGAGAATAACGGTTCTGCATCACACAGAAAACTGTTTTGTGCTGGTGCAGCGCCGCATAAATGATCTTTTCACAGTCGGCTTTTGAAAGAGCCATAGGCTTTTCAACCACCACGTGTTTTCCGCCATCAAGTGCCAGAAGCGAATGCCGGGCATGAAGTCCGTTAGGAGTACAAACATTTATTACCTGCACTTCCGGATGCGCGGAGATCATCGATTCAACAGAGCTGTAGAACTTTTCTTTTATGCCTTCAAGTCCCAGTGACGACTGGGACATGGTATCACACACCGCCACCAGTTCGCAGGCAGGATTACGGCGGATCATCTCGGCATGTCGTTTACCAATATGCCCCTGTCCAACTACCGCAAATTTTATTTTATTTTCAATCATGCCTGTTTTTTAAAACCGATTTTTTTCCTTTTGTTTTGTTTTCATGCTGCTTTTCCCTGTGCATTAGAAAAATTTATGGCATCGTAAACATCCTTAAATTGTTTGTCGTACTTCGATTCGATCTCCTTCAGTTTCCGGGTCAGGTTTTCGTTGGTGAGTGCAAACTGCCGAAGAACAACAAACGCACGCATAATATTAATATTCACCTTTATCGCCTTTTCCGATTTAAGTACTCCGCTTAACATAGCCAGGCCTTGTTCGGTGAAAGCATACGGAACGGAGGATTTAGGCCTTTTGTTCGTCGATGTCATCACAATTTGTGATGACATACTCTGCCATTCTTGTTTTGTCAGTTGAAACATAAAATCTCCGGGGAACCGCTTTATATTTCTTTTAACTGCCTGGTTTAACCCACGGGTCTCCACTTCATAAAGCACTGCGAGGTCAAAATCAAGCATCACCCGTTGGTCGCGGATAAAATATATTTTGGATGGTAGTTTTTCCAGATGCATTTTATTTTGCGCTTCAGCTCATGCGCGACACCTTACCGTTTTCCAGTTTATATTTCCCGCCGCTTTCCTTGCATAAAGCTACTCCATCCTTATCAAACTCTAGTCTATGGCCGAATTCGCTCATCCATCCAATTTGTTTTGATGGATTGCCAACTACCAGCGCATAAGCGGGAACCGTTTTTGTGACCACGGCCCCGGCGCCGATAAAAGCAAAATTGCCGATGTCGTGCCCACACACAATAGTGGCGTTGGCGCCTATAGTGGCGCCTTTGCCTACATGTGTTCTTGCATATTCCGATTTACGGTTCACGGCGCTTCTGGGATTTATCACATTGGTGAAAACCATTGAAGGTCCCAAAAAAACATCGTCCTCACAGGTAACGCCGGTGTAGATGGAAACATTGTTCTGCACTTTTACATTACTTCCTAACACCACGTCGGGTGAGATCACTACGTTTTGACCCAGGTTGCAATTCCTGCCCAGGCGGCAGTTAGGCATCACATGAGAAAAATGCCAGATCTTAGTGCCCTCGCCAATTTCACAACCCTCATCAATAATGGCTGTAGGATGCGCGAAGTAGTTTTTTTTGTCCATAAAAATCGAGGTACAAAAATAAGAAATTGAGGGTGTTGGCGAAATATATTTTCCTGTAATTATACCGGCTAAGCCGCCGCCTATTATTTTGATATATTTGTGACGCTAAAAATTCCTATGCAGATCAATTTCAAGAAATATCTCCCACACGCGGTGGCTGTGGCCCTTTTTGCTATTATTACCCTGGTCTATTTCAAGCCCCTTTTAAGCGGCAAGGAATTGCGTCAGCACGACATCGCCATGCACCGTGGCATGAGCAAGGAAGTGTTTGATTACCGCGATAAATTCGATACAGAGCCGCTGTGGACCAATTCCATGTTCGGGGGGATGCCTGCCTACCAGATCTCTACTTTATATCCTGGCAACTGGCTGGGTGCGCTCGACAAGGTCTTTAAGCTTTTTCTGCCTCACCCGGGTGGATACCTGTTCCTTTATTGTTTCGGTTTTTTTATCCTGCTGTTATGCCTGGAAGTTGATCCCTGGCTGGCGCTGATAGGAGGACTCGCTTATGGTTTAAGTTCGTATTTTCTTATTATCATCCAGGCGGGTCATAACTCCAAAGCAAACGCGCTTGGTTATCTGCCGGCACTGCTGGGGGGAATTGTATTGCTCTTCAGGGGAAGATTATGGCTGGGTCTTTGCGTTACCTCGCTGTTTACGGCCATGGAGCTTAATGCCAACCACGTGCAGATTGCCTATTACGGTTATATTGTTGTGGCATTCCTTATTGCCGGATATTTTTTCATTTACATGAAAGAAAAAAGACTTCCCGCGTTCTTCAAACCTTTTTTATTTTTTCTCCTCGCCTGTTTAATTGGCATACTTCCTAATGCAGGTAACCTGCTTACCACAAATGAATACGGTAAGCTTAGTAACCGCGGTAAAGCGGAGCTGACCATCAATTCTGATATGAGCAGCAATAAGAATATCCTGTCAGGCGGACTGGATAAAGATTATGCTACACACTGGAGCTATGGCATTGGTGAGACCTTTACATTCCTCATTCCCGATTTTAAAGGCGGTGGTGATAATGCCATAGGGCGGGTAGATCCGAAAGCATTAAAAAAAGTGGATCCCGAAATGCGGGAAATGGTTTCACAAAGCAACCCTTACTTCGGCGATCAGCCGGGCACTTCAGGACCTGTTTATATCGGGGTGATCGTTGCCATGCTCGCGCTCATTGGCATGTTCATCATTAAAAATCCGGTGAAGTGGCCTTTGTTCTTTGTGACCCTGTTAACCATTCCGTTATCGTGGGGACATAATTTTATGGGACTCACATCATTTTTTATGGATTTTGTTCCCGGCTATAACAAGTTCAGGGCGGTAAGTATGATCCTGGTAGTGGCAGAGTTGACCCTTCCCTTACTGGCAGTGCTGGCAATTAATGAAATGCTGAAATTTAAAAGCTGGAATGACCTTGTACATATCAGGACTCTGAAAAAAGATCTGCCGCTCAAGAGACTCATTTTTATTGTATGCGGTGTGGTAGGTGGATTTTGTGCGCTCTCTTATCTTGTTCCCGACATGCTTAATACCTTTCACGCTACGGGCGAAGAGGATCGCATGATCCAGTCCTACGTAAGGGCAGGGTATCCCGAGGACCAGGTACGACCTAACATTGCACGTTTAATGCCGGAGATAGAAACTGCCAGGAAAGAGATCTTTCGCTCCGACGCATTGCGTAGCCTTATTTTTGCAGGACTTGCTTTCCTTTCACTCTTCCTCTACTTTACAGGGAAGATAAACCGGCAGATCTTTTTCGCATCTATCGGCTTTTTTATTTTTATTGATCTGTGGACGGTCGACAGGCGTTACCTGAACGATCGCTCCTTCATTACAAAAGCTGAGAACCAGCAATACATTTCAGGGAAAACGGAAGCCGACGAGGAGATCCTTCGCGACACGACGCAATATCGTGTTCTAAATCTCACCGTGAGTCCTTTTGATGACGCCTCAACGTCTTTTTATCATCACTCTGTAGGTGGTTATCATGGTGCCAAGCTGAGAAGGTATGTCGACCTGATCGATTTCCACATCCGCCCCGAAATGAGCATTTTTTCAAGAGGCGTTAACGAAGCGGCAAAAGGAGATAGCGCCCTTCGTGCGTTATTCTCCCAGCTGAGGGTATTAAATATGCTGAATACAAAATATATTATTTTGCCTGTTGGCGAAGAGGGCGACAGAAGCATCCCGCTTAAAAATCCGGTTCCCAACGGAAATGTATGGTTTGTGAATTCTCTCAAAATGGTGCAATCGCCCGATAGCGAGATCGTAGGATTAAAAAGGATCGACACTAAGACGGAAGCGATCATTAACACGGAAAAGAATAGCGGGAATTTCAAAAATTCTTACAGTGGCAAGGGTAGTATAGAACTGGTAAGTTATCTTCCGAACGACCTGGTGTATAAATGTGAAAGTAGTGAGGAGCAGTTCGCGGTATTTTCTGAGATCTATTATGCGCATGGGTGGAACGCTTATGTGGATGGGCAATTAACACCACATTTTCAGGTTAATTATGTTCTTCGTGGGATGCCTGTACCGGCGGGTAAGCATACTATTGAATTTAAGTTTGAACCTGCCATTTATAAGACCGGTAATACCATCGCAGGTATCGGTTCGGCACTGCTGCTACTAACGTGCATTGCAGGAATTTATCTGGAACGGAGGAACAAAGTAAAAGTTAGTTAAATTGGAACGATTGTTACAAAACGATTTTTCCGTTACCTTGCAAACGATTAATTTTGATCTGGAATAAAAATTGTATATCCTTAAATAATAAAAAACAATAATTATGGCATTAGAAATCACAGACGCAAATTTTGAAGAAGTTGTTCTTAAAAGCGATAAACCCGTATTAGTTGACTTTTGGGCTGAATGGTGCGGACCATGCAGGATGGTTGGACCAGTTGTTGAAGAACTTGCTAAAGAATACGACGGACGCGCGGTGATTGGCAAAGTGAACGTTGACCAGAACTCGAATATTTCTGCCAACTACGGTATCCGTAATATTCCTACTCTTTTATATTTTAAAAACGGCATCCTTGTAGATAAACAAGTTGGTGTGGTTCCAAAAGCAGCCCTGGCCGCAAAACTGGATGCACAGATGTAATCCTTTCTGAAATAGAAATTATAAAAAGTCCCGGTCTTAAGTCCGGGATTTTTTTTTGTGTTAAAATTGTAAGTTACCTTCCTGGTCAACGTGTGGTGTCTGATAGCAGCGCGATTCCTCCACACACGCAGATCGCTTCGCCAGCGGCCTATCGCACAGTCTCGCTCAAACGTCCACCGGACGTTTGCCTTTCGCGATGACGCGCCTGGGGTTTTATAGTGCAAGCACCAACAAAAGCGCGTCTTTGCGAGGCCGCTTACCGTTTGATTTAACTGCGGCCGCGGCAACCTGCAGGTGCGGTGGAGTCGAGCAGTTACCGCTGCCAACCCACCGCACAGTCTCGCATAACTAGCCACCCAATAACCTTATTACCTTACAAGCCACCTGCATATCCGTAAGGATAACGGAGTCAACCTTATTACCTTAATAACCAAATCAGCCGACCCCACAACAACCTTATTACCTTATTAAACCACCTGCATATCCGTAAGGATAACGGAGTCAACCTTATTACCTTAATAACCTAATCACCCAGCCTCCCAACAACCTTATTACCTTATTCTTCCCGCATCACCAGCTGCTGAAAAAAAAAGGTCCACAAAACTGTGAACCTCTTTCAAAATTATTTAACGCTGATTATTTCTATCACTCCACGATCAACTTCCGCGTCATTTTCACACCATCTATCTTCACATTCACAAAATAAAGTCCGGCCGGAAAATCCGCCACTTCAATGTAAACTTCATGTCCACCCGGTTGCAACTCTGATGTCCCTTTACTGTACACCACCGCACCCGTTACCGAAACAACCTCCACCTCAGTTTGCGACGGCTTGCTAAGATCAAAGGAAACGGTACAATTGCTACCAGCCGGATTTGGCTGCAGTGAAAGACCGATCGCTTTGGTAAGATCATTAACTCCCGTAGGTGTTTCAAAATTTATCTGGTCGAGGTACAGCCTGTTGCCCTTACCAGGTCCGCCCGGATCTTCCTGGAAATAATAACGTATGCTTACATGCGGTTCATTAACAAATGATTTGAAATTCGGATGATTGGAAAGAAGATACGATTTCCAGAGTTCCTCGGTCGGTACAAAAGGCAATGGAGTTACACCTCCCGAGCCGTTCGCCATTTGACTGTTACCAGGCACGTAAATATCCACCCATTTTCCTCCGCAATCCATGCTTGCCTGCACTTTAAAAATATCTTTATTGGTGCTGGTTGCTTTCGCATACGCATATTTAAAGGAATACATGGCACCCGGGTTATTTTTAAAATCATATGACGGCCCTTCCAGGATATGCACTGAACCCGCTGTGAGCACCTCACCGGGAAGATACATACTTTGAACTCCATGCGAGGAGGCATCGCTGGTTAAGTCCCACATACTTGTTTGTGAGCCCACGCTTACTGCCTGCCAGTACTGGGGAAGAGCAACCTCTTCAAAGCTTTCTGAATTACCGGTGCTCACTTCCGCATCACCATCTTTCACTACAATAACGCTGTAGCTGCTGTTGCTTCCATTAAGATTTGCAACTGTGCATCCGATAACGTACGTGCCCGTTGAAGGAAAAGTTACGCTAATGCTTTGGGATGTTGCGTTTTGAATTGTTATGCCGTTTGCTGAGGTCCATGAATAAGTAGCAGGACTGGCATTGAAAGTATATGAAGTAAATGTGACCGGTCTTCCTGCACAGGCAGTGCCACCTGGACTCGCCATGATATCGATCATTGGAACACAGTTGGCAAGTGGATTTAATACACCTGTCAACGCAAGGTTATTCTGGCTGCTGAGATTATTTCTTCCCGCGACCGTACTGCTGAGAGCGGCCTGCATTCTTGCCGCCTGGCCTTGAGTAAACATTACATCACAATAAGAGTATTCCATATAATTTTGCACGTTCTCAACAACTCCTGCATTACATATAACCGCATTGTTCAGTGGACAGGTTGAAAAGCCCTTCGTCTCAGGAGTATCAAAAACACCATCGTCTCCGCAGGCCACACCGGGATTATTATTATAACCCCAAACATGCTCCAGGTCCAGCCAGTGTCCTGCCTCGTGGGTAAGCACCCGCGACTTATATGCGCTGCCCGTTCCAATGCTTCCAACGTAAGTGCTTAGCACCACAATTGCGTCCATAGTAGCATTAATAGTGCCGGGAAGAAAAGTGTACCCGGCGGCGTTGCTGTTGATGGTGTTCACCACATAAATATTCAGGTACTGGTTGCTGGGCCAGGTATACTTATAGTTATTGAATCCACCGGTCCAATTTGTATTGGGATCCCAATGACGGATGATACCGTTGGTGCATACACCATTCGGATCTTTTGTAGCAAGAACAAATGTAACAGAGGGATTTCCTATTTTATTCTTGAATGGGGCCACTACATTGGCAGTGTCGGCGTTCAGCTTGTTATAATCCCTTGTAAGAATGTTCACCTGGTCTATGACCTGGGCATCGGAAATATTCTCATTTCCGCCCATATGCAGGATATGAAAAACCACGGGAATGGTATAAGTAGAACCCGCCGCCGCTTTTTGCTGGGACCCCAGGAGATCCTGGTATCCGTTCTCGAACGCTATTCGCGCCTGCTCCAGTTTTTCAGCTCTTCGTAATTCAAATTGTTTTTTTACTTCCGGGTGCTCAGCAAACCACTGTTGCATGACTTCTGTTGTGTAGCAGAATTTCTCCTGGGCAAATAAAGATCCCACACCGAGCGTGTAGATCAGGTTTAAAATTTTACGCATTTAGGTTAAAGTGAATTTCTCTAAAGATAAAGAAATAATTGAAGCCGTTTGCCCTAAACGCTTAGAGCATAGATAGATTTGTCCGTTTAAAAAACTTTTAACATTAAACTCTATCGCTTATATTTGTGTTATTAGCATTTATGATGGGAAAACAGGATAGTGCCGCCAGAACTAACAATTTAAGTTTTGATGAATTCAAAAAAATTGTGCTGGATGATTTCAGGCTTGTGAATGAAAGCAGGCAGGCAAGTCTGCTGGGACGAAAGGAAGTTCTGACAGGCAAGGCCAAGTTCGGTATCTTTGGCGACGGTAAAGAACTTGCGCAGGTAGCTATGAGCAAGGTGTTTAAAGCGGGCGACTTTCGCAGCGGGTATTATCGCGACCAGACATTTATGTTTGCCATTGGTGCTCTTACCATCGAACAATGGTTTGCAGGCTTATATGGTAATACCGATCTTAACGAAGAGCCTATGAGCGCCGGCCGCCAGATGGGTGGACATTTCGGCACGCAAAGTCTTGACGAAGAGGGAAATTTCAAATCGCTGATCGATCAAAAAAATTCAAGCAGCGATATATCTCCAACAGGAGGCCAGATGCCACGCCTGTTGGGACTCGCATATGCCTCGCATTTTTACCGCATCAATGAGCAGCTTCAAACGGAAGCCTTCAGCAAATTCAGCAATAAGGGTAATGAAGTGGGATTTGGTACCATCGGTGACGCTTCTACCAGTGAAGGATTATTCTGGGAAACTATTAATGCCGCAGGTGTACTGCAGGTGCCAATGATGATCAGTGTATGGGATGATGGGCACGGAATCTCGGTTCCTAAAAAATATCAGACCACCAAGGAAAGCATCAGCGAAATATTAAAAGGATTTCAGCGCGAAAAAGAAGGGAACGGATACGAGATCTTCAGGACCAAGGGCTGGGATTACGCACACCTGTGCGAAACTTACGAGCAGGCCATCAGGATCTGTCGCAATGAACATGTGCCGGTACTGGTTCACGTGGAAGAAGTAACTCAACCACAAGGGCATAGTACCAGCGGGTCACACGAAAGGTATAAGTCGACAGAACGCCTGCAATGGGAAACCGATTTTGATTGCATCAAACAAATGCGTCAGTGGTTGCTTACCAATGCACTGGCCGTTGAAGAAGAACTGCAGGCCATTGAAGAAAAGGCTAAGGAAAAGGTAAAAGACGCAAAGAACAAGGCTTGGGCAGCTTACCTGGCGCCGATAAAAAAAGAAATTACTGAAGTTGCAGCATTGTTAAGTTCCCTTGGTCACGAGGAAGCTGACAAAGCTGTAAAACTATTACAATCTTTAAAAGAACCGCTCAGGCGTGATATTCATTCTGCTGTTAAATCAGTTTTACGCGCCACTGCTTCAAATGAAGGTGATGTACGCAACCAGCTGAAGGAATGGTTATCATCACAGCGTACTGAAAATGCTGAGCGTTATGGCTCACATTTATATTCACAATCGCCTTATCGTGTTGCCAATATTGAGCAGGAGGAAGTAAAATACGCGAATGACAAGCTAGTGGACGGCAGGGAAGTGTTGCGGGAAAATTTTGACGCCATCCTGGCGCGTTATCCTGAAGTAATGATCTTTGGTGAGGACTCCGGAAAAATCGGGGGGGTGAACCAGGGTCTCGAAGGCTTGCAGGCAAAATACGGAGAGCACCGGGTTTTTGACACCGGAATTCGTGAAGCAACTATAATGGGTCAGGCCATCGGCCTTTCAATGCGTGGCTTGCGTCCTATTGCCGAGATACAGTATCTGGATTACCTGTTATACGCCTTGCAGTTAATGAGCGACGACCTGGCAACCGTGCATTGGAGAACAAAAGGCCGTCAGAAGGCTCCTGTTCTCATTCGTACGCGGGGCCACCGTTTAGAAGGTGTGTGGCACAGTGGTTCGCCAATGGGCGTCATTATTCATGCCTGCCGTGGCATCAACGTTTGTGTTCCGCGTAACATGACCATTGCCGCCGGATTTTATAATACTCTGTTACAGGCCGATGAGCCTGCATTGATCATAGAGCCATTAAACGGTTACAGGTTAAAAGAAAAACAACCTTCCAATTTTGGTGACTTTAAAATTGCCCTGGGCAAACCAGAAGTAATGTCTGAGGGATCAGATATTACCCTAGTTACCTATGGCAGTAGTGTGCGCATTGCCCAGGAAGCTATAAAAATGCTTGAGAACCATGGTATTTCGGTTGAGCTTGTGGATGTTCAGACCCTCATTCCTTTTGATACGGAACATTCACTGGTAGAGTCAGTGAAAAAAACAAACCGCCTGGTGGTATTCGACGAAGACGTACCGGGGGGAGCCAGTGCTTATATCCTGCAGCAGATCCTTGAAGTTCAGGGTGGTTACAATTACCTGGACGCTAAGCCATGCACTATAGCAGCCCGCGAGCACCGTCCCGCCTATGGTAGCGACGGGGATTATTTCAGTAAACCAAGCGCAGACGATGTTTTTGAGGCCCTATATAGCATGATGCATGAGGCTGATCCGGCAAAATTTCCGCAATTGTATTAAAAAAAGCGTATTTTTATTACCCGTTTAGGTTTATATAAACTGACAGTAGACATGACAACATCACCCGGAAAATTTCTGATTTTACTTACCTTTCTTTTTCTGAACTCTTTTTACCAGGCGCAAACTGCCAGCGTAACCGGCACCGCCGTTTCGGAAGATGAGTTTGATCTGAAAAAGGCCGAAACGAAATATACCGAGGTTATTAAAACCGATTCCCTGCCGGCTTCTGAGCTGCTCAAAAGGGCTGTAGGCTGGATCAAGCAAGACAATGCCAAGTATAAAAAGACCGGGGGAACTACGACCAGCAACAAAGCAGAATGCATTGCGAGCTTTCCCGTAAAGCCAAAAGAACTAAATCCCAAAGTTGATTACACAGGTAAGATCTCAATGAAAGTTGTGATCGAGTGCAAGGACAACAGGTTCCGCTACGTGGTATCGGATATCCGTCATATCTCTAAAAGCGGACGTGCAAGTGCAGGAAGCGTTGATAACAAAGTACCTGATTGCGGCAGCATGGTAATGGAAGATATTATCTGGAAAAAATTAAAAGGAGAAGCACTTCGCAGCGCCGGAATTGTGGTTGCTGATCTGAAAGAAGGCATGTCGATCGCACCTGTTGAAGGTGAGAGTGAAGAGTGGTAATCTTAATTACTAAATTCCTTTAGCACTTATCTTTTTCTTGGTCTTTTTGAACCCTGATAGTTTCTGGTTTCTGGTTGCTTGTTTCTGGTTGAAATCGGTAATCGACTATTTTATTTTGGTATAACCCTGATACCACTTGTGGTGTGATTAAATAAACGTGTGAAAACGCGAACAACCAGGAACCCGAAACAAGAAACACGAAACCGGTTAGTACCCGTACTTATCCTTCCACAACTTCTTAAGATACTGCCGCTGCTCTGCCTCCCTGGCGTTGTTTCCCGGCTCATAGAACTTTTTACCGCTTAATTTTTCCGGCAAGAATTCCTGCTCAATAAAATTGTTTTCAAACGAATGGGCGTATTGATAGTTCTTCCCGTAATCGAGGTCCTTCATTAGTTTGGTAGGGGCATTCCTTAAATAAAGTGGGACCGGAAGATCGCCCGTTGCTTCTACGGCGGCCATAGCCTCATTAATGCCCATGTAGCTGGCATTGCTTTTAGCGCTGCACGCAAGGTATGTAACGCACTGACCTAAAATGATACGGCCTTCGGGCATGCCGATAATATTTACGGCATTAAAGCACGAAGTGGCAAGCAATATGGCGTTGGGATTTGCATTCCCGATATCTTCGCTTGCAAGGATCACCAGCCTTCTTGCAATAAACAGCGGATCTTCCCCTCCGTGCAGCATCCTGGCAAGATAGTACAGTGCGGCGTTCGGGTCGCTTCCTCGTATCGATTTGATGAAAGCCGAAATTATATCATAATGCTGCTCGCCATTTTTGTCGTACATGGCAAGGTTCTGCTGGATCACATTTAACACCAGCTCATTGGTGATCTCTATCTCATCTTCTTTGCTGCTGTTTACCGTGATCTCCAGCGCATTCAGGAGCTTTCGGGCGTCGCCTCCGCTGACCCTTATCAGCGCCTCATGTTCGAGGATCTTTATTTTTTTCTTACTCAGAAATTCGTCCTGCGCCAGGGCGTTATTCATCAACTGGACAAGCTCATTCTCTTCCAGTGATTTTAAAACATACACCTGGCACCTGGATAATAAGGCGGGGATCACTTCGAAGGAAGGATTCTCGGTAGTTGCACCTACGAGTGTGATCACACCTTTTTCAACCGCACCAAGCAACGAATCCTGCTGAGACTTGCTGAACCTGTGAATTTCATCGATGAATAAAATAGGTTTGCTCTGGTTGAACAGGTTATTATCGCCTGCTTTTTCAATCACCTCCCTGATATCCTTCACGCCACTGTTTATGGCGCTGAGCATGTAAAAAGGTCTTTTAAGTTCACTGGCAATTATAAGGGCAAGGGAGGTTTTGCCAACACCCGGTGGTCCCCAGAAAATAAGAGAGGGCAAAAGATTCTGGGCAATGGCATTCCTGAGAGCCTTTCCCTGACCTATGATGTGCTGCTGCCCAATGTACTGGTCAAGGTTCCTGGGACGTACACGTTCTGCAAGCGGCTGCATGAATGTAATTTTTTTTAACTGTTAATTACGCAATTTAATTCCTATTTTTAGCCATTAAATTTCCTTAAAATTTATTGCTATGGAATACAGGCGGATTATAACAGTTAAGAGCATTCTGATCGCAATTTTATTTTTTGCGGTTTTGTTCTCCTTCAAAACGGAAAAAGATTCTCTGCACAAGCGCACTTTTAATATCAGTCTGGCCGAAACCAAAGACGGGGTGGCATCAACAAAAAAGAACATCGCCGATAAATTGTATTTTAAGGATGGTAAGGTATTCAGCGATTACCTGTACGAGAAGTTTGGATATAAGGCCATCAGGTACCGCATCAACAAGGATTCTATTTTCACCGATTCAACCGACACTGAAGTGAGGTTGCTGGAAGTGGAGGCAAGCGCCACTAATGAAGACAACCAGACAGCGGCACTGACGTTCACCACGGTGGAGTGGGATATCGACGGGGTGATCAAGATCACGAAGAACGATAAGATCAAACGTTATTTCGATTTTTCCGGTCGTGAAAAAGGTGGAAAGCCAAAGAAGGAAAAAAAGAAAAAGACTCCTGAAGAAGAAGCCGCAGCAGCAAGCGGAGCTAAAAAAGAGGAATAACTATTTAAGATGATAACCATAAAAATTTTAAAGTCAGCTGTAACCTTTGTTGCAGCTGTTTTTTTTGCAGGCGCCTGCGGACAGGCCAGAACTAATAACAATCCAGAACCCATGTCACAAACAAACGAACCTTCTGCACAAGCAATTCCTCAACAAAGTAATTCCAATATCGATACCGCCACTTTTGGAGGCGGCTGCTTCTGGTGCGTGGAAGCGATCTTTCAGAGAGTTGATGGAGTTTTAAAAGTGGAAAGTGGTTATAGCGGCGGGACTGTCAAAAATCCTTCATATAAGGAAGTCTGCAATGGTACAACCGGCCACGCTGAGGTGATCCGTCTCACATACGATAAAACTAAAGTTTCATTTGATGACCTGCTGCAGATCTTCTGGAAAACTCATGACCCGACTACTATGAACCGCCAGGGAAATGATATAGGAACACAATACCGGTCTGCTGTTTTTTATCATAACGAAGAACAAAGGAAAACGGCCGAAGAATACAAGAAAAAATTAAACGAGGAAAAGGTGTATCCTAATCCTATCATCACCGAAATAACTCCGATAAAAAATTATTATCCTGCCGAAGATTACCATCAGAATTATTACAATCAGAATGGCAGCCAGGGATATTGTCAGTACGTTATTCAACCGAAGATCGAGAAGTTTGAGAAAGTGTTTAAGGACAAGGTCAAGAAGTAGCGCCATTATTTACGATGTACGATTTACGATTGCGTTAACTGCTAACGCGTTTTTATAGCAATAATTGTACATCGTAATTTTAGGCTGTGCCGCCGTGAGTTGAATGTATCGCACTGCAAACCCGATAGCTATCGGATGTTTCTTGTGGTTGAGTATCCGTAGTGCTGACGAAATTTCTTATCCGTAGCTCGCTCGTGCGAAAGCTGTTCTTAAATCGTACATCGTATATCGTAAATTGAATTATGCCTGTGCGCAGCCTGTTCTTTAAATCGTATATCGTACATCGTAAATTGAATTATGACTGTGCGCAAGCTGTTCTTCCCCCGATAGCTATCGGGACGTAAATCGTAGATCGTAAATAGATCGGAATGCAGGAAGAATTCCTTACCGCACAAGCTCGCTCGTCCAGCAACTGGCTAGCGGCCGTGTACCTCGTGCCTATGCAGTAGCAGTTTTTTGTGCTGTTACTTTATGCGTCACCCACGCAATAACAGCTCCCGAAATTCCTGACATTACCGCAAATGCGATGGCGTCAACCAATACGTAGGTCATGTTATTATTGTGAAGAGTGGTGGTGGCAAATAACGTCAGGGTTACACCCAACAGTCCCAGGAAGCCGGTAATGGCGCCAGTCTTAGCGCCTGCCATAGCAGTTTGTACGCCCGACCAGTCGATGATCAGTGTAAAAAGCAGTGCCCACATAAAATTAGAGAGGATCATCACCGGGAATTTCATTTGTTCCATTGGCAATGCTACGGCCGTATTTGCATTGGCCGCCATGTAACTGGACAGCAACACACCGTAGATAAGAAATCCGCAGAGGAACATGGTTACTGTTCCTGCAAGCGCTCCAAAGATCACTTTTTTTGTTTTCATGGTTTTGGGGATTAGGGTTAAACAATTATTACTAGTACAGATGTAACATTCTAAAATGTCTTATCCATGTCAACTATTCAACCGAAAGGGGGGAGTTTTCAACCGTTTTCCAAAAACCGCCTTCCTGTACCCGGTTACTTTTATCATGTGGCACTTCACAAGGCGCACCGCATAAAAGAACGTCGAAATACATCCGCGTAGCACTTTGCGACCTCTGCGTTAAGCTTTGTGCCCTTTGCGGTTTCTGCCTCCAGGACAATGCAGCCCAAAAAATTAAAGGCTGGCAATGTGGGCTGAAAATAATTTTTTACCTTTAGAACCTTGAAAAAAGCGCGTTTGCGCACTAAAATTTTAATTATTTATGGCAGATACAGGAGATATTGGGGTAGGATCGGTGATCCGTTATAATGGTGAACTGGTCCAGATCATGGAATACCAACACAGGACCCCCGGGAACCTTCGCGCCTTTTACCAGGCAAAAATGCGAAACCTTAAAAATGGAAAACAAACCGAGAATCGTTTCCGCAGCGGTGAAGCCGTTGAGGTGGTTCGCGTGGAGTATAAAATGATGCAATATATTTATGCCGAAGGTGAATTTGCCGTGGTGATGGACAATGAAACATACGAGCAGGTGCACATCCCAATGAGCATGTTTGGCGATAGCGGACGGTTCTTAAAAGAAGGTATGGAAGTAAAAGTAAGCTTTGAAGATGGTGATAATCCTATCATCGCTGAAGCTCCGACCTTTACTGAAGCACAGATCACTTACACCGAACCAGGCTTAAAAGGAGATACTGCCACCAACACCTTAAAACCGGCCAAAATAGATACTGGTACCGAGATCCGCGTTCCCCTGTTTGTGAACGAAGGCGACTGGGTAAAGGTTGATACTCGCACTGGCGAATATGTTGAGCGGATCAAAAAGTAATTTTTTATCGTAGAATTAAAAAAAGCCTGCTTCTATAGCAGGCTTTTTTCGTTTGCAGCGAGATTACACAAAAATTATTTAAGACCGCTCGTGTCCCTTTGCGCGGCTCTCTTATAAAAAACAAACCCGTTTTTCCGGCCAATTTCCTGCGCCATTGAATATTCCTTTTTATTCATCTCGTCGAGGGTCACCTTACTGACAAAATAAACATCCCTGTCTATATCACCATGTAGCAGCCACTCCATATTGTTGTTCTCCTTATTGGCCGGAACTTTTTTCTGAGTGTAAAAATACTGGGCGTAACTCCAGTAATTGAGTGCTTCAACATATACGTTCTTTCCCTGCAGCGATTTATGAAAATCGATCACAGCGGCTTGTGTATATCCTTCAATGCGAGGCACAATAAGCAGGGAAGCAAGGAACGTCATAAGAAAACTGCCGGTGAGAAGGATGGTAATGGCGGGACGGATCTTTTTTCTACCCACCATCACAATACAAAAAATAATTGCAGCAAGCCCGGTGAACCCTGCCAGCCATTCAAAACCATTCCAGTGAACATCTGCTTTTAAATTCTCAACGGCCATCTGGTCGTTTATCAGTCCCGAATTAATGAGCCGGTCTTTGAAATGGTCAAAAAATGCAATGATGGTCAGTGCAAGTGCAATTAAACCTCCTGTGCAGAGAAGCAAAACATTGATCCACTTTTTCCAGGCCACTTCTCCATTCCAGATCTTATGCAGAGCAACGGCCGAAAACCAGGTGAGCGGAAAATAACAGAGGGAGGAATAATGGACGATCTTGGTTTGTACAATTGAAAACAGGATCAGCACTACCCAGAAAAGGATCAGCATCCACCTGTGAAAGTGCTTTTCCCGATTGTTTTCAGACCTGTTTTTAAGACCGTAAAGTGCAAATGCGGACGCCGGAAAACAGCCCAGGAGCAGTACCACAAAATGATAATAAAATGGTCCTCCGTGCCCTGAGTCTTCCGTATTAAAAAGATGCACCTGGTAACTGATAAAGTTCCTGACCACATCGTCCTGACCTTTCATATAAAGTAAAATGAACCAAAGTCCTCCCGTAATGATCACAACACAAAGCAGAGCAAGCAGATGAAAGGGCGGCATCCTGAACTTAAAGCGGGAGACTATAAAAAAAGTTCCTGCGCAAAGTGAAAGAATGATCAGGGCGGCAGGTCCCTTTGTAAGTACGGCAAGCCCGGCAAGAACGCCCGCATAAACCAGCCATTTTAAATTTCGTTTGCGGGCTATAAAATCATCGTCAAAAGAATATTTGACCAGGTAATATACTGACGAGAAAATAAAAAGATTGAACCAGGGGTCAATAATGCCAGACCTGAAATAAAATTGTGGCAGCAGGGAAGCCGCGTAGCTGGCGGCCCATAACAAGCCCATTTTCTCATCGGCTATTCTTTTCCCGATCCTGAAGACAAGGAGCAGTGTAATGATGCCGCATACTGCATTCGGGAAACGTGCCGCAAATTCATTCACTCCAAATGCCTTCATGCTTAAGGCCTGCATCCAGATGAACAGTGGCGGTTTTTCCCAGAAGGGCATGAAGTTCATCTGTGGGTTGAAATAATTTCCTGTTACGATCATCTCCCTCGCACATTCTGCAAAGTTGATCTCATCCCAGTCGAACAAATGCACTGAACCCAAAAAGGGAATGAAGAACACTGCTGTAAAAACAACAATAATGATCGGGATGTTATTTTTTCCGGCTTTCATCAGGACTGGATTGATTTCTTGTCCCCAATAACACCTGGAGTGTGGGTTATTTTACTTTTGCGATGATCCAGTTGAAGAAAAGTTGAGAACAGGATAAGGGCAATATTGGCAAGACCTAGCAGGCCCGCGTGTTCCAGGATACCAGCAACTGCTGTTCCGTAAAGGTCGGACGATGCGGTGGCGTAAACAATAATTATGATAGAGTAGAGGGCAGTTAGTTGTTTGTTTCTTAAGATAAATAGGCGATGCATGCACCACACGATGAGAGGAAGGGAGAATAGAAAATGTTCAGTATCGGTTATCAGGAGATTTGGAATTATTGCGAGGAGCACAAAAAACGAAAATATGGTCTGTGATTCGTTCCTGCTTTTTTCCCTGATATCGATCATCCGTCTCCATAAAACAAAAAGAGAATAGGCACCAGCCAGCATTAAAAGGGGAAGGAATTGAAACGCAGAAGATATTTCTATATGCAGATAACGATTCATCAGCGACAGCAGGGTGTGATTGCTGCCAAGCTGGTCGCTGTGCAACGACATGGAAGTTAGCCAGTCGCGGTGCAGGTCCAGTGTTTTTGTTACGCCGCAAATCAGCATCATCATGCCAAACAGCGCAATACCGCCCAGGGCGCTTACCATGATCATTTTCCACTTTTTGTTCAGTAAAAGGGGCAGTGCAAGCAGGATAAAATAAGGCTTGAACAAACAGGCCAGTGCAAAGAGTAGTCCTGCTGCAAGATCCCTGTGTTTCAAGAGCTGCCACAGGGAAGACAGCAGAATCAGAACGAGGATCATGTTCACATTTCCCAGATGAAGGTCCCTGAAAAGATGATCGAGGATAATTACAAACGAAAACGCTAGGAGGAGAAATAGTTGATTGACCTCGCTTTTCCAAAAGCGGCTGCTGAGGCGGTATGCCAGGCTCAAAGCAATAATAGTGGCGAACGACGTAATTAAAAAGTGAACAATGGCCGCAATCTCATAGGGCAGAAGAGTATAAGGGGCAAAGAGAAAAAGCAGGATGGGTGAATATTTGTATACTCCTGAATCCAGTCCAAATGAAACTCCATAAACCGGCTCATTTGACAGGAAGGCCTGCGCGGCCGAATAATAAACTTTAAAATCATTGAGCCAGAAACGGCCGTTGATCTTTTCAATGAAAAGGATAAAGAGCAGAATTGCTCCTGAAAAAAGAAAAAAATACGATCTACCTCTCATAAGCAACCAGCATGCGTTGGTGTGACGGCGCTCCTAAATTACTGAATCATTGCCGAACCACAGATTTTACAGACACAGATTACGCTGATTTCACAGAGATTTTATTGCAATAATCATTATCCTGCACTGCCATAAATTGTGACAGATTGAAGGAAGCTCCGTGCAGGAAATAGACTTATCCGCGAAAATTCTTTACGACGGTTGGTTAACACAACTCTGTGTAATCCGTGTAATCTGCGTCTTAAGAGCGATTAATTGCAGGCTACTGATGGGATACCGGCTCTTCTTCTTTTGCAAGATCGTGAACCACGCCCATAGCCGAGAACTTTTCAATACGTTCTTCGATCCGTTTTTCAGGCGTAAGTTTTTTAAGATCCTTCAGGTGTTTCAGGATCTCCGCTTTTACCGTTGCAAAGGATTCTTCATGGTTGCGGTGCGCGCCACCAAGAGGTTCAGGAATAATGCCATCTATCAAACCATTCTGGTTCATATCGTGGGAAGTGAGCTTCAAAGCTTCAGCTGCCTTTTCCTTAAAGTTCCAGCTTCTCCATAAAATAGAAGAGCATGACTCAGGTGAAATAACAGAGTACCAGGTGTTTTCAAGCATCAGCACGCGATCGCCGATCCCTATGCCTAAAGCTCCACCACTTGCACCTTCTCCAATAATAATACAGATCACAGGTACTTTCAGCTGAGCCATCTCGAGCAGGTTGCGGGCAATAGCCTCTCCCTGTCCGCGTTCTTCGGCTTCAAGTCCAGGATACGCTCCGGGGGTATCTATAAATGTGACAATAGGTTTGTTGAATTTCTCCGCCATTTTCATCAGGCGGAGGGCTTTGCGATAACCTTCAGGGTTAGCCATGCCGAAGCGGCGGATCTGGCGCATCTTGGTATTGATGCCTTTCTGCTGACCGATGAACATAACGGTTTGTCCGTCAATATCTCCGAAACCACCTACCATTGCTTTATCATCACCCACCGTTCTGTCGCCATGCAGCTCCATAAAGGTTTTGCCGGAAACGTAATCAATGTATGCCAGGGTATAAGGACGCTCGGGATGCCTGCTCACCTGCACCCGTTGCCAGGCCGAAAGGTTGGAGTAAATTTCCCGGGTTTTATCCTTAATGTGATTTTCTAGTTCTTCAATTTTATCTTTAAGATCGACCTTGCTTTTTGAAGCTACCTCCTTCAATTTGGTAAGCTCACCCTCCAGGTCCTGGATAGGTTTTTCGAAATCCAAATACGTCATCCTACTTCAAAATTAGTTAGGGGGCAAAGATACGGATTTATTAAAAATAAGGGTTTAAACCGACCTTTTCCATCCTAAACGGTTGATTATCATAACGAATTAATAGTGGTTTTATTGTCATCGCGGTTAAATTTCAAGGTTCAACTTCCACGCGACCTAAAGCCGTGGTCCGGCAGAGTCTTTAATGCAGACGCAGATTTCGCCGATTTCACCGATCAAGGCTTTTGCTCAGTTGCTAAGGTAAAATTTCACAGATGCGTCTCGGCTCTGCCGCGACGGATGCCCGCATAGAAATTCCATGGAACTAAATTCGGGTAATCAGAAATTAAGACGCTGATTTCACCGATTACACAGAACTATATTAATCAAGTTGCCTAAATACAATTTCACAGATCCCGACGTCCTCGACGGGACTCTGCGTAAATTGGTAACATCCGTGTATATAATGGTCTTGTACTTATCCGTGAAATCTGTGGAATCTGCGTCTCTTTTTTGTTTGCAGTTTGGTTTTGTTTTTATAAACCTTTAAATCGGCGGCAATTTGCTCAACGCGCAAGATTAGAGTGCCTAAACCAAGGGAGGAATAAAGAAAAATCTGTGAGTTCTGTGCAATCTGCGTCTTATTTGGGCTCGCACTACTAGCAGCTTTCAGTTTTCAAACTTTTTAAATATCTTTACTATTCAATGAAAATCAGACTTTTACCGTTATTTTTAGGACTCGTTCTGGCCGCAATTTCCTGTAAAAAAGACGATCCTGCACCGGATCCTGAGCCGCAGCCGCCTGCGCCCACCCGCACAGTGAGCCTGCAGTTTAAACATATTGTGGACACTTCGGACTTGGTTTTTGGAGCTCTTAACTACAACCCGGCAAACCAGGAATACAGGGTAAACAAATTCATTTATTATATAAGTAACGTTGTTTTAATAAGAACAGATAATAGTTCATACGTAGTTCCAGAAAGTTATTACCTGGTTGATCACGCAAATCCGGCTTCACTTAAAATAGATCTTAGTGTTCCACAGTCGACTTACAAAGCGGTCTCGTTTATGCTTGGCGTCGATAGTGCACGAAACACTTCTGGTGTTCAGAAAGGAGCGCTGGACCAGGGTAACAAAATGTTCTGGACCTGGAATACAGGTTACATTTTCTTAAAGCTTGAAGGAAGTTCTCCCAGCTCTGGTGATCCTGCCAAGGAACTGACCCTGCATATCGGAGGTTTTAAAGGGGCAAATAAAACCCAGAGGACGTATTCCTTTAATTTAGGAAACGATGACCCGGCACCCGACAAGAACATCACTTTGGGTTTTGTTACAAATGTCAACGAACTCTTTAGAACACCACAGAATACCGATTTTGCCAGTACTTTTCATATTATGACGGCAGGCAGCAGCGCCAATGCTATTGCTGATAATTATGCCGACATGTTTTCATATAGCGGACCAGTGAAGTAATGAACGTGAAGACAGTTATCCGGGCTTTATTTTTTTTCACTTTGTTTTCCTGTAAGGTGGATCCAAAGATCAATATCGCTCCACCAACCAACAAGGTAACAGAAGTTATACCAGAGGGCTGGCCTCAGCCGGTGTACCGTTTTGAAAATAATCCGCTTTCTGAAAAAAAATTTCAGCTGGGTCGTGCGCTTTTTTATGAGGAGATGCTGAGCAGCAACAATGCCGTGTCGTGCGGGGAATGTCACCAGCAGGTTTCGGCTTTTGCCAATACCGATCATAAAGTAAGTCATGGTGTAAATAATTTAGAAGGTACCCGGAATTCTCCCGGTATTTTTAACCTGGCGTGGCATCCGTCATTTATGCACGATGGAGGTGTTAATCATATTGAAGTGCAGCCCCTGGCGCCCATCTCTAATCCTGTTGAAATGAATGAAGACATTTCGAAAGTGATCGCAAAACTATCGGCAACCGATTATTACCGTGGCCTGTTTAAAGATGCTTTTGGAAGTGAGGAAATTACCACGGAGCGTATGATGAAGTCCCTGGCGCAATTTATGGGTATGATGTATTCCTATAACAGCAAGTTTGACATGTATAAAAGAGGTGAGGACAATGTTCAGCTGTCTGCGTCTGAGTTAAGTGGGTATTCAATTTTCTCTGCTAACTGTAATTCCTGTCACAAGGAACCCCTGTTCTCTGATTTTGAATTCCGCAGTAATGGTTTAAGAGTAAACCCGCTGGTAAACGATAGCGGACGAGCAAGGATCACACGTGACCCTGCCGACCTGTATAAATTTAAAACTCCGAGCTTACGCAATATTGCTGTTTCCGGTCCTTACATGCACGATGGCAGTGTGTCGACCCTGCAACAGTGTATTGATCATTATACAAAGGAAAAAAGCAATCTTACCAATCTTGATAAAAAATTAGCTTTTCCATTCCAGCTAAGCACGCAGCAAAAAACGGACCTCGAGGCTTTTCTTTTTACTCTCACAGATTACGAATTTTTAGAGGATCCACGTTTTAAAGAACCGTCCAAATGAAAAAGATCTTATTTCTGACCGCTGTATCGTTTGTTTTACTCAGTGCCTGCAAAAAGAATGAGGCAGGCGGGAAGTCCACTATCAGCGGCGTTGTGAAGCATCACTCGAAGATAATAGGCAACGCAATTGTATACATTAAGTTTGGAGCAACTGAATTTCCCGGCGCAGACAGCAGTAAATACGATACAAGCGTGAAGGCTGATGCTGATGGGAAGTATTCATTTAAATGTTACAAGGGCGACTATTACCTGTATGGTACAGGCATTGATGACCGCGTACCTCCTTTATACGTTTCGGGCGGAGTTCCTGCAAAGGTGAGGCATAAGGAAGAGCTTGCTGTGGATGTGGCTGTTACTGAAACACATTAACTATGGCAGTGAAGATAACTTTTTTGGGGACCGGCACTTCACAAGGCGTCCCTATTGTTGCCTGCCAGTGCGAAGTGTGCACCAGCGCTGACTCCCGGGACAAACGTCTCCGGTCTTCCATTCTTGTTGAAACCGAAAATACCAGGGTGGTAATTGATTCCGGACCGGATTTCAGGCAGCAGCTGTTGCGTGCAAAAATCAGGAAACTTGACGCGGTGGTATTTACCCACGAACATAAGGATCACATTGCCGGCCTCGATGAGGTAAAAGCATTTAACTTCATTAACGGGATAAAAATGCCGGTGTACGCTACAACCCGCGTGCAACAGGCGCTTAAAAGGGAGTTTGCTTATATTTTTTCCGAAGAGAAGTATCCTGGCATACCCGAAATTGTAGTCCACGATTTTGAAAATGATCCATTCATAATTGGAGATCTTTCTTTTACTCCGATAAATGTGATGCATTACCGCTTGCCTGTAAAGGGATTCAGGATCCGCAATTTCGCGTACATCACCGATGCTAATTTTATTCCTGAACAGGAGAAGAACAAGCTTCGCGATCTCGACGTTCTTGTATTAAATGCCCTGCGACGCGAAACCCATGTGAGTCATTTCACTCTCGACGAAGCCATCGCACTGGTAAATGAACTTAAGCCCCGCAAGGCTTATCTTACACATTTATCTCACCAGATGGGCAAACACAGCGACATTGCCAGGGAACTTCCCGGAAATATTGAGCTCGCCATAGATGAACTTCAGCTGATAATCTGAAAATTTAAGCTCTGTTTTCTGTGATCTTCCAACAATTCTCTCGTGTCGGCTAAGCCGAGAAGCGATGATTCCTTAGTGATCATGTTCTAATAGCATAGCCTGTTAAAAAACCGTCTTAGTGCCTTTTCTTAGTGCGCTTGCTACCAACCTACCGCACCGGCCCGCTCATCGAGCCACAGGCTCGATGCCGAGTGGTAAGCGCCCCAGTCAAGGGTTTTGCGTTGCATCTACCCTTCAGTGTTCTTTAATAAAGGATGCTTCAGCATCCTTCCTAAGTGAACTTGTTGTTTAAGCGTATAATAAACACAGAAAACCCTTTAGTGTTTTCTTAGTGCCCTTAGTGCCTTAGTGGTAGCCCCGCAGGGTTACGTGGTGAAGGGCGGAATGAATCCAACATCTATTCCGTACAATAAAGCTCCATGCTTTAAAAAAAGAAGAAGGATAATTTTTAAATTTACCTCATGTCAGAAGAACTGAGAGTCACAGCTACAACAAAGGCGGAAAAATATAAGCAGCTATTGCCACAGGTAAAGGCATTAGTTGAAGGTGAAAAAGATGTAACTGCCAATCTTGCCAATATCTGTGCGGCGCTCAAATACACAATGGATTTTTTCTGGGTGGGATTTTACATTGTGAAAGACAATGAGCTGGTGCTGGGACCATTCCAGGGACCAGTAGCCTGCACGCGCATCCAGAAAGGAAAAGGAGTTTGCGGTACAGCCTGGCAGGAAAAAAAGACGATCATTGTTGAAGACGTGGATAAATTTCCCGGTCACATAGCCTGCAGCTCTTTATCGAAAAGTGAGATCGTTGTTCCGTTATTTTCGGAGAATGGAGAAGTTGCAGGTGTACTGGATGTGGATAGTGAACATCTGGATTCATTTGACAATACTGACGAATTGAATCTGAAAAAGATCATAGAACTAATAAGATTGTAACTGGTAAGAATATATGGACAGGTCATCCGCGAAAAAAAGAATTGAAGAGTTATCGAAGATCATCGAGCAGCACAACCACAATTATTATGTTCTTGATCTACCCACTATAAGTGATTTTGAATTTGATAAGCTGCTGGAGGAATTAATTAAGCTTGAAAAAGAATTTCCTGAGTTTTTAAAAGACTCTTCACCGAGCCAGAGGGTAGGGGGGACGATCACAAAAAATTTTAAGTCTGTAAAACACAGGTACCCGATGTTATCGCTGTCCAACAGCTATAGCGCTGAAGACCTATTCGATTTCGATCGCAAGGTACGTGAAGGTTTAGGTTTAAAACAGGATGATCTTTTTGGAAGTCCTGAGGTAAAATATGTGTGTGAATTAAAATTTGACGGACTGTCGATCGGGCTAACCTATAAGGACGGTGAACTTTCCCAGGCCGTAACGCGCGGAGATGGAGTGCAGGGAGATGAAGTGACAACGAACGTAAAAACTATCCGCTCTGTGCCTTTAAAACTAAAAGGGAATTATCCACCTGAATTTGAGATCCGTGGAGAGATCTTTTTATCGCATAAAGCTTTTGAGAATATCAATAGAGAAAGAGAAGTGATCGGCGAACCTTTGCTGGCAAACCCACGGAATGCGGCCAGTGGCACTATGAAGATGCAGGACAGTTCTGTAGTTGCGTCACGCAGGCTCGATTGTTTCCTGTACCATATTTTAGGAGAGGAAGTTTCATTCTCAAGTCATTTTGAAAGTCTGAATGCCGCGAAGGAGTGGGGTTTTAAGGTAAGCGAGCACAGCAGGCTCCTCGATAATATTCAGCAGGTGCTGGATTATATTTCGTTGTGGGATACTGCAAGGGCAAAGCTCCCGTTTGATATTGACGGAATTGTGATAAAGGTGAATGATTATAAACAACAACGTCACCTGGGATTTACTGCCAAATCGCCACGCTGGGCAATTGCCTATAAATATAAAGCTGAGAATGTAAGCACTGAATTGCAGAAAATAACTTACCAGGTAGGAAGAACCGGCGCTATAACGCCAGTGGCAAATCTTAAGCCGGTGGCTCTTGGTGGTACTGTGGTAAAACGTGCATCGCTCCATAACGCCGATATTATAGCAAAGCTCGATGTGCGGGTAGGTGACACGGTGTTTGTGGAAAAGGGAGGAGAGATCATTCCGAAGATCACGGGCGTTAATATCAGCAAGCGGAAACCAGGATCGAAAGAAACTGAATATATCCATACCTGTCCCGAATGCGGAACAGAGCTTGTAAGGGAAGAAGGAGAGGCGAATCATTTCTGTCCTAACAGCAGTTCCTGTCCCCCGCAGGTGCTCGGGCGCATCGAGCATTTTGTGTCTCGTAAGGCGATGAATATCGACAGCCTTGGCGGTGAAACGATCGATCAGTTATTAAAGGCAGGACTAATCAATAATATCGCTGACCTTTATGATCTGAAAAAAGAACAGATCCTTACTCTTGAAAGAATGGCCGAGAAATCGGCAACAAATTTAATTGATGGGATCAATGCCAGTAAACAAGTTCCGTTTGAGCGTGTTTTATATGCCATCGGCATCAGGCACGTGGGAGAGACCACCGCGAAAAAAATTGCGCGTAAGGTTAAATCACTGGATGTTTTGATGAACGCCACGCGTGAGGAGCTTCTTGCAATTGATGAGGTAGGTGAGATCATTGCTGTAAGTATTGCTGATTATTTTTCAGATAACAATAACCGTAAGATCATTCAACGATTAAAAAATGCAGGTTTACAATTTCAATTGAGTGAAGAACAACAGCAGGGTGGCACAGAAAAACTTGCAGGTTTAACTTTTGTGATCAGTGGAGTTTTTACAAAACACAGCCGCGATCAGTTGAAGGATCTGATAGAGCTGAACGGAGGAAAAAATTCCGGCTCCATCAGCGGAAAAACGTCGTTCCTGCTCGCAGGCGAAAATATTGGTCCCGAAAAGTTAAAAAAGGCGGAAAAACTGGGTGTAAAACTGATCAGCGAGGATGATTTTATTAAAATGCTGGAGGGTTAAATTTCCGTTGCCTCAGTGAAAACTTAGATTGCCGCATTCAACTATAGGCTTTACTCTTTCCCTCTTTGAAACAGGCTTTTGTTAACAATAACTAATTGAAACTCAGGTAAAATGTTATAATTTTAAGGGGCAATAATTATGCTCTTAAAAATTAAACGCAGTTGAAAAAACGAACACTTTTATTCCCATTCTTTTTATTCTTTGCGCTGATCTCTTACACTTCACAAGCACAGTTTGAGGCCACGCAATGGTATTTCGGAAGCGGTGCCGCATTAAATTTCCTTACCAGTCCGCCAAGTACGCTTACGCCAAATTCAATGACCAACAGTACGTTTGGTAGCGCAAGCGTAGCTGATGCGCAGGGCAATCTATTGTTTTATACAAACGGAAACAACATATACACCTCTACGCACACGTTAATGGCTAACGGTACGGCGCTGGTGAATTCTACAAACTGGCAAAATTTTTCGCAGCCCGCGCTAATTGTAAAGAAACCAGGAAGCGCCACCAATTATTATCTTTTTTCACTGAATACAAATGCCAACAACAGCCCGGGCTTTTATTATTCTGAAATTGACATGAGCCTTGCCGCAGGTCAGGGATCAGTTATATCTAAAGGCAACAGTCTTTACAGTGGTTATGTGGGCGGCAAACTTACAGGCACACGCCATTGCAACGGTACCGACTTTTGGGTGGTAATAAGGGACTGGTCGACCAACTCGACCACCCGCAATTTTCAGGCATTCCAGGTGAGCTCTGCAGGCGTCAATACAAGTCCTGTCATCACTTCAGCAAGTACGTATACCAACAGCAACTATTATGATTATTACGGTCAGATGAAGATCTCGCCCAATGGAAAAAAACTGGCACTGGGAAACTACAATTACTGGTATAACAGTCAGAATAGTGTTTACCAGGCGTTTGAGCTATGGGATTTTGACAATGCTACCGGGGTAATTTCTAATTCACTTGCGCTTTCTACATATACCTGGAACAATAACTATAATTACAACATCGGTTGGGGATGTGAATTTTCACCTGACAATACAAAGCTTTACGGTACCCGCTGGGATTATTATAATGGTAATGGCGGAGGTGTGCTGCAATGGGATCTATGCGCCGGCAGTCCCAGTGCTGTTGCAGCATCTGAATCGGTTGTAGCAACTTCCACGATCAATAACAACACTTATCACTGGCATGCCGATATGCAAATGGCAACCGACGGAAAAATATATATAGCGCATTATTACAATAACACCCAGGCCTCCTTAAGTGTTATTCATAATCCGAATAATCCGGCGGCCTCCTGTAATTATTCGTTCAGCTGCCAAAATGTGGCACCAGGATACAGTCAGTATGGTCTTCCTAATTTTATGGCCAGTCATTTTGCGCAGCCTCCACCAATCGCACCATTTACTTATAGTGTGGATAACATGTTCGGATGCCAGGCCGCGTCGTTTACTTCGCCAGCAACACCAAATATGACTGTCAGTAATTGTTCTTCGATAGGTTATTCTGTTACCAACCTCACCTGGTTGTTTGGGGATCCTAATTCCGGCAGTACGAATACAGTTTCAAACGTCACAAATCCCATACATGCCTTCACCGCGCTGGGAACATACACGGTGAAGCTGGTTATTAATTATAGTTGCGGCGGTGGAGTTGATACCCTGGTGCAAATACTGAACATCAACAAGCCCTGCATCTCTGTTGCAAGCTCGTCCATTACCTGCGCTAACCTTGGTTCGGCTACCGTGCAGGCCACAGGTGGCATCGGACCGTTTAGCTATACGTGGATGCCCACCAACCAGACCAACTCGGTGGCAACCGGTTTGAGTCCCGGCACTTATACGATCCGTGTTTTTGATTTTGGAAATAACTTTACGTATACAGCCACCACCAGTTTTGTATCTCTCATCCCGCTGACTGGTGATCTTGCTTACAGTCCAAGTATTGCCTGTAATGGTGCTAATACTGGTACGGCCACCGTTTCTAATTTTGCGGGAGGTTCGGGCACTGTAAATTTTAACTGGTTCAATGGTGTAACAACTTACACTGTTCCTCATCCCCAGACATTAAGCGCCGGGGTTTGGAGTATGACCGTGAGTGATGCGAAGACGGGGTGCCAGATCAAGGAATCCTTTTACATATCCCAGCCGCAGCCTCAGTATTTAACGTTGTCTGCCAGCAGCCCAACAGCCTGTGCAGGCGGAACAATCGGCTTAAGTGGAGTTGCAAGCGGAGGTACTGCCGGTTATACTTATTCGTGGACACCAGGTCCTGCCCTTGATACACGCACAGTGAGCGAAAATGTTGCGGGTGCTTACATTTATAGTCTCACCAGCTGGGATGCTAATAACTGTGTGAAGACAAACACTATTTCCGTGAACTTTATAATGAACCCTGTATTCACGATCTCTAACTCTTCAATTTGTCCGTTGCAAACGGGTACAATAAATGTGAGTGGTGCCAGCACTTATACCTGGAGCACAGGATCAAATGCCTCCTTCATCTCTGATAATCCTTTAATTACTTCGGTTTATTCATTTACAGGTACGGCTTTGGGCTGCAGAAGCGCGGCTACAGCAACTATAACTCTTAAGCCAATCCCTGTACCACTTGTCAGTTCCAACACACCGCGTTGTAACGGGCAAAATCTTAACCTCTATGCAGGTGGAGGAGTATCTTACCTGTGGAGCGGTCCGCTGAGCTATACAGCAGGTCAGCAAAACCCGTTAGTAACCAATGTAAATACTTTACAGGCGGGAGTGTATGATGTTACAGTAACTGCACTGAACAGTTGTACCGCTTCTGCAAGCACAACTGTGGTAGTAAATCCCACACCAACTCTTTCCGCCTCGGGTACCACCGTTTGTGTGAACCAGAATTTATTATTGTATGCCAGCTCATTTCCGGGGTCAAGTTTTGTGTGGAATGGACCAGGATACGCTTCAGCAGCGCAGAATCCAACCATCACCCCCGCCATCCCTGCCAATACCGGTAATTATTTTGTAAAAGTAATAAGCGCAGTAGGATGCACGAACACCGCAGTTGCTCACGCAAGTGTGACCCCGATGCCCATTCCATCTTTTGTAACCAACAGTCCTTTATGTTTTGGAAAGACACTTCTACTGGATGCCAGTAAAACAACAGGTGCAGAAACCTTTGCATGGACAGGTCCGAATGGTTTTTCAAGCACATTGCAGAATGATCTTATCAATAATGTGACCTTGCCTGCCTCAGGAGTTTATAACCTGGTGGTAACAGCAGGACCCTGCACTAACAGTACCAATAAGCAGGTAATAGTGAATCCCCTGCCTACACCAACCCTTACAAGCAACTCACCGGTATGTGAAGGAAAAGATCTGCACCTGCTCACAGACATTGGAAACTTTAATGTGATCAGTTATAAATGGACTGGTCCTGTAAATTATCTGAAGCTGGCTAAAGATCCTACAATAGTAAAAACCACTCTAAACCAGACAGGACTCTATCAGCTGGATGTTAAAGATATTAATGGATGCGAATCGATGGCTGGGATCCAGGTGGCCATTTATCCTAATCCTACAGTTACAGCCAGCGGGGCTATTGTATGTCGTTATGATGCAGCTACTATCACTGCGCAGGGCGCGGCTGGTTATACCTGGTTCGGACCTTATCTTTCGGTAAACAATGCTGCCAGTGGAATAGTAGGCAGTGCCCAATATGCCGATCCTCAGCAATATCTCGTGGTAGGTACAGCAGCTAATGGTTGCACCAGCATTGCTACTGCCACAGTTACAACACGAATGTTGCCTGTTCCAACTATCAGTATTTTTCCTAAACCAAGATTGTGTGTTAATGAAACTGCTACGTTTATTGCAAAGGGAGGCCTGAGTTATTTATGGGGAGGTCCGCTGGAAACAACTTATAGCGGAGATACATTGGTGCTGCCAATTAAATATAGCGCCATGGGAGGCACATACACTCTCACTGCCATTGATGATGCCAACTGCAGGGGTTATGCCACAGCATTATTGCAGGTAGATGAGCTTCCTCAGGGTACACTGAGGGGACAAAGCCTCAACAGCTGTGTTCCTTTCTGCGCCGATTACACTTTTGATTCTCCACTTGCCAGCGCTTCACTGGTGGCTGTGACATGGGAAGTGAACAACCAGGTATTTAAGAGCAAACAATTTACGTATTGTTTTAAAAGAGGTGGTGAGTATGTAGTTAAAGGTAGCTTCAGCGATACTTCGGCCAACTGTAAAAAACTGGAAACGTTCGTAGTAAATGCCTATGCTAAACCGGTTGCCGATTTTACCTACCTGCCTGCAAAACCGGTAGAGAGCGTGGATGAGATCCTCTTTACAAATGCCACTGTGGGTGGTGGACTTAATAAGTTCAACTGGTATATCAGCGATGATAATTACCACTCTGAAAATCAAAATATCAATTACACTTTTTCTGAACCCGGTACTTACATGGTAGCATTTGTAGTGGCAGATGATAACGGATGTGCTGATACAGTGGTTAAACCAATTGTGGTGATCGAAGATTTTAATATGTATATCCCTAATGCCTTTACACCAAACGGCGATGATATGAATGATGAATTTATGCCTTCGGTACGCGGAACAAAAATGTACGACCTCAAGGTCTTTAACCGCTGGGGCGCTCTTTTATTCCAAAGTACTGATGTGTCGCGGGGATGGGACGGTACCTTTAACGGCGACAACTGCAAGCAGGACGTGTACGTGTACCAGATCAATGTAAGCACTGTACATGGTGAAAATAAAAAATACAGCGGGCAGGTAACGTTGTACCGGTAAGATCAGCGTGGCAGATAGATCCTGCTGTAAACTTTTTCCCTGATCTCTTTTTTAAAGAACACATAACCGGTGTAAAAACAATCCACGCAGAGTGTCACATCCGGATGCTCACAGATCTTCTTCCAGGCCTTGGTCATTTCTGTGCTCCAGTAAATATCATCAAGCACAAACACAGTATCGTTATGTTTTTTTTGAAGAGCAGCTTCGAAATAACGCAGTGTAGGTTCGTACCTGTGATTACCATCGATGTATAACAAATCGAGACGCTCAATTTTTTGAAGGACCTTTGGGAATGCATCGTCAAAATTGCCGTGAATGAATTCTGCATTCTTAAATCCATTCCTGCCTGCAAGCTGACGTGCAAAGTCATACAACGCCACACTGCCTTCAATGCTCACCACATTCACATTGTTGCTCACAGCCGCCATATATAAGGTGTTCATACCAAGAGAAGAGCCTAATTCAACACAGGTTTTACAGCGCAGCACATTTATGAGCCGGTAAAGGATCTGGCTTTGCTCCGTGGTGCTGATGCCCTTAGCGGCAATGTCGCTCACCAGCCTGGAAGGTCCCCTGAACGCCCGGGAGCCTGCTCCGAGGTCTTCAACAATAACTGATTCCTTACTGTTCAGCAATTCTTTTCTGATACGCGACAAACGTGAGAAAGCGTAAAAGCCGGAATCATTATAAAAGACCTCTTCACAAAGACTGTACAAAAAAGGCGAATGCGCACCATGTCCGTTCCGGCGGGAAAATAAAAAATGAGGAATAAAATGGATCGCCTGGTGAAGATTATTGGTCATTGCTCACGCAATATAACACCTTTTTAATTTCAGTGGATCGATAGCCCGGAAGGTTTTCTTTTTCCATAAAATATAGATTAAGCGTGCTTAATTTTTTTTCAGGATGCTCTGCGTTCCAGGTGCGCAGGATATAGGATGCATACAGCGGACGAAGAAATGTAAAATTATCGTTCTGCAGGTTCTCTGCCAGCTTGCGCCAGCGATCGCTTTTGTAAAGGCTGACAATATGCGCAGGTTTAGTGTAATCGATCTGGCTTTTATTATGCCGCAGGTCCCATGCGTTTCCAGCTGAATCAACACCGTGCAGAACATACCAGCCGTCTTTTTTAAGAACACTAGGTGAGAACATTCCCCAGTGCTGATCGAGGCGCAATGCGTTTACAGGGTACCAGAGCTCTCTTCGTAATTCATAGCTGAACGAACGCACAGTACCTGCGTTGACTATGATCTCAAAAATAATAACTATCATGCAGAAGGCACCCACCACGTGCTTGGTTACACCCCGGGGTGGAACAGCCCGGTAAACCGGTACTTGCAGGCTTTTGAACCGCGATTCGAAAAAGTCCATGGTGGATGCAGGAAGCATTCCTATTGCACAAACAATGCCGATAATAAAGAACAATCCTACATATAAGGTGACGCCAATACCAATGTGCAAAATGCAGATCAGAACAAAGGCGATCCAGCGGGTGGTTCCGAACCGTGATGGAAACAGGATGAGGAGCGGTATCATTACCTCCAGCACCAGTACGGTCCAGGTAATTAGCCGCATCAGGGCAGGGAACTGGTAAATAAAATCGCCTGTAGCTGGCAATCTTAACTGGTCGAGACTTAACGCAAAATAAACAGCCGTTCCTTCACCTCTCCATTCGTTACCTGTTTTAAGGAGGACAGTGAAAAAATAAACGGAGGCTATCAACAGCAAATAACCGAGGTTAGCGGCAGTAGTAGATAATTTCACTGATCTGATTTGGCGCGCGTCCACTGAATAGTGGGCACCCCAGGGCAAAAAGATGGCCCAGAACAGAGTTATTCTCAACAGGTCGTCACCAGCCTGCAGCACATAGATATTGCGGTTATGAAGCGAAATAGTGAAGAGCCACACAAGGACCGTAAAAAGCCTGGTCTTAAATCCAATGGTAAGAGCAACTGCGCAAACAAGATGTAAAATGAACAGGATAAGAATAAAATGAGAACTGCCGCTCAACAGGTGAAAGCTCCAGTAACCTCCTTTCCATCCGAAGGTCTGCACAAGATGCGAGGGCCAGATGCCGGTATCGGAATAGTGAGCAATAATGTCAGGAAGCCGGATAAGCAGGTCGGCAATGACCACCACGCCAAGGGCGATCCTCATTAATGAAATGGCACGAAGATCAAGCTGGTAACAGTTTTTGAGATAAACGGCAATACGCTTTAGTTTGTACATACCCTTTAAAATAAAAAAGCAGGAGAAAACCTGCTGACTTGTGCGACAGCCCTTTTACTGGCTGCAGCCAATTACACCGCTTGCAGTAACGGTAGGGAAATTAAAGTTCTTCTGAGTGCAGATGATATTGTTAAAGTTTGCAGTAATAGCGTTTGAAGAAGTTGTTACAGAAACAACCCCGCTTTTTCCGTACCAGATAATTCCTGTAGGCTGGTCAGGAGCATTTACGATGGTAAGTGCGCAGGACGTGTACCCTGATGGAATGGTAGCGATGGCATAAGTGCCGGTCTGTATGGTTTTTGCGAATGATAAAGTAACATCGGTTGTAAGATTTACCGACTTTAAAGTAACGCTGTTGGTGGAACCGCAGGTAGGATTTGACCAACCCGGGCCTTGTGCATTAATGGCTGAATTCTGAGTGGCAGGATTACTGTATGTGCTGGAGCCTGTTACTGTTTGTTCTCCCGGATGCGGATTGCCGGTTGACTCGAAAGTAGGGGAGATAGCATCACTATGTTCCTTTTTATTGCAGGCAAAAATGATGAAAGCGGTTAAAATGACAGAACCTGCGAGTAAAAAAGCTTTTTTTTTCATACCGGACTTTCGGAAAACTTGATTTATTCAAAGATAGTTAAAATCCGGGTTATATACAAATATAGCCTGTCATCGTAGTGGCTACTTTCAATAAGGCGGGGCCAGCTCAAAGAACTTATTTCCTGTTCTTTTCATTTCTTTAAGCAGCGGCGAGATCCTGTACCTGTCCTCTTCGTAATACTCGCGAAGTGCAGTTAATTCCTTCAGCACCTGCTCTGTACCGAGATCATCGGCCCATCGTAATAATCCTTTGGGATAGTTAACGCCTTTCGTCATGGCCATATCTATATCGGCGGCTGAAGCAACATTATAATACACCGCGTCGGCAGCCTCATTGATGAGCATAACAAGGATCCTGGTAAAGATCTTTCTGCCTGTTTCTTCATCCTTATGCGCTTCAGGCATAGAGTCTCCATCGGCGTATGAATAAAAACCACGTCCTGACTTCTTACCAAGAAAACCTGCCTCGAGCAATCTTTTCTGCGAAAGAGCCGGCTTGAAGCGGGGGTCAAAATAAAATTGTTTCCACACGGTTTCTGTTACCACGTAATTTACGTCGTGACCGATCATGTCCATCAGCTCAAAAGGACCCATGCGGAACTTTCCAAATTCTTTCATCGCCCAGTCAATGGTTGGCATATCGGCGATGCCTTCTTCGTAGATCCTCAGTGCCTCGCTGTAAAAAGGTCTTGCCACCCGGTTCACAATAAAACCAGGAGTGTCTTTTGCAAGCACTGTGGTCTTGCCCCAGTTATCTATCAGCGTCCTGCAATCGGCCACAATGTCGTCGTGCGTCGCCAGTCCTGGTATTATCTCCACAAGAGGCATCAGCGTTGCAGGATTAAAAAAATGAATACCGATCACCCTGGAAGGATCTTTACAGGCCGAAGCAATTGAGGTAATAGATAAAGACGATGTATTGGAGGCAAGGATACATTCTTTTGAAGTGATGTTTTCCAGCTCTGTGAACACCGCGCGCTTTACCGATGCATCTTCAACGATAGCCTCGATGATGAGATCAGATGACTTTAGCTTTTCAAGCTTCCCGACAAACCGGATATTTTTAATAACGGACTCTTTTGTCTCGTTGCTGATCTTTTGCTTTTCAACCAGTTTTTGCAGGGAAGCTTTGAGATTTTTTTCCGCACGTGTGAGTGCATCTTCATTGCTGTCGTAAACTAAAACCTGGTGACCAGCCGTTGCGGCAACCTGTGCAATGCCGCTGCCCATGGCGCCACTTCCTACTACTCCTATAGCAGAGCTTTTTGATAACATATTTTTAGTGCTAAAGATGAATGGCTTCTTAATGCGCCACAACTATTTTTTTTCGCAGAACTCCTGAGCTATTGCTCACATTTACAATATATGAACCGCTTTGTAAGGCGGAAACGTCGAGCTGCACATTTTTCTGCGATTCAACAGAATAACTGGCGCTCACCTGCCCAAGTGTATTTATAATTTTTATGTCGTGATGACTGGTGGAATTTAAATTAATAGTAAGCTTATTTGAGGCTGGATTTGGATAGATCATCACGCTGGGTGTTTTAGCGTTCTCCGAAATTCCAACAGTATATGCCGCTTTTGCATCAAGCAGGAAAACCCCATGCTGCATATCATTTGCAATTATAATTCCGCTTGGCAGGAAAGGATAAGCGCCCCAGTTGCCGCGGTAAGCCCCGCCACCATAATTGTTCACATTATTTCCTCCCTCAGGGTATGTATCAAAATAGCCTGCAAGAACAATATTGTGCGGGTCTGAAATATCATAGATCTGCACTCCATCCTGGTAGCACGACACCACCGCGAAGTCATTGCCGATAACGTAGGGATTATGAGGTGTAGTTTCCTGGTAAGGTTTAAATTGTTTGATAGGCTGGATATTGCCCATATTGCTTACGTCTACAAAGTTCATCGGTAGAGACTCGGGCACTTCATCGGCAAACAAAAGATATTTACCATTTTTGGTCAGCCAGCTCGAATGATTATAACCTTCTGAAGGATAACCATCGTAAGTGCCGAGCGACTGGAAAGTATTATCTGATTTTAATTGCATGATCCTCATGCCTTCCCATCCCGCGGAAGCATATACTGTATCGTTGCGTACGTACATATCATGCACTTGTTGAATCCTGCCAACTGTAAGAGTATCCTGCTCAAGTTTTCTTAAAAGGACCGGCGCAGTAGGAGTAGCAAGACTCCATACAGTCATGGCAGAAAATGCACCCGGGTTGCCGGGAAACCTTGTTGAGCCAACATACATCCTGTCCTTATCAATAAAAACAGTATGTCCAAGCTCAAATAAAGCGTTGCTGTTATGAACAACATGAACACTGTCGGGTAAATACTGAAGGTCGACGATCTGCAGCTTATTTGGTAAAGCCACATCGCTAACGATATAACAATAATGACTAAAAGTTTTCATTTCTCTCCAGGTGGAAATGGTCCCCGGTACAAAGTCACAAACTACGGGGTTAGCCGGGTTTGTGATGTCGAGAAAATAGGTACCATTGCTTGCACCTGAAATAGCATACTCCTTGTTTTTACCTGCCTGGAACCAGCCCCAGCAACCTGAATAACGATTGCCTACAGATCCCGAAACGGTGCTCGTATTAGGATTAGAAAGACTGATCAATGAAATATTCTGTGAATCGTAAATATTTTGTGCGGAAACGGCAACTGATGATAACAACATTGCCAGGAGTAAAGATCTTTTCATATTATCACTTGTTTATACAAATATAGTTCATTGGCACTTAAAATAAAGCCGTTAAACCAAAATGAATTTTACCGCTCCTCACATCGAATCCATTGCCGAACTGGCTGCCCAGTGCATAGTTAAGGTTTAATATTCCCGCCTTGGTATCGAAGCTGATACCTGCGCCGAAACTCACCGGCGTATCGTTCATATACTGATGGTTGCTGGTATTTTCGTAAAATGCACCCTCGCCGAACAAAAGGAGATGGGAATTCTCAGAAAAAAGGAACCGGTACTCAAGCGTTGGAATAACATAAGTGGATGCAAAAATGCTTTCCTCCTCAAAACCTCTCAGTGTCTTCAGACCACCGATCCTGAAAAGCTCGTTGGTAAATAATGTGGAGGTCCCGAAAACAGAGGCGCCCTGCACGCCGAGCTTCACTACATTGTTTCCCCCTATATTAATGTAAGCGGCCACCGCACCTTCTGCCTGGTACTGGATAGAACGCAATTGCAGGTTATCGTATGCAGCAGGATTTACATTTACATTCTGCCGGATAGTGCGATTGCCGGTTTGAGTGGTTACCTGCACAAATATTCCCTTACGGGGATTAAAACGATAATCCAGCTTTTCGAAATATAAACCCAGTCCGTAAGAACGTGTGCTGATATCGGCATAGTCGGGCAGGGTGGTTACAAAATCGAGACCGCTTGTTGAAATGAGGTTGGAGGTCCTTGTGCGATAAAAAAACTTGAAATTATTAAGCCCGCTGAAATAATACTGCAGGCCGATATTATTGTTGATGTCTACAAACGTGGTATCCCTGCGGTAGATCTTAAGATTGTAATCTGTTCCAACAGGTGTTCCGAAAAGATAAGGATAGATCACCCGTCCGTTAAAATCCTGTGTTTGCGACTGCAATCTTCTCCATTCAAGATCAAAGGTTTCGCCGCTCCTGAAAATACCATTCACAAGCTTAAGCTTCACATCGCCGGTTATAACCGTTTTGCCGGTATTGGCGTCGGGAAGCAAGCCTATGATCCCGTCGAACTGTGAGGCCTCTTTTTTATCAATGAAAAGCAGCAAGGTGTTTTTTTTGTCTGTCAGACGTGTTTCCGGACTGCGGGTCTGAATGATAAACGGAAGCTGCTTTAATTTTTGTGATAAGCTGGCAATAAGTTGCTCATTATACGGCATTCCACTTTTTACCCCGAGATATTTGTACATGAATTTTCTGCTCACGCGCGCGGAGCCTTCCACCTGGATGGAGTCGATCTTAAAGAACTTGTTTTTCTGAACATTGAAACACGCGCTTAGCTGGTTGTCATTTATGGAGACACTATCGAGCGCCACCGTGGCAAACGGGTAACCGTTGTTTTCGTGCCAGGTGATTATTTTTTCTATGCTGCGGGCAACTTCCCTGTACCGGAAGGGTTTTCCGAAATAAAGCTTTTCACTGATCCCCAACCGGGAGGCAAGGCCAGGATTAAGATTACCAAGGCGAAGGTGCGCAAAACGGAAGAGTCCGTTTGCGGAGACGAATGCCATAATCCGGATGGAATCTGATTTCACTGAATCTACAGATGCCAGCAGGTATCCTTTATACTGCAGGGAAGAGATGACAGCGCCCAGTTCCTTGTAAGCCTCTTTCAGCGATGGTACATTTTGACGATAATTGAGTGAGGTAACCGCCTTATCGCTGCTACCGATCTTTAAGCTTACCTGGGCCGGTAAACTGCAGAATAACAGCATAATCCCCGTAAGTAAAACATATGCACCTCCTTTTCCCACTATTTTAACTACAACATACTAACGTACCGGTAATTAATTATTACCTTGGTACAACATTATTTACAAAAATAAAGAAACATGCGGAGAATACTGGGACACTGCGTTTTACTTACGCTCACCTGTTCATTGAAGTCACAATCACCCATCATTATAACAAGTGCGGTGATGCCTGTCAAGAACGACTCTGTGCATTATACAGATGCGGATCCGAATTCGATCAAGGATTATGTGTCCACCGGTGCGAATTACACCTGGGATTTCAGCGATATCACTGCCACGGGGGCGGGGGTACGAAAATTTGTAAGTCCTTCTGCAACGCCGTATCCTTTCTTTTTCTTCGGCAATGGAGTCTTTGCTGAAAAGGCAGCTACAGCCTTGGGCGGCGGCCCGATCCCAATATCTGATTTTTATAATTTTTACAGCAAACAAACCACGCCGGTAAGTGCGTATGTTGCCGAAGGGGTGGGAATGACATTTTCAAGCATCCCGTTGCCAGCGTATTATTCTGATAAGGATGAGCTTTATCTTTATCCTCTTGAGTTTGGTGATCGCGACAGCACAACCTTCAGGTTTGCCACTCTTACTTCGAGCATGCTGCCACTTAGTTATTCAAAAACAGGTCATCGCATTACCGAAGTGGATGGATGGGGAACAATTAAGACCGCTTTTGGCACTGAAAATTGTTTAAGGATCGTCACTACGCAATATGCTATGGATACCATCGTACTCTCATTATTACCTTTTCCGATTGGTATTGCCAATAACGTGAGAAGCTATCAATGGCTCACCCTCAACAGCAAGATCCCTTTCTTTGAAGTGTCAGGTTCGGTGACGATGGGAAATTTTACGCCCAATACGGTGAGGTTCAGGGGTAGCAAAAAGGAGCGTGAAACGGCTGTGACGGAGAATTTCGCGCAGGGGATCAGGTTTTATCCAAATCCTGCCAACGACAAATTAATGTTCACGGGCATTTCGGCCGGATCAAATTACCAGGTTTCCTCTGTGTCAGGAGCCGTATTAATATCCGGTCAGACTGAAGGCAGCTCAATTGACGTTTCGCAGCTTCCTCCGGGGATCTATTTTTTACAGCTAAAGACTAATTCCATCAATCTTAATTACCGGTTCATTTGCGATTGATCCGTGAAAGCGGAAACTATTCAGGGTCGATTTTATTTTTTTAAATAGATTATTCCTTTTATTTTCGCACATAAATATTAAAATATGTCAGGTCACCACGATACTCATCACGTAAACGAACAAAAACCGGTAGCATTTACAGTTCCACTAATTTTAGCGATTGTTACCCTGGTCATCATTATGCTTTTTTTAAGTCTTTGCGATCCCTCGCATGCTCATCATAATGGCGGGGCGCATCAACATAGTGCTGCATCCGGATCACACCAGGATCATGGTAACACGCAAAGCCATTCAACAGATGGTGGAAGTTCCCACGAACAGGGTCCCGAAGGCGGACAGGAAAACCATAACCAATAAATTGAAACCCTCTTTTAGAGGGTTTTTTTTTGAGATCTTATTTCGTCAGTAGTCTTTTTCGGTTCCCGCGAGCAGCTGGGGCTTTGTGTTATTAAGTACAACAGAGTCCATGATTAGTTTTGAGATCCCTGCATGAAAGTGATGCCTGTCAGGAAAGTTATAGATGTTGTTAGTAATGGAATTGATGCCGGAAAAATCGTACAGATTATCACCGAAGTACTTTCTCAAAAGCATTGAATCGGAAGGATGCAGTTTTTTCTGGTCGTATAGCGGGGTGAGAATAACCCAGAAACGGGACTGATGTGTGTTTAGAATAGAAGCGATGCGGGCAAGATATTGTTCTTCTTTTTCGCTGATCTGAACAGGGCAGTATTGCTGAGCAGAGGGCCGCTTAAACATATATCCGGCTGTGACAAGAGAGTCTACTTTCTTTCTTATCGAGGAATTATCACTCAACTGCGAATACTGTGAGGTGACCTCCTCCGAGCAATAATGGTTATAGTCATTTTTAACCGGATCGAAAATATCATTGGGAAAGATCTTTCCGTTGACAGGAATTCCTGCGAGGATCTTCAGCTTGTCGCTATCAAGGCTTGAAAAAAAGCTCCGGAAGTGATCGAGGAGGTATTCTTTTTTGCTTTTTCCTGTAAGAACAAAATGGTCTGCGGGGCTTACACATCCGTTGCCTTCGAAGCTCAGAGTTGCATCAAGGTAAATTACAGCGTTTCTCACAGGGTAACCAAGCGAATCTACTGAACGTAATTTTGCGCAGATGCCCCCAATAGGTTCATTCCAGTTGGCATAATGAAAAAACTCAGAGCCTTGCAGGTGTTTTTGCAGGTAACATGCGTAAATGCTGCAGCTTCTGCTGCTTCCAAAAACAAAAGAATTATATCCGGTGGAGGAGGCGTGTAGTTTTTTTGTGGAAAGATCACCAAGCTGCTGAAAATAATACCTCCAGTTCAGATCCCTGGTGTGAGCAAAGTCAGCATAGACATCACGCTTATAATAGAGAAACACAATAACGCAGAAAATAAGGCCGGGCGGAAGGACGAAGAGTAGTGAACGTGTCAGGAATTTTCTCATGCTCTAAAACTGAAAATAAATAAATTCCTGTTCCCTTCCCCCGAACGCAATAATGATCAGGAGCAATGCATAATACAGTGCATGCCTGGTAAACCTTCCGCGTTTTGCGCCGATACCTTCGATGGCATAAGAATATTGCCTTCCCCGCCATTCGAGCAACAGTAAAAACAAGATAAGAATGCATGTGATGAGCGCAAGCCTTCGCCCGGGAAATGACGGAAAAGTAAAAAGTGAAGTAGAAAATATCTCTGATATGATCTGCCACGCGTGGGCAAGTGACTCTGCCCGAAAAAAGATCCACGCAAAAGAAGTAAGCGAAAAAGTAAGGATAATGGAAATAAGATCCCTGATGGTAAACATGCCGTTGTTTCCGTGAGCAAAGTTGCTGTCAACCGCTCTGTTCTTGTTCAACATATGTGGCAGCATATATATTGCGTTGAGAAAACCCCAGGCGATAAAGGTCCAGTTTGCTCCGTGCCAGAATCCACTTACGATAAAAACAATAAACATGTTTCTTACGGTCACCAGCGTGCTTACTCTGTTCCCACCTAACGGATAATACAGGTAATCGCGAAACCATGCGGTGAGGGAAATGTGCCAGCGTCTCCAGAATTCGGCGATGTTCTTTGAAAAATAGGGATAAGCAAAGTTTCTCTTCAGTTCAATACCAAATAGTTTAGCGCAACCAATGGCAATGTCTGAATATCCTGAAAAGTCGCAATAGATCTGGAACGTGAAGAAAAAAACTCCCAGCACTAACTCACTGCCGGAATAATTCGCGGAATCATTAAAAAACAGGTTGGCCAGCGTTGCGCAGTTGTCGGCGATGGCTATTTTTTTAAAAAGTCCCCACAGGATCTGTCTCATGCCATCGACAGCCTGTGCATAATTAAAATTTCGCGGGCATTGAAACTGGTGCAGCAGATTGGTGGCTCTTTCAATAGGACCAGCCACCAGCTGCGGGAAAAAGCTTACAAATGCGGCAAAGGAAATAAGGTCTGCATTTGCTTCCAGTTTACGCCGGTACACATCAATTGCGTAACTGAGAGTTTGAAAGGTGTAAAAACTTATTCCCACAGGAAGGATTATATCCAGCGTGCCTGCTGAAATTTCTTTTCCAAATATGCGGAAAGCGTGAATAAAATTATCTGCAAAAAAATCGTAGTATTTAAAGAATCCAAGCAGCCCGAGATTGCAAACAATGCTCACTGACAGCAATAACTTTCTTTTGAACTGTACATTTTCCCGCGAAAGAAAAGATCCTACTGCAAAGTCGACCAGGGTGCTAAAGACCAGGAGCGCTAAGAACCGCCAGTCCCACCATCCATAAAAGATATAACTTGCAACGATAATGAGGGTATTCTGTAAACGCAGGCTTCCGGCTGTAACAAACCAGTAGAAGAAAAAGACTACGGGCAAAAAAATGGCAAAATCAATTGAATGAAACAGCATTTCCTGACGTGATTTTCTGTTGCTGCGCCGTTGAGAGGCTTGTGTGGGCGTCTAAAACAAAAATAGGAGATTTCGGATAGGATCAAAATCTCATTCAATGAAAGTTAAGGGGAGTTTATTAACCGGTGGTTGACGGGTTGATATGTGGATTTATCGCAAGTCTCATTTTTTTTGCGAGTTGACGCAGGCAGACTAAATGCGAAAAAAGCACGACAGGAACAATAAATCCCGGAAGCAACGTGAATGGAAAATAAAGCACGGCTATATTTGGCTGGTCGAATGCAATTTTTTGAAGTGGAAAGGGTGCAGAGAGTATTGCCAGGATCACAATATTCATGAGAAGACAAAGGCAGACGATATTCCATGCCATCATTATTGCCGGCTTAAGCTTGTTTTTTACATATCCGAAATACCAGATGAGAGGTGCGGTTATGCCGGCAAGAATGTCCAGGTTCTGCCCTTCAAAGGTCATGATCTTTGGCACCGCGCCATTTACAAACAGTAAAAATAAGACGATTTCCACGGGGATTCTTACCACATGCAAAAGAGTAAGCTGATCTTTTTTCAAGCCATCAATAAACATCCGTCCTTTTTTTGTTGCGAACAGCAGGATGATGGTTACAAGCGGAGGCAGGGGAAGTAAAATGAATCGTGGTGGCAGCGCACTGGTAACGGTATAAAAACCAGTGATACTTATGCCTGTTTGCACCAGCAGCCACACCGATAATATGATCAGCACTTTTGAAGAGCGATGAGTTGCCCTGTAGAAAATAAAAAGAGTAAGTGCGGTTGTGAGGGCAAAAAGTACACCGATGTAGGTAGGTAATGTTTGCATGTTTTCAGGATTACCGCAAAGATAGCAAAGTTGCAGTACCAGCTACTGCTATCAGCCGATGATCTGGATCTTGTATTTGGCCAGCAGGCCCGGAAGCCCTTCAGCAGAAAACTTAGCATTTTTGATCTTATTGTTCTCGGGGTCGATTATGTAATGTAGTGCTGAGGTGAAATCGACTTTTTCAAGAATAGAATTTTCAAACGTCGCATTTAAAAGATCGCAGCCGCTGAACGAACTTTCAGAAAGGTCGGCCTCGGTAAAATCTGTTCCGTGCAAGCGACAGTTGCTGAACTTTGTTTTTTTTATTTTAGTCCTGGAGAACGAACAATGGTCAAGCTGGCAGTTTTGAAAGGACAATGATAATCCGAATTGGTTGCAGTTACCAAAATTAAGTCCCAGTAACTTGCAATCTTTGAATACGGCACCCTGGATCACTGTCTTTACAAGCTTGGCCATGCTGAGGTTGCAGGCGGTAAAGTGGCAATCTAAAAAGCGATAGCCAGTCAGGTCGCAGTTGCTCAGGTCACACGAAATAAACTCGCAGTTCTCATATTCGCCAGCACCCGGAGAATCGGTGGCAAAGGAGATCTTGTCGTATTTCTGCCGATAAAAAGATTCAGTAGACATCTGAGGTGGATTTATTTACCTGTTAAAGAGAATCGACCAATATAAACTAAGCCTGGAGAAGCGGTTTACGCTCGCCGATCTGCTGCCTCCACATTGCGTAATAAAGTCCTTTGATGGCCAGCAGATCATCATGTTTTCCCTGTTCAATGATGTGACCTTGCTCCAGCACAAAGATCCTGTCGGCATGCATAATAGTAGAAAGGCGATGCGCTATTAAAATAGTTATCTGCGATTTACTTTCACTGATGGTTCTCATGGTTGCCGAGATCTCCTCTTCTGTTATTGAATCGAGCGCGGATGTTGCCTCGTCGAACACCAGAAGGTTTGGTTTGCGCAATAAAGCGCGTGCAATTGAGAGTCGTTGTTTTTCTCCGCCGCTTAGTTTTATGCCTCCTTCACCAATGGTGGTGTTAATGCCATTGGTGGTTCGCTTGAGTAAATTCTGTGTAGCCGATTTTTTCAGCACCTCGTGGATCTCTTCGTCTGTAGCTGTCGGTTTTACAAAAAGAAGATTATCCTTAATAGTACCGCTGAAAAGCTGTGAATCCTGCGACACGAGACCGAGCTGCATCCGCAGTTCGGTGAGCTCTATTTTAGTGGATTCAATATTATTGTATAACACTTTCCCTTCGTTAGGACGATATAGACCCAGCAAGAGTTTTACCAGTGTTGTTTTACCGCTTCCGCTTGGCCCCACAAAAGCAATAGTTTCACCGGCTTTAATGGTGATATTGATGTGGCGCACAGCATAACCGTTCTGGTTATGACCAAACGAAACGTCCTGGAACCGCACTTCGGTAATAGCTCCCAGGAATGTCGGCTTTACAGGTTTTGCTTCTGAATCCGATCCCATGAGCTTTGCGAAATTATCCATGCTCACCTTTGTTTCGTTGTAAACAGTAATTACGTTGCCTAATTCCTGGAGGGGATTAAAAATAAAAAACGAGAAGAACATCAGCGTGATAAGATCGCCCACTTTTATCACCCCCTGGAAAACGAACAGGTAAAGTGAAAACACCAGGGCTGTCCGCACCAGGTGCACCGTGGTTCCCTGGATAAAGCTCAGTGAACGTACAAAGCGTACTTTTTTCAGTTCCAGGCCAAGGATCTTCAGCGTGGTCCTGTTAAGGCGCTTCTCTTCCTGCTCCACCAATCCAAGGCTTTTAACGAGCTCAATGTTGCGAAGCGATTCTGTAGTTGCACCTGCAAGAGCAGTGGTCTCGCCAATGATCTGCCTTGAAATGGCTTTTATTTTTTTGCCAAGAAAAGAGCTTATGACACCAATAACTGGAACAGTTACCAGGTATAGCGGTCCCAGCAGCCAGTGAATATTCATGGCGTAGATAAAAACGAAAATTATGCCGATGATGGATTGGAATACAAGTGTGATAAAAAGATTGACAAATCTCTCCGTGTCACTTTTCACTTTCTGAAGCTTGCCAAGTGTTTCGCCGCTTCTCTGATCTTCGAAATCCTTGTATGGCAAAGAAAGGGCCTTTTTTATTCCATCGGTGTACATGTTGGCACCTGTTCGCTGAATGATGATGTTGGTAAAATAATCCTGGAAGTTCTTTGCTATCCTCGACATCATTGCCGCCCCGATGGAGAGTCCAAGAAAAAAAAGCAGGTGCCCAACAAATTCAGGCATGCTGTCGCCGATATGCCAGTAATGGGCGTTTCCGGGTTCGTCGTGCGGTGCGCTGAACTTATTGATCAGCTTCCCTGTTATGATAGAATCGCAAAGAGAAAAACACTGGTTTATGGAAGCAAGAAGCAGCGCCAGAGCCAGGAGCTGTTTGTGACGTTTCAGATACTGTAGAAGAATTTGCATATAAAAAAGAAGAGCAAAGGTAAGAAGATTTGTTTCATACCTTTTTCCCGCGAAAATACTGACGTTAAATTTTTTGACCCGATTTTAACGGTTGTCAGGGCATGGTCAGTGTAAAGGTAGTGGGATACGGTGTGCCCGCGCTGGTAAATACGGGCTGTTCGTTCAGGTAGTCATAGCTGGTGCCATTATAGCCGGAGCAGGGGAAAAACTTAACATAGTATTTCTGCCCGCTGCTGTAAGGCAATTCCGGGTATCCTCCGTAAAGGAGATAACTAGTGGAAGCACTCGATGGAGTAATATTAAAGGTAACATACTGGTCGTATGTTCTTGCATCTAAAGCATCGATGTTATTTGAAGCAGAGAATAAAGCAACCACGAAACGAGACTTTGCATTTGGCACAGCTTCAACGTAAAGCTTCACGGCATTGTCACCGAATTGAATGGTGTCTTTAGCATTGGCTTTGGTTAGTACAAAGTTTGCTGTGTCAGCCATATCAATATTATAATAAAGAGTTCCGTTCCCTATCATATGCATTTGCTGCATTGTAAAAGTTCTCGATCCCGGGCGGCTTAGAATTACTTCATTTGTGCCTTCCGGAACGTTCGCAAGTGTATAATTGCCTGCAGCATCCGTCACAACACTGTTTGAGCTGCCTTTTAAAGTAATAGTGGTGGTATTGAGTCCGGTTTTATACCTCTCGCCATACTGGTTGTATTGGTTGATCTTACCTATAAATTGTCCGGGTGTTGATTGTCCGGCAGGTCCTTGTGGGCCCGCAGGTCCGGCGGGTCCGGCTGGCCCTGCCTGTTTTTTGCATGAAAATAAAATTACGCTTAGACAGATCAGATAAAAGGTGTGTTTCATTTTTTGTGGGTTTTTGAATAAAGATATTGAATTTTTTATTCGCTAGAATAATTAAGGCATAGTAATCGTAAATGTCTGAGGAAAAGGTTGGCCATACACCGAGTACAGATATTTTTCTGTTTCAGGGTCGACGTAATTACCCATCATATTTGCAGGAAAAACCTTTATATAAATTGTTGACCCTTTTGAAAAACCTTTTTTTAATGTTTCGTTGTTGTAATCGATAAACGTATTGGGCATGCCACCGAACTGGTACAAGACGGTTGAATATTCATGCGAAGCCGCATCATCGGGTAGCAGGGCAGCAGTTTTTCCCAGCACCGCCACGCCGGTTATATAAACGGGCAGGACCGGAATAAAGATGGCGATGCCTTTGGATCCGAACTGCACAGTATCAACAACCCTGATATTAGTAAGTATGAGGGTAGGATTTTCAACAGACCTCAGATTAATAATCATATTTCCTTTTCCCGGGAAGTTCACTTGTTTAATTTTCATCAGGTTCGAACCTGGTCGCTGCACTGAGAGATCATACATGCTGTTTTGCAGATTTGCAAGCGTATATTGGCCTGTTGCATTTGTGACAGTAGAAATTGTAGTGCCGATCACAGACACCGTTGCGGTATTCAGATCTGTAGCAAGTTCGTCGCCGTTTGCATCATACTGACGTACCATTCCTGAAATAGAACCTCCGTCAGCTGCTGCGTCTTTGCCCGGAACTCCTTGCGGACCCTGAGGTCCGGCTGTTCCTGCTGGCCCAGCCTGTTTTTTGCATGAAAATAAAATTAAGCCTAAGCAGAGCAGGTAAAAGGTGTGTTTCATTTTTTATGGGATTTTAAATAAATATATAAAATTTTTTATTCGGTCCCGTAACAGTGATGAGAACTTTTAATGGCGTGTTTTAAATGGCACGATCAATTGTGCAGAAATATGAATGAGCGCATGAAAATAACTTTACGGCATTGTTAAGGTGAATGTGTCTCCGTAAGGGCGGCCCAACATCGAAAACACAGCCTGGTCGGTTTTTACGTCATAATACTGCCCGTAATTTTGAGGATACACGGCGGGATAAGCTTTCACGTAAATGTTCTGGCCACTTTGAAACCGGTCGCCTATGTAAGTGTTTTGATAAGGTACCAGGATACTGATGGTTGAATTATTCTTCAGCAAATACGCCACCAGCGACATTTTAAAGGTTGACGGGTCCTCTGAACTGATGCCAGGAGCAGAACCAAAGAGCAGAATAACTGAACGGTCGTAATTTTCAGCGATTGCCGACACGTTCACATATATGTAAGGAGTGGTCTGGGCGGTACTATCCCTGATGTCAGCGCTGAGGATCTTAAATGTTGCGGTATCACACATCTGTACATTTACCGACATCTCTCCGTTGCCGGGAAAATTGACCTGTGTTGATTTATGCAGGTGAGATCCCTTGCGGTTAAAGTGCAGATCATATACGCCTGCCTTCACATTGAGAAGTTTATAGTTTCCATCATTATCGGTAACAGCTTTAATGTCGGTCCCTGGAATGCTTACCGTGGTGGTGTTCAAACCCGTGAAATAAGCCTTCCCGGATTTATCATATTGTTTTACGGTACCGGAAATTGTTCCTTTTTCAGGATTGCCATCAACTCCATTCGCGCCTGCTGGTCCTGCAGGGCCTGCCACAGGATCTTTTTTGCAGGAATACAACACAGTAAAAAGAGAAAAATAAATTAAGGCTCGTTTCATATCTGAGGATTGAATGACTAAGGTAAATTATTTATTGAACCTAATTTGCGGAAGTTTCATGAATGAACCTAAAATTATCGAGGTCATGAAACCACGTAATTGCTTCTGCCGTGTTTAAAAAGGATTGCTTACCAGTAATTAGTTCGTGATAAGATGAGTGTTTCCATCCGGACATGCTTTTGCAAAGTTTCGATTCCAGGGGATTTTTATGAATGTACAACACCACGTTGCGCAGGTAGGTTGCATCGGTTATTTGTTTGCGTTTAAATGTATGCATGAACAGGCTGCCCATCCGTTTGTTCTGTTTATTAAAAGCTTTTGCGTAGCCATTTAATAAGTTGCTGAATTGATTGGAGATGTATTCTGAAAGAAGAGCCTCGAGTTCGGCCGGGGGCCAAACAAAAAGATTTTTTAAAAAAAAAATGTTTTTTGAGGGAGGGGGGGGTTTTTTTTTTTTTTTTAAAAAAAAAAGGTTTTAAAAACCTTGAAGGTTTGCTGCGCGACGTGGCTTTTTTATTTCGTAATTCCTAAATGCTTCTATCAATTCAGATTTCGGTCTTACCCGAATGAGAAAATGGATATGATTTGGCATCAGGCAAAAGCAGAACGTCTCTGCAACCGGTGAGATGCAGTTTTTATATTTTTCGAGGAAGTACCGGTAATTTTCAGACTTTAAAAAGATCCTTTCACTGCCATTCGCGCGGGTATACACGTGATAAAAACAATCTGGCGTTAGTATAGCAGTCTTGTCTGTCATTGAAGAAAGGCTTTCGGCACTTTGGGATTTTAATCTAAGATAAATATATTTTCAATATACGTGCGGCCAGTAAGCGAATACCGCTTTGCTAATTTGTTTCGAAACCCATCCCATAAGGCTTTGTGGTAGAAGCTTTGGTTTCGTTAATTTATGCACTACATCGAAAGATCTGATAATTGTACGGCTTGGAAAAAATACAGACAAGACCGATTGGGTCAGCATCATCAGATCACTTGCAAAAGAATATTGATTCTATAAAAAAGAAAACCCGCCTTATAAACGGCGGGTTCTCCTGAAATTTTGAGCAAATTTTTTATTTTTTGCTTTTATTGAGGAACACAAATTTGTTCTCAAACATATCGAGCACAATTTCCTGGTCTTTGGTTACTTTGCCCGCGAGCAATTGTTTTGAGAGCTCGTTGAGGATCTGCTTCTGGATGACACGTTTCACCGGTCTTGCGCCAAAGTGCGGATCGTAACCGAGCTGAGCCAGCCAGTCGATGGCCTCATCCGAAGCTGTAATAATCACATCCTGTTCGGCCAGTTGCTGTTTGATCTTGTTGAACTGGATCCTCACGATCTCAGTAACATCCTCCCTTGATAAAGGTTCGAACATGATCACTTCATCAATGCGGTTCAGGAACTCAGGACGAATGGTTTTCTTAAGCATTTCATAAACCTCGTTCTTTGTTTTAGCCAGCACTTCGTCCTTGTTGAATTCATCCAGCTTGTCAAAGTTTTCCTGGATCAGGTGCGAACCAATATTGCTGGTCATTATCACAATGGTATTCTTAAAGTTCACAGTGCGTCCTTTATTGTCGGTCAGGCGGCCATCATCGAGCACCTGCAGCAGGATATTAAATACATCGGGATGTGCTTTTTCGATCTCGTCGAGCAGCACCACGCTGTAAGGTTTTCTGCGCACTGCTTCTGTGAGCTGCCCGCCTTCTTCGTATCCAACATATCCCGGAGGTGATCCTATTAAACGACTCACGGCATGACGTTCCTGGTATTCACTCATGTCAATGCGGGTCATGGCGTTCTCGTTATTAAACAGGAAGTCGGCAAGGGCCTTGGCCAGCTCGGTTTTTCCGACACCTGTTGTTCCCAGGAAAATGAATGAACCAATCGGTCTTTTCGCGTCCTGCAATCCTGCACGGCTTCTTCTCACTGCGTCTGCAATGCTTTCAATAGCTTCATGCTGACCAACCACACGTTTGTGCAATTCTTCCTCAAGATGTAACAATTTATCCTTTTCGCTCTGAAGCATGCTTTTTACCGGGATGCCTGTCCAGGCGCTGATAACAGCCGCGATATCTTCCGCATCAACTTCCTCTTTTAAAAGCTGTGATCCACTGGCCTTTGCCTCTCCGAGATTTTTTTCAAGCTCAACGAGACGGTTTTCAGCGTCTTTGATCTTACCATAACGGATCTCCGCTACTTTTCCGTAGTCACCTTGCTTTTCAAAATTGGTGGCCTGCAGCTTAAGGTCTTCGATCTCGGATTTTACCTTTTGCACACCTTCTATCATTTCTTTTTCCGATTGCCAGCGGGCCCTTAAGGAGGTGCGTTTATCCTGCAACTCTGCTATCTCTTTGTTCAGCTCTTCAATCTTCCTGGTATCATTTTCACGTTTAATTGCTTCACGCTCAATCTCCAGCTGCATGATGCGACGCTCTACTTCATCTAGCTCAATTGGCATCGAATTGATCTGCATCCTTAACTTTGATGCGGCTTCATCCATAAGGTCAATAGCCTTGTCGGGTAAAAAACGATCGCTGATATAACGCTGTGAAAGCTCCACAGCAGCTATTATGGCCTCGTCCTTGATCCGCACATGATGATGTGTTTCATATTTTTCTTTGATACCCCTAAGAATGGAAATTGCATCTTCTTCGTTAGGCTCCTCTACCATTACTTTCTGGAAACGGCGTTCGAGTGCTTTATCTTTTTCGAAATATTTCTGGTATTCATTGAGAGTAGTGGCGCCAATTGCTCTTAGTTCTCCACGTGCAAGAGCAGGTTTCAGAATATTGGCAGCATCCATTGCGCCTTCACCTCCGCCACCGGCACCCACAAGAGTGTGGATCTCGTCGATAAACAAAATGATCTCCCCATCTGCACTGATAACTTCTTTTACCACAGATTTAAGACGTTCTTCAAACTCTCCTTTGAATTTGGCGCCTGCTATAAGTGCTCCCATGTCGAGACTGTAAACCTGCTTGGTTTTTAAATTCTCAGGCACATCCCCGCTGATAATGCGGTGAGCGAGTCCTTCGGCTATGGCGGTTTTACCAACACCCGGTTCACCTACCAGGATAGGGTTATTCTTGGTTCTCCTTGAAAGGATCTGCAGTACACGCCTGATCTCCTCATCGCGACCAATTACAGGATCTAATTTTCCTTTTTGGGCCTGCTGATTGAGATTGATGGCGAATTTGTTCAGTGAGTTATATGTTTCTTCCTGCGACTGGCTGGTTACCCTTTCGCCTTTCCTTAGCTCTGTTATGGCGGCCCGTACTTCTTTTTCCTTAAGACCAGCGTCCTTCATCATATTGGAAGTACTGTCGCCGGCATTCAGAAGACCAAGCAGCAGGTGCTCAATAGACACGTATTCGTCCTTGAACTCTTTTAAGTATGAAGCTGCTTTCATGAGCGCGGTGTTGGCTGCGCCGGATAGAACGGGCTGCCCTCCGCTCACTTTCGGAAATGACTTAATGGAGCTTTCCAGCATTTTAGAAAAAGTGGATGGGTTCACATTCAGTTTTTTGAAAATGAATGGTGTTACATTCTCATCCACTTCCAGGATTCCTTTTAAAATATGCGCAGGCTCAATGGTTTGCTGTCCATTTGTTGTAGCAATGGTAACGGCCTGTTGAATGGCCTCCTGCGATTTGATGGTATAATTATTCAGATTCATGGTTAAGTTGTATTACATCTGGTGGCAACATAATTTATTCCAAAGCAAAATCACTGCAAAATCGTCCTGTTATTTTAAAATAATGTGCCGTATTGACCTTTTCCCTGTAAATTTTATGCCGATTTAGCAGGCTGGAAAAGAAGGAGATGGCTGATCGCAGAAAAGTTCCGGGTGACTTACAAGATGCAGGTTGTAGAGTGAAATGCGTATTTGCCGCAGCCCGGTGGTGAGTCGCAGCGCGGAATTTATTGATCAGTTCTTGCGCATTACTACGTACGTTTCTTCCACCGGCAGGTCATTAACGCAGTACTGTAACTTTTGAAGAATAGGGGCAGGGTATTCATCACAAAAAGTAAACCCATACTCTGTAAAGAAAGCGGGCATAATAGTGACAATGTAAACAGGATGAACACTGACTTCCAGAATAGCTTCCACCAGGTGATGTGCGATACCAAGTTTCCGTTTGGATTCAACCACGCCAAGAGTGCACATTTCGCTGAAGGTCCCGTGATCCCAGGTTCTTATAAAGCCACATAGTTCCTGACCTTCGCACAAGGTTATAAATTGTTCCCTGTGCATTTCCCTGCTGTCGAGATCAAATGCTGCCACCAGTTCTTTCACTGCCGGGAACAGCTCAGCGCTGCAGACCTGCGTAGTAAATTGTGTGCTTATTTGCTGCGTGATTTCCAGGGTTATTTTTTTAATAAGGAGTCGAAAGGAATGCGATTGGTAATGGATCGGCCAAGCGTAACCTCGTCGGCATATTCAAGTTCATCGCCTACTGCAATACCGCGGGCAATGGCGCTTAATTTTACGCTATAGGGAGCCACTTTTCTGAAAATATAAAAGGATGTGGTTTCACCTTCCATAGTGGCATTCAGTGCAAGGATTATTTCAGCCACTGTTCCGCTGCTTACTTTGGTGACCAGGCTTTCAATGTTAAGATTGGAAGGTGTTATGCCTTCGATAGGGGAGATGAGACCTCCAAGAACATGGTATTGCCCGCGATACAGTCCTGTATTTTCGATGGCCAGGATATCACGGTAATCCTGCACCACACAAATCAGCGAGCTGTCGCGTGATGGATTAGCACAGATATCACAAATTTCATTTTCGGTGATGTTGTGACATTTGCGGCAGAAACGAAGATCAGTTTTTAATTTTGAGATGAGCCGGCTAAGATTTTCCGACTGAGTCGTGTCCTGTTTGATTATATGGAGCACATAGCGCAGTGCTGTTTTTTTACCTACGCCCGGAAGCTGGGCAAAGGCCTCCACGGCCTGTTCGATTATTTTAGAGCTGAATTCCAGAGGAGCAAAGATAACTAAAATCGAGGGAATTTAATACTAATCAATTCCTGGGAGATGTGAATTTCGGAGGTTAAAAAGTTTCTAGTTCCTTGTTTCTTGTTCCTGGTTCTGTGTGTGTCAGAAACCCAAAACGCGAAACCCGAAACCTCCGAAGGAGTCCTTCGGACCGAAACCCGGAACAAGAAAACATCCCGCCGTCGTGTTTTTTCAAGTAAAAATTGTTTAGAACTATCTGCCTGCAACTCCGGCTCAATTCATAATTGGCAAATCTTTGTATAAACAAATTACATGTCACCGATCCTGCTTTTTACCATAGTGATCTCTTACTTTGCATTGCTGCTGGCGGTGGCCTGGATCACAGGAAGGAATTCAACGAACGAATCGTTCTTTATCGGCAATAAGAACAGTAACTGGATGCTGGTGGCCTTTGGCATGATAGGCACGAGCTTAAGCGGGGTTACCTTTGTGAGCGTTCCGGGTGGCGTTACTACCGGCAGCTTTTTTTATTTCCAGATCGTTCTGGGATACCTCCTGGGATATCTTGTTATAGCCTTCGTGCTTATTCCTTTGTATTACAGGCTTAACCTGACCTCCATTTACACATACCTTGATAAACGTTTCGGAGTTAACGCTCATAAGGCAGGTGCCTTCTTTTTTATTTTATCGCGGATAGTGGGAGCAACTGCCAGGTTGTACCTGGTGATCAGCATCCTTCAGATCTTTATTTTCGACAGGCTCGGTATCCCTTTCGAGCTCACGGCCCTGGTAATTCTCGTTCTTATCCTGCTTTATACTTTTGAAGGAGGTGTTAAAACCATCATTTACACCGATACCCTGCAAACAACAGGTATGCTGGTGGGATTGGTAGTGTGCATTTATTTTATCGTAAAGGCCATGGGCATGGAATTCGGTGACGCGCTTAACATCATGAGCGCAAAAGGTTATACCAGGATATTTAATACTGATGTGAAGTCGGGCGCTTTTTTTCTTAAACAGATCGTTGGAGGCATGTTTATAGCCATTGCTATGACAGGCCTGGACCAGGAAATGATGCAGAAGAACATCAGCGTGAAATCAATCCGCGATTCTCAAAAGAACATCATCACGTTTACCGCCGTGCTGATGGTGGTAAATTTCCTGTTCCTGTTCCTTGGCGGGATCCTCCGTCTTTATGCTGACACTAACGGCGTGAACGTGCCGCCGGATGATCTTTTCCCGACCATTGCACTCAGCGAACAATTCAGCGGGGTTATCGGAATTATCTTTATCCTGGCGCTCATCTCAGCATTGTTCCCCAGCGTGGACGGTGCCATCACTTCTCTCACTTCAAGCTTTTGTATTGACATTTTAAATTTGCCGGCAAAGTCTGGCGATGAGAAACAAAAACGCAGAACCCGTTTGAAAGTACATTTTTCTTTCGCTGTGCTCTTCTTTATCATGGTGCTGGTTTTTAAAGCCGTCAATGACAAACTGATCATCGATTTTATCCTCAAGTTTGCCAGCATCACGTATGGACCACTGCTGGGGCTGTTTTCTTTCGGGATACTGACGCACAGGAAACTGAATGAGAAATGGATCTGGACAGTATGTATAGTTGCACCGTTACTGATACTGGGTATTGATGTGGTTTGCAGTCCTGAATGGTATGAAAAAAAGCTGCATATGAGCCTTGGTTTGTCGCAGCTTTCAGAGAATATTTTCCACGGTTATAAGATCGGAAACGAGCTCATACTGCTGAATGGGATTTTTACGTTTGTGGGATTGTGGCTGATCTCCACTAAGGATGAATTTTTCGCGCAGCGTTTAAATCCTGAATCAGGCCGCGCCTGATCGATCAGAAAAATGCTTTTGTCAGGTCGGTGAACTTTCTTTTTCCTTTCAGGAAATATTCTGACACTACAAAGCCATTATAGATGTTCGCATAATTGTACTTGAATCCTGCTGTGCGTTCCAGTTTTCTCCTTTTTTTCATAATTGAGGGCAACCAGGCGTAAAATGAAAAGTGAGCCCTGATGACGGCAACAAAATGTGATGGTTGTCCTTCGAAGAGGAACTTAAAACCTGCAACACCGTCGAGCACCAGTCTCACCATGACTTTCGGAAACAAGTTCCTGCGCGGATGGTTCTTAACAAGCGTGGTAAGGTTATTCCTGAAGTTGAGAAAAGTTTTCCTTGAAGAATATTTATTGAGTGTTCCTCCTCCTACGTGGTACACCACGGAACCGGGTTCAACAAATACCCTGTACCCGAAATTCTGAAGTCTCCAGCACAGGTCGATCTCTTCCATGTGCGCAAAATATTCCGGGTCAAATCCTCCACACAAATTAAAAGCGCTTGCCCGCACAAACATACATGCTCCAGTTGCCCAGAAAACTTCCTGGGCATAATCATACTGGTGATCATCAATTTCTATGGAATTGAAAAGCCGTCCCCTGCAAAAAGGATAACCCAACTTATCAATAAATCCTCCTGCGGCGCCGGCATATTCAAAATGGTCTCTCAGTGCGTAATCAAGCACTTTAGGCTGACATGCGCCAATCGTGGAATCATTCTCCATTAGCTGGATCACGGATTCTATCCAGTTGGCTGTAACTTCCACATCACTGTTAAGCAACACGTAAAACTCGCTCTGCACCTGCTTAAGCGCAAGGTTATATCCTTCAGCATAACCAAAGTTGCCGTTGTTCTCTATAACAGGCACTGAAGGAAAATTAGCTCTTACAAAGGCCACTGACCCATCACTGCTACCGTTATCAGCAATATATACCTGGTGTGGTGCCGAATGCCTCACAATGTCGTGAAGAAATTTCTGAAGGAATGAAAGATTGTTATAGTTGAGGATGACTACCGCGACTTTGTTATGCATATAAATTATCGCGGGCTAGAATAGATATCGTCAAACTGGTTAAACTGCGTACCCGCAGGTGTATTGTTGTCGGGGTCGGCAAGACCATTGTTATTACGCCGGGTAAGCTCAAATTGCCAGCGGGGATTATAGACCTCGCCGCGGAGATCACTATGGATGAGTACGAAACACTGGTCGCCGAGATTTTTATTCACGAACACAAATTTACGATTAGAAAAGAATTGGCCGTTGGTGGCATCCGTTAAACGGTAATATTGCCAGATCTCGTAGGGGTAAGTGTTCTGCTCATTATGTTGCATGGCGCGCTGGTTGGGCGGCCCGTACTGCAGGTAAACTCTTCCTCTTTCGGAATAATAGCCTGGCTGCTTTCCGCACCTGAAAAGCTTCATAACCTGCTGCACATTCTGGTAATACTTAGCCCACATTTTCACAGGATCGGCGGTGTCAGCTGCCCTTCGCTGCCAGAAATCAACTATAAAATGTTTCATTAATTCCGGGTCTTTTTTTATGGACTGGTTGATGGTTCTTTCTTTATCAAGGCCATTTGCAATTGGCCATAAACACTCCACAAACATTCTCAGCGTATCCACATTGTTTACCCTGCCGAAATACCTTGCGAGGTTCATCTGGTCGCTCGATTTCTGAAGAGTCACAACATCCACTTTCCTGTTCACCCGCTGGAAATAATAATCCTTGGAGATCAGCAAATGATTGTTTTCATCGTACATCTCAATTACCAGGTTGTAGTTGCCTGTACCAAGAGTGCCGATGTCCATTTTTGCGAGAATAGGATTAACGGCTCCCGCTTTTTCCTTTCTGAATGATCCAAAACTGTTGAGCTTTAATTTTTTATCTGCAGTTTCCAGGTAATACGTGTAAACAAAGCTTTTGCCTTCACCCAGCACTTTTGACGCGTTGTAGATCTCATAATAAAAACACAGTTCCCTGGTCGTGTCAGGATAATAAATCACCGTGGAGGGTAAAAGGTAATATACACTTTTAGTAAGGATGCCGGGGGTAGTACTTTTTTTAAATGATTCGAGGGGCTGGATGGAAGAGGACTGGATCTGTTCCTGGTTAAAATTCACCACTAATTTTTCCTGGTAAACGAACTGCTTGTTGGCAGGATCACAGTTATCAGTGATGGCGATCTCCATACGGTACTCGCCATTGGGCACACTGTAGCGCTGGTTATCAATAAATGAAGGTGACAGGGAATCAAAGGCAGGGCCGGTAAGATTATATTTCGCGGCTTTAACGATCACAGAATCCCTGTAAATAGTGCATTGGATGTTTACCGAATTCTGACGGTGAACACCAGTTATTTTGGACGCTAGAGAGCTGCCGATAACAGTAATGGATGTTTCTATATAAGGCTGATTGCCGGGAGTATTAAAAATGCCAGACCTGATGAGGGCATTTGCCTGCCCTTGTGAATACACTGGCTGGAAGGCCGATAGCAGCAACAGCACCATAAAAGCCGCTATATTTTTACCCCGTCTCATTTACCTTCTAAAGTTAGAGGTTTTTTCTCAGAAATAATTGCCGGCTGTATGGCGAGTGGCACCGGTTATGCAACATTTTAAGGTGAGCATCGGGTTCAAGGTTCAAACTTTGCACCTTTAATATCGGGTATCCTATTTTAATTTTGCCACCGCTGGTTTCCCGCTGATTAGCGCAGATCTTTCGGGTATCACACGCAGCGCAGATTAACGCTGATGTTAGTTCAAAATCTTTCAGACTCTTCTGCGTCATCTGCCGATAATCTGCGAAGATTTGCGGGCAAATTACTCCCGGCTGGGGTTCAGCTGCAAAGTTACCCGGCTATGAGGTCAGTTTCAATTTGAATCAGTTCCGACCCGTTATTTTTTTTTAACAGGCCAATGATCTTACTATACAGAATTTTTTCATCTATTGGTTTCGACACATAATCATTCATCCCCGCCTGATTGCACTTTTCAAGGTCGGCGGTAGTAACATCAGCCGTGAGAGCCATTATAGGGGTCGTAAGCTTTAGCTCCTTGCGAATGTAAGTGGAGGCGTCGAATCCGTTCATCACCGGCATTTGCAAGTCCATCAGGATCAGATTGTATTTTTTATACTTTAGTTTTTCAATAGCTTCCTGTCCGTTACTTACAATGTCAAAATCAAATCCGAAATCACCGAGGAGCACTTTCATCAGGAGCTTATTAAGCGAAATGTCCTCAACCACCAGTACCTGTACGTTCTTTATATTTTTATCAATATCCATTATCGCGTTTTCTTCCTGCACTTTTTTATCTGTTTTTTCGAATTCCAATGTAAAGCTGAAGTTAGAGCCTTTGCCAACAACGCTCTCAACTTTTACTGTGCCTCCCTGTGGTTCCACTAGCTGTTTTACGATCGCCAGTCCAAGCCCGGTGCCACCGTACAGCCGGGTGGTATCGCTTGAAGCCTGCTGGAAATTTTCAAAGATGGTGTTGATCTTATCAGGAGGGATGCCAATCCCTGTATCTTTCACGGAAAATTCCAGCATCACTGATCTGCTGTTTTCCTTCACGATACCTACGCTGAATGTTATTTGTCCTTCTGATGTAAATTTAATTGCATTGCTTACCAGGTTTAGAATAACCTGGTGCAGCCTAACTGAATCACCCAACAATACCTTTGGGATCCGGTCATCATATTCCTTTACCAGGGCAAGATTCTTTTCCTGGATCTTTGTTTCGAAAAGATGAAGCATGGCGGCGACTGACTCTTCCATCCTGAACGGCGTTTTTTCGAAGGTCATCTGGCCCGCGTCAACTTTAGCGAGATCGAGAATATCATTGATAAGCACTATGAGCGAATCTCCACTCATCCTGATGGCCTGAAGGTATTCCTTCTGCCGGTCAGATATATCAGTTCTAAGAAGCACTTTTGTAAACCCGATAATAGCGTTCATGGGTGTACGGATCTCGTGGCTCATGTTTGAAAGGAACTGTTGTTTTGCTTTCACCGCATCTTCAGCAATTTTAGTCGCAAGTTCCGCCTTGCCCTGAGCTATTTCCGCAATGCCGGTGGCAAGTTCGGCTGCAATTTTGGCGCTCAGTAGTTCACTGGCAATCCTTTTTTCTTCGGTAACGTCCCTGGCAACTATTACAATTCCTGTTACATTGCCTTTGGAATCCTTGTACACGGCCCCGTTAAAAAAAACATCGGTTAGCTTGCCGCTGATGTGACGCAGTGTGAGTGGAGAGTTTACAACAGAGCCCTGCGAAAATACATCCATGTAGACGTCGCGTGCACGCTGAGGATCGGTGAAATATTTAAAAAAATCTGATCCGATCAAACCTTTACGATCTACTCCGGTAATGCGCACGGTGGCCTCGTTCATGTCCATCAGCTTCCCCGCGGGGCTAACTGTAAACAGCGGATCCAGGCTGGCTTCAATAAGGCTGTTGGAGTATTTGGAAAGTGATTTCTGGATCTCGATGTCGCTGCTCAGGTATCTCACCTGTTCTTTCTGGGCAAGGATCTCCTTGGTTTTTTTATATAACTCCACAAAAACCGAAACTTTAGCTCTCAGTATTTCTGCCGAAAGGGGCTTGATCATGTAATCTACAGCACCAGCCTCGTATCCTTTAAAAACACTCATTGAGTCCATATTAGCCGTAAGAAAGATAACAGGAAGCCGTTTAAGCTTTTCGTCCTGGTGCATTTTCTCAACGGTTTCAATTCCTGTGATTCCCGGCATCTGAACGTCCATGAGAATGATGGCGAAGTCCTGGTCTTTTTTCAGGATCTCGAGCGCCTCCGTGCCGGAAGATGCCCGTACGCATTCATAATTCTCATTTTTAAAAATGATCTTGAGTGCATAGAGGTTTTCCGGAAGATCATCTACCATCAGTATTTTAACAGGAATGTGGTCCATTGTAGTTGTCAATTATTAGTTTATATAGCTGATTTTCTTATTAGTTCTGCCATCATCGAAAGAAGCTTTTCTATTTCTACCGGTTTTGTTATATAATTGTTTGCCCCGGCGGCAAGACACTTTTGCTGGTCATAACTCATTGCTTTTGCCGTTACTGCAATCACCGGCAGGTGCTGAAATTTTTTCCGCGTACGTAAAATGCGGGTAGCTTCATATCCGTCCATCACAGGCATCATGATATCCATTAAAACCAGGTCGATCCCTTGTTCACCGTCCAGTTTCTCAAGGGCGATTACTCCGTTTTCAGCTTTTATGATCGTCATGCCGCGTTCTGTAAGGATCTTCGTCAATGCAAATACATTCCGGTAATCATCGTCAACCAGCAGGATTTTTTTACCCTGCAAAAAGGTGGTATGATCGTGCGGTATGTTTACCGGTGTCAACTCGGAGAGCGGCACAGGCTCTGTCGATCGGTGCAGGAAAAGTTCGGTTTCTTTTAATATGGTCATTTGTGATTCCACGCCTTTGTGGAAAATACTTTTTGTGTATTTTCTTAGTTTGCCGAGCATATCGGTTGAAAGATCCTTTCCGGTATAAACGATGATTTTTGGAAGCTTGTCAACTACGGCTTTTTCAAGATTGTATATAAAGTCCAGACCGCTCATGTCAGGTAGCTCCATGTCAAGGATGATACAATCTATTTCATTCTCATTACATATAGAGATTGCCTGGTCACCATTCATCGCTTCAAAGTAGTTCACGTTTTCCTGCCCGATCAGAACTTTAAGTGCTTTGCGCGAGTTTTCGTCGTCTTCAACTATGAGAAGGTTTTTTATCTTGCGATTTATGAATTTTTCGATCCTGTCAAATGCACCCTCCATATCCTGCTTTTGAATAGGTTTCATCAGGTATTCGATGGCGCCGCTATCAAGATAGTCCTGCGAATTTCCATCTCCGGAAATAATGTGAACCGGAATATGGCTAAGTGCCGGGTGGCGTTTCAATTTATCAAGAAGGTCACGACCTTTTATTCCTGGCAGTCCAATATCAAGTATAATGGCCTTTGGCTGATGTTTTAAAGCAAGTTCGAAACCGTCTTCGCCTGTTGAGGCGGCAAGACACTTAAAACCTTTCTGATTAGCAAGCTTTAAAAGGATCTCTGCAAATTTAAGATCGTCTTCAACGATCAAAACTGTTTTATCGCCGGGAACCATGGTTTCCCTGTCATCCTTGATTGTTGGATAGTTTAAAAATCTGAAATCAGGTATTGCAGATGGGTTGATAGGTGTCCTGTTTTCTGCGTACACCTGGATGTTTTCTGTGACGTTTGTGTCGCCGCCGGCCATTTCTATCGGTACGGTCACACAGAAAGTAGAGCCTTCATTAAGTTTACTTGATAAAGTGATCTCAGCGCCTAAAAGCTTTGCCAGCTCACGCGAGATCGATAGTCCGAGACCGGTCCCTCCGTATTTTCTCGAAGTGGTACCATCGGCTTGCTGAAAAGCTTCAAACACAGCCAGCTGTTTACTTTCAAGGATCCCGATGCCGGTATCCGTAACTGAGATAATGATGGTGGAGTCGGAATTCTTTTTAAAATCAAGAGTTACACTGCCCTTGTCGGTAAACTTAATTGCATTGGAAACAAGATTTTTCAGGATCTGTTTCAGACGCTGGCTATCGGAAATGATATACTCGGGCAGACTTGCATCGAGGTGTGCATGAAGGCTCAGTCCTTTAATTTCAGCGTTATGCTTAAATCCGCGAAGAAGATCCTCGGTGAAAGATTTGAGGATTACTCTCTCCACATTCAGAGTCATTTTGCCTGCTTCTATTTTCGACAGGTCAAGTACTTCATTAATGAGCACCAGCAGGTCATGTCCGCTCTTGTATATTATTTCGGAGCATTCAACCTGGTCCGGTGTAAGATTTTTAGATTTATTTTCAGAAAGATCCTTGGACAGAATAAGAAGACTGTTAAGTGGGGTCCTGAGCTCATGTGACATATTGGCCAGAAATTCTGACTTGTATTTGCTGCTTACTTCCAGGAGCTTCGTCTTTTTTTCAATGTCCGATCGGGCAGCTTCCACTTCTTTATTTTTTTCTTCTAGTTCAGCCGCTCTTTTTTCTTTTTCATCATTTTGAAATAACAACTCTTTATTGGCAATGACGAGTTCAGCGGCTCTTCTTTCTTTTTCTTCGGCCCTTTTTTCTTTCTCCTGATTTTGAAAAGCAAGTTCTTTATTTGCTATGATAAGCTCGGCTGCCCTTTTTTCTTTTTCTTTGTTTTGAAATACGAGTTCTTCGTTTGCAATGATCAGTTCGGCTGCTCGTTTTTCTTTTTCGTCGTTCTGAAAAACAAGTTCCTTATTGGCAATGATTAGCTCGGCAGCTCTTTTTTCTTTTTCATCGTTTTGAAAAGCCAGTTCCTTATTAGCTATCCTTAAATCAATTGCCCATTTTTGCTCGGTGACATCGCGTGCGGCCGCAAAAACACCCAGCACGTTTCCTTTGTTATCTTTATATACAGAAGCATTGTATAAAACATCAGTTAAAGTCCCATTTTTGTGTTTAATAGTCAACGCGTAATCAGCCACAAATCCTTTTTCAAACACCTGCCGATACCCCTCGGCTGCTTTTTCAGGGTCGGTAAAATAACTTGAAAAGTCAGTATCGATCAGCTCTTTGCGGGAAGCTCCGGTAACCTTTATCGAAGCCTCATTAACATCAGTAATCTTTCCGGCAGCGTTTATCGTAACAAGGGGATCCAGACTGGCTTCAATCAAACTGCGTGCGTAATTGGCAACTATAAGTTCAGCTGCCCGTTTCTCTTTTTCCTCATTTTGAAAGGCAAGTTCATCGTTGGCAATGATCAGCTCTGCCGCTCTTTTTTCTTTTTCCTCGTTCTGGAACAACAACTCCTTATTTGCTATTATAAGCTCGGCCGCTCTTTTTTCCTTTTCGTTATTTTGAAATATAAGTTCCTGGTTGGCTATGCTAAGTTCTGCTGCCCTTTTTTCTTTCTCTTCATTCTGATATACCAGTTCTTTATTGGCCACGATGAGCTCTGCCGCCCGTTTTTCTTTTTCTTCAACCTGGTACGCCAGCTCTATATTCGCAATTCCTAATTCCTGGGCACGTTTCTCTTTTTCTTCATCCTGGAATGCAAGTTCTTTATTGGCGATGCCAAGTTCTGCTGCACGTTTTCCTTTTTCTTCATCCTGGAATGCAAGTTCAATATTCGCGATCCCGAGCTCAGCTGCTCTTTTTTCCTTCTCTCCGCCCTGGAAAAGCAGTTCTACATTTGCAATACCGAGTTCAGCGGCGCGTTTTCCTTTTTCTTCCTTTTGAAATGCCAGCTCTTCACGAACCTGTTTGAGCTCACGAATAAGGATTTCGTTTTGCTGTTGCAGTAGTGTAAGCTGCTGAAGCGCTGCTGTCTGCTCGCCGTCGACCGGTGTTTTAATTTTACTCATCTTATTGATCTTAACTTATTTTTTACGTTCAACAACTGTTTTGAAAAGCGATATCGCTATTTCTGTTGTTCGAAGCGTATTAGAGGTCGGGCACAGCCCCAGGATATTGGCTGATCGATACAATGTAGGTCGTTTAAGACCAGGATGAGTGATTTAATAGGCCATAGCTGTTATTAGATAGCCAGAAGCAACTATTCGGGGCCTGCAGGAAAGCGGTGAGAAACAAGGATTTAGTATAGATGTGTCTTACTCGACTTTAGAGGTTACCTGGCAGATTATTTTAAAATGGAGAAAAAAAGGCATAAAAAAAAGCATCCCTGCCTGGCAGAGATGCTTCTCAATACAACCGTTATAAGACTAGATCCTGGTAACGTTAACTGCGCTAGGGCCTTTTTTGCCTTCCTGCATGTCGAAAGTTACTTCGTCATGTTCCTGAATTTGATGTACTAATCCTGTGGCGTGAACAAATACGTCCTGCCCGTTTGCTCCTTTAATAAAACCAAAACCTTTGGCCTCATCGAAGAATTTTACTGTTCCTTTATTCATTTTTCTTTTTTGCTTGTTGCTTAATGTATAAGCGGTTATTTATTTATTGATACTAATTACTCAAATTACGTTCGGTTCTTCCTTTAAAAGAAACGCTTCATACTGCCAGGAAAAAAGTAAGATGATGTTGGATGGCCGAAAAACTGCCCAAATTAAAATACGATCTTCAATAGAAGGATACAAATATACGATTAAATCTGGAGAAAGACAAATAAAAAATTATGACCCGAACATTTTTATTATCCAATGCCCCCTGCTCCGAAGTTCAAAGTTAATAATTGGTTTATTTCATTGTCCAGCCTAAGCTTACTCCCGGCCATGGAAACGCACGATATCCAAACGGCGTATTGGCATATGGAAAATAACTTTCGCTCCCAAAAGTATCTTTTTCCATTAAGCCAACTGGTGGAGTGAACGAAACACGGAAAAACAGACCTCCATCCGTTCTTTGATACCTGTAACTGAATTTGGGGGTCATATACATGTAAAAGATCGACCATGTGCTCGTTGAATTATCATCAAATTTCTCAGTGATGTTTAAGGCTGTTAGTCCTATGCCCAACTCAAAGTGATGATCCTTTTTTCCAAACAACCAGTTGTAAGAAACAGGCATGCCCACTACCAACAGGTGATCGGGTTTGTTCAGAAGCGGGATCAGCGTTACTCCCACGGTTAATGACGATTTAACTTTTTTGTCCAGCCTGTACAACCGGTCAAATGAAAGGGAATTGTAGATACCCTGTCCAAAAGCTTCAACGTAAATTGTATTTCGTTTTGGAGTGTGGTAGTCGGCAACAGCCTGTGCCTTGCAGGTTACATGAGCAACCACAAATAAGGTGCTAATAATGAGTGTTTTCATAGCCCTGAAGATTTACTATAAAGATAAACATTCATAATACACGGTACACATCCGTTTTTACGTGTGTTTGGTTACGTCTGTACTCATTACAAATACCGTTTTTGAATGCGTTTTATTGTAACAGGTCTGGTGCTTATATGACGTAGTGATCTTCCCGCCAAAGAACGGAGCGATTTTCATAAACAACCACTGCAATTCTGACTTTGTGGCATATAGTTTTCTTGCCTTCCCTTATGAAAAAAGTTTTACTCCTCGTACTCTTAACCGCTTTTTACTGTACTTCAAATAAAGCGCAGTCCTGGGGTTGGAATAAAATTGACTCCCAGCATACCGGTGGAATTATCTTATGTAAAGATATTTCCAATAACATGTATTATTACAACCCGGGTGTTTATGCGAATTCTCAAACTGTTACTACCGTAAAAAAGGTTGACTCCCAGGCGCAGCTAGTGTGGCAGCTCACCATATCCTCGCCGATGCAGATAAAATCCGTGGCTACCACCGACGATGGAGCTGTGTACATGGGAGGAACCTGTTCAGGGAATTTTGTTTTTAATAATATGAACTTTACAGGTATTGGCAAGACAGATATCTGGATCGCTAAATACAATTCGTCCAACAATTTTGTTTGGATGAAGATCCTCGGGAGCAAGCAGGACGATTTTCTTGGCGAGATCTGTAAACGAGGAAATAACATTGCTTTTACAGGCAGCGCAGGAGATACCATAGATATAATGGGGACTTTAGTGCCCAAAGCAAAGACCAGCGACTTTTTTGTTGCCACCGCAACTTCCTCTGGTTCATTTCAGGCTGTTAAATTCTCAGCCCCTGATTCGCTCTATCAGATGGTTCCCGATGCAGCAGGAATGGAATGTGCTGGTGATGCAGCCGGCAACGTTTATGTTTACGGTATATTCACTGGTCGCGGAACGCACGGCATCGACACCTTCCACGTAGGATATCAGAGCGATAATACAGTTTATAGTACACATGCAGTAATGAAGTTTAATGCGTCCCTCCAGCTTCAGTATGTGAAACCGCTGACCACATGTATGTATGATATGCAATGTTATCGATTTTATGACCTTACCGTCACTGCCGGAGGTGATGCTTACCTGGTGAAGCTCAATTCCTATGGCGGAAGCGGCAGTGACATCCTGCGGTCAACTATCATGCGGTTTAATACAGCAGGTGTACAAACAAATACATTTGAGCCCAGACCAGACAAAAAAAACTACGTCGGTGATATAGATCTCGATAATTGTGGTAACGTATATTATACGGGTCTTTGCAGGAATTACATAGAAAGCCCCGTGGTTACTATGACCATGTTGAACGGGCAACTCTCACCCTCCTTAACTTCAAACTGGTTGCGCTGTGACTCCACAGTAAAGGACTTGTACGGTGCAGCTATTTCGGTGCTCTCGCCAAACGATGTGTTTGTAGCCGGTTTTTTCATCGACACCATAACGTTGGCAACTACAATGAGCAGCAGTAAATATTCGGGATTTTTCGCAGAGCTGAAGAACGCTGCATCCTCCGACTGTGAAATTACCACAGGGGTCCGGTCCATCACGCAACGTGGCAAGCTGGCAGCGTATCCAAATCCCTGCGCAGACGTGCTGACTCTAAATACAGAGGAGGCGGGAACCGGGATACGCTTATATTCACAGTATGGCAGGTTAGAGCTTCAGCAAAGCTGCGTTTCTGAAACTACAACGCTAGATACCAGCGCTCTTCCGGAAGGTATATATCTATTACAATTATATAGGAGCAGTGGTGTAGTGACAACCAAAGTAGTTGTGCGGAGATAAACAGCACAGGTGGCCAATTAACGCGCAATTTAACGCAGCTACACATTGTCCTGATAAAAAAAAATAATTGTCAGACTCTTATCATGTATCAATGCATCGTGCACCTATCAGGTGTATCTTTGTGAATCGTTACACCAAACCAATGGAGATCGAAGTTCAGAATGGCTCAGAAGATGGTCGCTTTATCGCACGCGACAATGAAAAGGAAGTGGGAAAATTGATTTACTCCTGGTCCGCTTCCGGAGCAATGGTAATTGAACATACAGAAGTGTACCCAGGCAACCAGGGTAGGGGATATGGTCTAAAACTGGTGGAAGCAGCGGTTGATTATGCGCGGACCAATAAAATTAAAATTGTGCCAATGTGTTCATTTGCCCGACGGATCTTCGCCAGTTCTACAGAATTTGCAGACGTACTCTAAACGTTGAATTGTTACCATCGCTCGGGTCCTACTTAATGCAACCAATTTTGTGAGAGAAAGTAGCGAAATCAAAAATGAAAAATTTCCTGGATACCATGATGTTTTCCGCAGCCTTAGCGATTCTTCGTTCCTGAAAAGCGGTGCAGCGGATCCTGCCCACTGGCATTAAGATTGATATATTTTTACGATGGATAAAGAAAGCGCAGAATTTATAGTAAACACATTTCAGTTCCTGAAGGGAAAAAGAGTAAATCACGCGGGCAGGCAAGTGGAAATAGCGGATATCGGTGTCGAAAATAAAGGAGAAGAGTGGAAGCCAGTCGCAAAAATTACGCAAGGCGGGGAGACACAGGAAAGTATCCTGCTCGATCATCATTTAAGAAGTGAAATAAGTGTGATGCTGGCAGAGGTTGATAGCCTGCAATACAATGAACTAGGCTGCGCCCGTTTACATGAATTAATGCAGGAGATCTATAAGGAAATACCTATCAAACCAGAAAATTATCGCGTATTGAACGAGTTAAAGCCATTTCTTGGATATTGGGCGCCGTGGGATAATAAGGAGACCGGCGAAACGGAATTTGAAAAAGTAAAAAAAATACTTTGTTCGGATTTGCAGTCTTTGAGCTGATCGTGCAGCCTTATCGTCTATCACCGCAGTGATTCAGCACATTTCGAGATAGAATTCCTCACTAAGCAATTCGGGGCATTTATTAAGTATCCAATAAAAAAAACGCAGGGGGTAATTCCTGCGTTTCTCCGGGTTTGTTTTGGGTAAAAACTAAACAAACATAAACTTTGGTTTTATGTCGGAAGTAAAGAAAGGAACAATTCTTGTTCTTTGAATAGCTACTTGGTAAATATGCCGTGCAAACTTGTGGATTGCGGTTTTTAATTTGTAGCAGGATGGCATCTTGGCATCTTCTTTGTTGAATGAGTTCCAAGTTCTTTATAAGTTTAGTTTATAGAAAGCCCTGCCGGTTGGTGGGGCTTACTTATGCCACCAGGAATTTATTGTAAATCTCCAGTATTATATGGGTCAGCTCACTCACCGTCATTGGCTTTGTATAAAAAGCATCAGCCCCTAATTTCAGTAAATACCCCCGCTCGTCTTCATTTTGCGAGGTAGTAATAATTACGATTGGAATGTGGCATAATTCCTTATTACTCTTAATGATGTTGGTGGCGGCCCTGCCGTCAACCCTAGCCATGTTTAAATCAAGAAAAATAATATCTGGTTTATTACTAGTTGGTGTTTTGCCACTACATTCTTGCTCAAGAAAGTGAAGCGCCTCTTTGCCGTCAATGACCTGCTTTATTTGGGCATTTGCATCTACTTCGAGCAAGGCTTCGGACAAAAAGTATCTATCGTCTGGATCGTCATCAACTACAAGTATTATTGGCGATTTTTTCAAAGTCATCTTATGTTAGATTAATTTCACCGATAACCGCTATTAAACTACTTTGGCGGCAATGATGCGCACCAGTATATTACGCGCTGCTGAGGGCAAAATCTCAAGATATCGTGCCTTACAGACGAAAAAAGACATTCCTGTTCGTGGTAAACAGCTTCATGGAAAAAACCATTTACAGAGATAAGAACCACTTGTTGATCTTCGGGTAAATTATGTTTTGCGTTTAACCATTCCATAGTGGAACTGCGAGTTAAAACCATTGCGGGTGCCCCGTTACTTTTTAACATGACCTTACTTACTCGGTGGGGTTAATTTATCCCTGCCCTTCTGCAAATCAAGTTGCAGTTTTCTTAATGTTTTTTCAAGATCGCTCTGGCGTATCCTGATGTCTTCGGCAGGAGTGTTGACCAGAAATCTAAGAGGTAGTCTGAGTGTGTGTGGCATCTCATGTGTATTGTGGCTTCGAATGTAACCGTAAAATCGAATATTGTCTTACACATAAAGCCTGGAAACTTACATAATTCACAGATATACCAGTATTTTTAACCCCACTAAATGTGTGTTACTCAGGTTTTTTGTATTCAGCAGTAAATGGGATCTTATTTTTCATCAGGAAATTTACCAGCTCGTTGTACATTCTCATGCACCTGTGGTACGCTGTGAAAGCCTTATCCTGTTCATTAAACAGCTCAACTGCTACGGTTCTACCGCCCATTATTGATTTCTTGATTTCCGTAGATACCTGTCTATACTCCTTCATCTTGTCTCTGGAGCTATCATTGTACATTTTTAGTTTATCACCGTAGGTCATATGATACAATTTGACCCAAATATAGGATTTAACTTTTTACTCGTTCTGTGATGTATATTGTTGCCATTAATATCGTTGGGATCGCTTTGTGGTTATTTTTTTCTCAGCATAAAAGATTTACCAGGGACCCCTGTATATGACCATTATAGATCGTCTTCACGCCTTCCCATTTCTAGCCACCTTTCCCACTAAACTTAAAGCTACTTAAGGGCAGGATTTTTCATTTGCACTTTCGAGATGTTTTTTTTCTCAAAAAAAAATGCCATACGGGTGGTCTAAATGGCAATTCTGCGTGTAAATCCACTATCGTCAATTTTGAACCGCAACAGCCGGCTCGAGTCAAGTTTGTTAGTTAGCCTCGAAATCGATGATCCCGTTCTCAACTTTATATGCTTGTCCGATAGAAACGGTTGTAAAGCTGAAAGTAGCCTTAAACTTGTCGCAGACAGGAGATTTTACGCGAGAGGTATCAAAGACCGAGATATTGATCGTTCCGGTTTTCGCGAAATACCCGGTGCCATTATAATCATCATACGCGCCATATGCTTCTTGTCCACCCATTTCAATAGTGTGGGTGCCAACCCCGATAGTATAGGGAAACCCAATATAGATTGAATGCCTGCTAAACTGCTGTGTGTATCCTTGCACCACTAAGGTTTTAGGCGTGGTATTGATCGTACCCACAATAACGCTGGCGGTTGAAGTCTGGTTACCGGTAACGACCCAGGCAGTACCATTGATGGTGGCCGACATTATATTAGACCTGGCTGGTGCAGGTGTCGCGGGCTGCGGCGCGGGGGCGGGCGAAGGGTCATCCTTTTCCTTTTTACAGGAAATTATTGCAAGGAATAGAACCGAAAGGAATATTTTTTTGATTAAAATCATAGGACTAATTTATCGTTAAGGGCGCGGCCACTCAAACGCTACAAACCCTTACCAAAGCTACAACAAATATTGTTTTCGTGCCGTTACCTGATTGTGGAGAAATCCCATAGGATCAGGAAGACTTTAAAACACGCTACAAACTGTAGCAACTTCTTCCCCGCGTGCGGAATACCTGTGATTTATAGAGACTAACATTCAAACTACCACTAAGTAACCTCCTTTGATAGGGATTGTATTCCCCCCTGATGACTACCGGGCAGGATCAGTTAACCAAGACTTTGTGTTTAACCGTAACTATGCCCAGGTGATTGGAAAGGTATTTGTAAGCGACCGCGCGCGGAATTATGGATACCTTGTAAATCGCATAGACCGCTACGAAATAGCAAAGACCACAAGACATCACAAGAACTTTGTAATTCCTCTGAAACATCTAAGTATTGACTTGAAATTTTTTGAAAAATGGAAAAAATCGCGCATTGACAAGAAAATAAATTTTCCGCAAAATTAAATTTCCAATTCCAAAAAAAGTACTACTTTTGCCCCCGGAGAAATGGCAGAGTGGTCGATTGCGGCAGTCTTGCCCGCCATTTCGAAAGCCGCGAAGCGGCCAGCCAGGCGGGTCCGCCTCCGGCGGAAAAACTGTAACATGCCTTGTACTTATTTTTTATATAGTGATTCAAAGAAACAATTCTATACTGGTTCTTCTCGTGAAAACGAACCACATTTAAGGCTTATTCAACACAATGGCGGTAAAGTAAGATCTACCAAATCGGGAAGGCCGTGGAGATTGGTCAACTACGAATTTTTCGAAGATTACACTGCTGCACGCAAACGAGAACTATTTTTGAAGACTGGAAAAGGTCGCTGCTGGATCAAAATAAATTTTCCGCAAAATTAAATTTTCAATTCCAAAAAAAGTACTACTTTTGCCCCCGGAGAAATGGCAGAGTGGTCGATT
>CBIHOL010000010.1:0-68599 GCA_966211905.1 uncultured bacterium
TGGAAAACCAAAACTGGCCAACCCGCAGCTGGTTGTGAATGAAACCGACTGAATGGAAGGTTTCTGTTCAAAATAATCAGAGGAAAATTGCGGAAGCCCATTTTCATACAGGGCAGGAATTGTGGAGTTAGGCCACGTTCCAAGAATAACATTAATTGAATCGTATAAACATGCTGCGCCAGCTGAATTAGGCTGCTGTATCGCACCAAGATGATTTAGACGGTAAGTAGTCTGGCCGGTCCCGAAATAGATCTTTCCGTCCGCAGCAAGTTGTAATGAAGCGCCATGCCACTGAATACGCGGCATTGAATCTATCACGGTTTTTGACGCAGCGATCGATGCATTTGTTCCTTTGGTGAGATCGAACTGAAATAATCCCGGGTAACCACTATACTCAGCAGTGTAACTTACATACAATTTAGTTCCATCGGGCGAAAATTCCGAATCAAATGGGTATGGCACCATTGATGCTGTTTGAATGCTTGTAGAATCGAGCCTGGCGGCATTGGACACAACACCGGTAGAGTTGTCAAAATCGTATAGATCAACTACGCGGTTATGATAAAGACCCACTACCTTTTTTCCATTGGGTGAAATCTTCATTTTGGGGGAATAAAAATTCGAGCCTGGCCCATATTGTAATTGAACAGGACCAACGGCGCTTACCACCGGACTGGTGCTAATCCCGGTGGGTGTAACCAGGTACGCTATAAATTCATTACTTCCTGCCGGATAACCTCCCTTGTGCACCAAGATCCAGTGGTCTTTTTTATTACAATGCCTGGTGAGGGCCATTTTTTCAACTATTGGCAAACCGGCAGGAGTAATAGACTGGTGGCTAACGGTAACGGAACCTAAGCCTCCGGCCAACGTCATATCCACTATAGAATAAGAGAGCATCGGAGGAATCCCCGGCTTCTTAATATTGATCCAGTCGTTATGAATAATATAATACTGACTTCCGCTTTTCCGGATGATATAACAGGACTGGAGTCCTTTGTGAATTTTAAAATAACCGTTTGCAAGCGTATCGTGCAAACGATTATAAGCTACATTGTCTCCATCCACATAAAACAGTAGGTTGCCCGCAGAATCCGCAACAGACGTACAGCCCCATCCATTACAAATAGGACTTACCCCCGGCAAAGCAACAACGGAATTAGCTTGAAAATGTACACCTGCTTTTAATCCAAAGAACCACCAGCGGGTTTCATTTTGTGCACTTGAAAATAAAAACGCTAGTTGAAAGGTCACATATAAAAGTATGGTTCTCAATTTGGGATCTTGATGTTACACTAATGTAAGGATAATAATCAGAAAACAGAAGACGTGATATTCAACGTGTATTCTCACCAGTAAGCGCGAAGTACACTGATAAATTCACTAAAAAATTTCATTAAACGTGACCGGCAGATAAAGAATTAGTAATAAAAGTACATCGGCTAGCCGAGATACTTTGTTAGAAGATCACTTACCGTTGAAAAATATTATTCCACTATAACAGAATACTATGGTCGCGGAGATTATATTTCAGTTTTTCCTTTGAAAGAACAGAAATAAAAAACCTCCCGAGACTTCGAGAGGTTTTTAAATTACATATTATGATAAAACTGATTAACCGGATCATCCATGTCCGTGTGAGGCGGTGATGTGCGTTCAGGTCCGCGCTGTGTAATGTTGAGCAGTTCTTTTACGTGATCGGTCCAGTGTTCGCTGCGACCATACACATAATTTTTAGCGATCTCACGCATCAGGTAAACAGACAATGACTTCACAGTTTCATTTTTTGAGTTCTTGAACAAAACATGATCTGTGAGAAAGTTAATGGCAAAATCAAATCCGTCCATTGCCAGTTCTTTATTGGAAGGACGCGGAACAGTTTTTCTTTTCTGTATAATTTCCTTTACCACCCTGGCAGGCCGTAATTTTTCCTTGATCACAAGTTTCTGGATTTCCGCCTTACTTTCCAGGCGGGCGATCTCTTCTTCGAGTTCTTTCTTGCTGTTTATCTTTTTCATAGCCTTTATATGGTAATCAGGGTGAGTGTTTTTTAACTTGGAAGGTTGTTCATTCCTGACCTCACTTTTTTTTTCCGCAGTAGTGTCATGGTTGCTATCAAACGCTGTCCTGTTATGCGGTTCCGCATCTTTCTTTTCCAGGTCGCGTTTAGCTTCAGGCCCGTCGATCTTCCTTGCTATTTTTGTAGGTTCAATATGTGTGCCATGATAAACAGCATATTGTTTGGTAAACTCTGCTCCGAAAAAAACGATCATAGATGAATAAGAGACCCACAACAACATTAATATCATTGAGCCCGCTGCTCCATAAACCGACCCTGGTTCAGCCTTCCCGAAATAAAAGCTCAATCCGTATTTTCCGAGTACAAACAGGAACCCGGTTAGAACTGCGCCAATGATCAGGCTTTTCCAGGTTTGTTTCACGTCGGGCAAAAACTTGAACATAAGCAGGAACATAATGCTTATAACCGACAGCGACACCACAAATTCGAGTACGTAAAAAAGATAGGCAATAGCCGGCGGAAAATAACTTTCGAGCCAGTGACTGAACGCTGCCAGACCGGAGCTGACCACCAGTGAAATTAACAGCAGGAATCCGATAGAGATAATCAGACCAAAAGAGAATAAGCGGTGACGCACTTCTACCATAAAGCCCTGATCGGGTTTTTGCTCAACATCCCAGATCCGGTTAAGAGTTTTCTGGAGCTGGATAAAAACCCCCGTAGCACCAAAAATAATAGTAACTACCGCAATGATGGTCGAAATTATTCCAGCCTTCATTTCACTGGCCTTTGCAACGATACCTTCTATGCTTTCCGCTGTATCTTCACCCATTACGCCTGAGATCTGCCTCGAGATCTCGCCATTAACAGCCTCTTTTTCGAAAAAGAAACCGACCACGTTAATGATCAGCACTAATAATGCAGGTAATGAAAAAATAGCGTAATACGCAATCACAGCGCTTTGACGAAAGGGATCGTCCTCATTCCATCCTTTATATGTTCTTTTTAAGATCGTTCCAATGCCCTTAAACTTCACTTTCATATCTTTTTATTTGCTTTTAGGCAAAATACGTACCGGCGCAACAATCAAAAGGTTATGTATTAACAAGAGTAATTTCATCGGGGGATCTCCGGAGTACTGTGTATTATATTCCCCGCTCTTTATTACGATGTACGATATACGATGTACGAATTGATAATAGCGATCTGAAAGTAAAATACCAGGCATAAATTTTTATTAGAAACCTGATAAACCAGATTTTATGGAAGATACCGGAACACTGAAAGAGAATATACAGGACTACGCGGAAACTAATCTGAACATTCTTAAGCTCAAAGCTATTGGAACAGGCGGCTCTGCTGTAAGCGGCATCATCGTTGGAGTAGCGCTCGCTATACTTTCCATTTTTATTATCATGTTCCTGAGCTTTTCGGCTGCATATGCTATTGGTGCTGCCACAGAAAGACCATGGCTGGGTTTTTTGATCGTTGCCGGATTTTACATTTTACTTGCAGTGCTAGTGGTAGTGCTTCGGGACAAAATGCTTACCCTGCCGATCACCAACACGCTCCTGGAGAAATTCTATTATAAGGATACAGTACCAGGCAAAAATTAATCCTGCGATTCGAGGATATCTTTCAAGGTAAAATAAAAGATAGAACCTTTACCGGGTTCTGATTCGATCCAGATCTGTCCACGATGCCTTTCTACGATCCGTTTGCACATCGCAAGCCCCAGGCCTGTGCCGGGAAATTCATCTTTTGAATGTAATCGGCGAAAGACCTCGAAAAGCTGCGGAAAATATTCATTGTTGATTCCCACGCCATTATCAGCAACCGAAAAAAGATGGCCTTCTCCCCTCTTTTCATATTTTATTTTTATCACCGGTTTTCCTTTGTTGAACTTTATAGCATTTTCAATCAGGTTTTGCCACACATGCACAAGCGGACCTCTTTCTCCGTACAATACAGGCAGACCTTCCGGCACTTCAATCACAGCGTTGCGATCTGCAATCACTGTCTCAAGGTTATCAAGGGCATCCTTCAAAGTTTGCTGAATGTGGATCTCCCCGCGAAACTGATCCGCCGTGGAAACCATTGCGAAGTCAAGCAGATCATCCAGCAGGCTCGAGATCCTCTCACGCGCCAAATTAATAGGCTCAAAAAATTCCCGCATTCGCTCTTTTTCATCGGGCGGTAACCGTTCTTCTATTGCTTCCAGGTAACGCCCCACCACCCTGAAAGGTGCCTTCAGGTCGTGGGCCGCTATCATAGCAAAATTAGAAAGCTCCAGATTGGAACGCTCGAGCTCTATGGATTTCCGGGTAAGCTTATCAAGAGTATCTCTCAATTGCCTGGTTGTATTCTCAACATCCTGCGATCTTTTTACCATCTCACGCTGCATAAGATCTATCGTATGTTTCATGGCTGAATTCTCAGCTGACAGTTTCCTGTTCCCCTGCTGAACGTGCATGTATGAGGTCATATCTTCCACCTTATGGATAATAAGAATAACTTCCCCGTTATCAATAACAGGACTGTTATACGACCGCCGGTATGTAGTGATGTTGGATCGCGAGCCGGAATCCGCGGGCATTACGCGGCGCTGTGATTCCTGCATATGCGACTGCTTATATTTAAGAACATGTGCAAACGATTCGCGTATGCCGGACGCTCCATCTTCTTCAGGATGCTGAGTATTGTCGGGAAAAACAGTAAAATACTCTTGTTTTATCAGCTCCTCTCTTTTTTTAAAAGTTACATCAAGAAACGCGTCGGTAGCCTCTAAAATATTAAAGGATGTATCAAGTAAAAGAAAAGGTCCGGGAAGAGTTTTAAAGATAGTCTGATAGTCAGGGGTCATAACCAGTGTGAATTCGCAAAGAAGTGGGTACTGATCAAAGTAAAGAATTGCAATTGATTATTACAAATCCCACTTCTTCCTGAATTGCTGGCATCTAATTGGATATTGATTTGAACCCCTATCTATGGAACCTAAAGAAGCCGAGCAGGAAAAGATATTAATTGCTGAAAAACAGATCTCCTATGTACGTGCAATTATTATTGTATTCGGGACCTTCACTCTTTTTATGCTGAATGGGTCCGGCATCAATTATCCTCTCTGCTATACCCTCATTTTTCTGATCTGGAGCTACGGCCTGTTCGTTATTCTTTATAAGCCCTACGAGAAGCACCCGGTTTTTCTTGCGGGATGGTTTACCTACCTGAGTGATTGTATCTTTGCGTCGCTCTGGATATACGCTACCGGTGGATTTTATTCGCCGTACTACGTCCTGTTTTATACCTCTATTGTTGCCGTCGCATTCAGGTTCAACCTGCGAACCACCATGTTTACGTCGGTACTATACACTGCGGCCTATATGCTGTTGATTTTTTTCCTGCAGCAGCTCCACGGTAACGAAGCAGTAGCAGTGATCCGCACCGGCTTTATATTCATCATGGGATTTTTAACCCATCTTATTACCTTCCAAACGCTGGCAGCAACACGGCAGAAGCTTAAAATGAAGGAGCTGATGGAAGAAGCTCAGAAAAACCACGCCATCCTGGCGCAAAAACAGGAAGAACTGAACGCGCTGAATATAGAGCTGAAATTACAGAACGATATTTTTTCACACGCTGAAGAGAACGCCGCCATCGGATCTTACTCCTGGGACCTGGCCAATAATAAGCTTTTTTATTCCGATAATCTTTTCCGCCTCCTGGGATACGAACCAGGCGAGTTTGAACCAACAAGCGAGCGGTTCAGGGATATGTTACACCGCGATGACAAGCAGGTATTTGAAAAGCTCCAGCAAGACCTCTTGAAAGAGAACAAACTTCCTCAGTCATTAATTCTCAGAGTAATTTGCACAAACGGTGAAATGCGCCATTTAAGCGCTACTGCGAGGTTTACACAGTGGGGAGAAAAAAAAGTCCTGATAGGCACCTTGCAGGATGTAACGGCGGAAATAAAAGTACGTCAGGAGCTGCAGGAAAAAAACCGGGAGTTCGAGCAAAGCAATAAAGAGCTTTCTTCTTTTAGCTATGTGGCTAGTCACGACCTGCAGGAGCCCGTGAGAAAGATCCTCACATTTGCAGAACTGGTACTTGAAAAAGAACGTGGAAAGCTGCAGGAGTTTTCGATCGGTTATATGAACCGCATCGTGGGTGCTGCAAAGCGCATGAAGAGCCTGATCCATGCATTCCTGAATTACTCGCGCGTAGATAACACTGCGCCGCAGTTCGAAGCCATCGATCTGAATGCGGTGATTGAAGATACAAAGAACACGCTGTTGGAACAGATCACCGATAAACATGCGATAATAGAAACCGCGCATCTTCCCGTGATCACCGGTGTGCAGCTGCAATTACAGCAGTTGTTCATTAATCTTATTGGAAATGCGCTTAAGTATAATTCCACGGCACAGCAACCCGAAATCCGGATCATGGCAGAAAGAATTAATTCGACAGATCCTGATCTACCGTCCTCACTGGAAAAAACAGATCACTGGAAGATCACGGTAAAGGATAACGGCATCGGATTCGAACCGCAGTACAGTGAGAAAATATTTGAGGTTTTTCAAAGATTGCATAGCAACGAGCATTATGAAGGAACCGGGATAGGACTTGCTATATGTAAAAAAATTGTGCAGACGCACAGGGGCCATATATGCGCAAAAGGCGAAAAAGGCAATGGTGCAACTTTCACGATATATTTTCCGGCCGATCCTGAGATCGCAACAAAAGCGTAGAATATTTTTCGCAGAGACAGAACTTCGGCCGAAATTTCCGTCCGCTGTTAACCGAAAAGAAAGAAAGCAGGGACATTCGCGAAAAGCTTTCTTCTGGCTGTCAAGCGGTTACATTTTAATAGAAATCCTGAAAATGCCGGGCAAAGGTGAAGACTTTTTTCCCCAGCCTGGCGATGCGATTACCCCGTTTACCGAATTTTTTCCGGTCCCGCTTGATAGCTTTCGTAATTTAACTACGTGAAAGGTGTGTTCCACGGCATCCTTTACTGTACTTATGGACAATAAATTTGAATTCATCGATAAAACCACTGCGGCAGAAACGTCCCCCGTTGCCAGGGCCGCTATTGCCTTGTTGTCAGCTGGTTTCGACCCGGCCTTCATTATGGATGCCCAGGGGAAGATCATTGAAATGAACGAAGCATTTATTGACCTGTGCAATGTGAAATCCCGCAAGCTGAAGAATATCTCTCTTTCACAGTTTTTTAACGATGAAAGGTCGATCAGGAATAATTTCCGTTCTCTCCTGGCTGCCGAAGAACAAGGTGCGCCGTTTTTAACAACCCTGAAGAGAAAAGGAGCATCACCGCTGGAGGTACTTTTAAAAATGTCGGCTTGTCCCGATGAAAATGGTTCCTTCCTTGGTTTTGTCACACTACGTGATGTATCGGGGGATAAAAGAAAAGAAGAACAGACCTCACAGCTTGCTGCCATCGTTACGTCCTCCAAAGACGCGATCATCAGCTGCACTCCTGAAGGTATTATCAAAGTATGGAATAAAAGCGCACAGGAGATCTTCGGCTATAGCAGCCAGGAAGCTGTCGGCCAGCATATTTCATTAATTGTGCCTAACGAGCTGCTTGAGGAGGAAAATGAATTGCTTGAACGCATCAGGAACGGCGGAAGCTTTACTCCTTATAATTCTTTACGCAAACGTAAGGACGGCCGTATCATAAACGTATCAGTGGTATTGTCGCCTATAAAAGACAGTGGTTCTAATATCCGTGGTGTTTCACTTATTGCACGTGAAACGACGGATCAGAAAAAATTCGAAAAAGAACTGATAGAGGCCCGGCGCAATGCGGAGCGCGAAAAACAACTCTCAGAGGAGGCCATCCGCACCAAGCAGCAATTCCTCACCAATATGAGCCACGAAATAAGGACACCGCTAAATGCCATTATTGGCTTTACACGGGTTCTTCTCAAAACCTCGGTACAGGATAGCCAGCGTGAATATCTTAATGCAATCAAAATTTCAGGCGATGCACTCATCGCGCTGATCAACGATATTCTTGACCTGGGCAAAGCAGAGGCAGGAAAAATGACCTTCGAGCAGATACCGTTCAAACCTGTTGACGCTGTGACATCAATTATGAGGGTCTTTGAAGCAAAGCTCCAGAAACGAAATGTTCAGATATTCAAAGAATGCGACAACAGGATCCCGGATATTGTGATCGGTGATCCTACACGACTGCACCAGATAATTTTAAACCTGGTTGGAAATGCTGTGAAGTTCACTTCCGAAGGTCAGATCACCGTAAGAACTATCCTGGCCGAAGACAGGCAGGAGGAAGCGCTCATTTCTTTTGTAGTAGAAGACACAGGCATTGGAATTCCTGAAACGGAACTTGAGCATATCTTTGATAATTTCAGCCAGGTAACATCGGCCACATCACGATTGTACGGTGGAACAGGTCTTGGCCTGGCTATCGTAAAACAACTCGTTTTTAACCAGGGTGGTACCATTACGGTAAAAAGTAAGCCCGGGCATGGATCCACATTTACCGTGACGCTTCCCTTCAAAAAAATTGCAAGCGATGTCGATAATAAAAAAGGCAGCGGAGAAAATAAAGACGAAAACAGTGAAGTGATAAGGGTCCTGGTAGCTGAGGATGTGACGCTGAATCAGCTCCTGATGAAAACAGTTCTGACATCGTTTGGTTTCGAATTCGATATCGCCTCAAACGGAAAGCTTGCTGTTGAACAGTTCGAGAAAAAAAGATACGACGTTGTGCTGATGGACCTGCATATGCCTCAAATGAATGGTTACCAGGCAACAGAACATATACGAAAGGTTCTTCAGTCAAAAGTGCCGATCATTGCGTTAACAGCCGACGTTTCGAGTGCCGACGTTGAAAGAAGCCGCAACGCAGGAATGAACGATTATCTGGCCAAGCCTATTGATGAAAAGCTGCTGTTTACGAAGATCCTGAAATTTGTTGATCGTCCTCACCGGCAGACTAATGGTGTCGCTGATACGCATGTTGCAAACACATCTAAGATCATTAACCTTGATGTGTTGCGCCAGCAATCGCGCGGCAATAGCCAGATGTCGCGACAGCTTGCCCTTACTTTTATGACAGAGACACCAGTTCTGATCAGCACGATAAAACAGAGCATAAATAATATGGACTGGGAAGCTTTGGGTAATGCAGCTCACGCACTTATTCCTACGCTGAGTGTTGTTGGAATGCGCTCCGAATACGAGAACATGGCCAAAAAGATCAAGGAGCACGCTGCTAAAAAGGAAGAAGCGCTTCTCATCAACGGATATGTAGCTGCTCTTGAAGCAGCCTGCAACCAGGCGTTAAAAGAACTCGAAGCAGAATTAAATACTTTATAAAAAAAATTAATTACTATTGCAATTATATGGAAACGGAAAAAATTCAAATATTGTTGGCCGACGATGATAAGGATGATTGTTTTCTGTTCAGAGAGGCCTTAAGCGAATTGCCGATTCCTACCGATCTCGAAACCGTGTACGACGGCGAGCAGCTTATGGATCACCTCAATGAACATGCAAATGAGCTTCCTGACGTTCTCTTCCTTGACCTTAATATGCCCCGGAAAAACGGGTTTGAATGCCTGTCGGAAATAAAACACAACGACAAGCTGAAGGATCTGCCGGTGATCATGTTTTCAACATCTTATCCCCGTGATATGCACTATGAGAACGATATTATGAAGTTGCTTTATAAGATCGGCGCCAAGGATTATATCCGCAAACCTGAAAACTTTAATCTCCTGAAAGAAGTAATCCAAAAGATCCTGCAAAAAGTAGCTGAGGATCTTCCTAAAGATCAGAAAAAATAAACGAGGGAACGGTATCGGGTATAAAATTACCCGCTTAGCCCTGGCAGCCTGCTGCGGGGCATTTTCTTCCCACACGGGTCTATTCTCGCCATTAATACAAGTCGTTATAAGTTAGCCAGATACCGGAAATTTCCCGCCAGTCGCCCCTTTTTTATCGTCCGGCACATTTACTGCTATATATAGTACAGGACTATGAATAGCAGGAAGACACAACGCGGCAATACAACTTCAGCACAACGGAGCATTCAGGGTAAACCCGGGGATTCTCCACTGAGTAAAGGCGATCGCCTGCATCATCAGCACGATGAAGGTTTCGAAACCCCTGCAAGTGAAGTAAGTAGGACCCTTAAAAAAAAGAGCGAGGAACTAAAAATGATCGATCGCGACTTTATTTCATTTTCTTATGTATCGAGTAACGATCTGCAGGAACCCCTGCGAAAGATCCAGACATTTTCTTCACGTATTCTTGAAAAAGAGATCGACAATCTTTCAGAACGTGGCAAGGAATATTTTGCACGACTGCAAAGGTCCGCCAACCGAATGCAGCGGATAATTGATGACCTTGTAATTTTTTCGCAGCTCACTTTAAATAATTTCGGATTTGAAGAAGCGCGGGTGAATGACCTGCTAAACGAGGTTATCGTTCAACTGCAACCACAGATCGCTACCACCGGGGCCGTGATTGAGTATGGAGATCTCGGGAACGTTTTTATGGTCAGGAACCAGTTTAAACAATTGCTGCAAAACCTAATTGGAAACGCACTGAAGTTTTCACGCGATAAGGGCACAGTTATAATAAGCATAAGTGCAGAGATCCAGAAAGGCAGTAAATTAAAAAGTGATCTGCTGGTGAAGAACCGGAAATATTATCATTTAAGAATTAAGGATAACGGGATCGGTTTTGATGCACATTTTTGTGATAAGATCTTTGAAGTATTCCAGCGTCTGCACGGGCAGGATGAATTTGATGGAACCGGCATTGGACTTGCGATCTGCAAAAAAATAGTTGAGAATCACAGCGGTATCATTTGTGCGGAAGGTCACCGAGATAAAGGGGCTACTTTCGACATCTATCTGCCGGTAAGGTGATCAGGCATACACCTTAAGTTCTTCGCAGGCACGGCGGCAGATCTGCTTTATGTGTGAGAAAAGTTTTTCTATCTTGGCAATAAGCTGCTTGTCGGTAGGAATAATTCCCTGGGTTTCTTTTTTAGGTTCTTCAAATAATGAATTTCCCGATTTGTCGAGAGCCAGTTGCTCTATTTCACTGATGTCGTCGGCAATTTCCTTATCAATTCCCACAAAGGGAACTGTAGAGCGTAATTTATGAGCGGCGCTGTTTATGAGCGCGTAATCCTCTTCCCTGATAGCGTTTTCAAGCGTTGTGATCTCACCCGGATTTTCCTCGAGGAAGATCCGGATCATTTCCTTTACAAATTGCTCGTTTCCCTTTGAGAGTTTAATGAGATAGTCCAGGTTGGTAACCTTTTCACTGCCTTGTGATTCCATAAATCTGCGATCGTTCCTTCTAGTCTTTTGTTCTTTTTTATCTTACTGCTTCGGCAGGTGCCAGGCAGGTCATAATCAACATAAACAGTTCTTCTTCCTTTATGGGTTTGGTTATGTAGTAATTCATACCGATGTCCAGGCATTTTTGTTTTTCAATTTCGTCGGCATGTGCGGTAATGCCGATCACGGGAACTTGCAGCTGCATTTCCTGCCGTATTATCCTGGTGGCTTCATAACCGTCAAGCACCGGCATGCGGATGTCCATTAAAACAATATCATACTGGTTTCCCGCCTGCATCCTGTCAATTGCCAGCTGTCCGTTTGAACAGATCTCATGCTGCAATCCCCAGTTTCCGAGAATAAAACTATCGAGCTTCTGGTTAAGCAGATTATCTTCCACCACCAGCACTTTTATCTTGTCCCGCAGCTCCTTGGGTAAATTAATTTCAGTTTCCATATGGTTCCTTGTGTTTAACTGGCAAGCTTATGACTGAATCTTTTGGCAGTAGTTTCCTGATGCGTAGCCATAAATTCTTTTATCTGCGCTATCACTTCATGATGTGAGGAATGCATGATTACTGCAGTATCATGATCGATAGCAGTGATCTTTTTCACAATATCCTCAGCACTGATCCCGTCAAAAAAAGAGTCAAGCACCACTATATCAGTATGTTCGTGCACCTTTCTCAATAATACGCGAACATCGTAACAGCCTGTAATTTCAAGCTCGTGATTGAATTTGTTTTCTAAATTGTGACGAAGGCCGTTGACAATGAGCGCATTATCTGCAGCGATAACTACTTTTACTGATTTTGTTTCCATGGGTCGGCTTTTTTGAAGTGTGATAAGATTACTTTACATGCCTAAATTACTATGCCAGCTGAGGATGTGGGGCGGATATTCGACAAGCACGCCCCAATACTCGTCTATTGCACGCATTTTGTCTTTTTAATCAGGGTAAAACCACCTGGTTTCTACGCCCCACCGGGGCAAAAAATTCAACATTAATTTTTCGCTTTAGGCTACGCAATTTCCCCTGTCACCGAATAAGAAGTTCATTTCACAGAGCCCGGTCTATCTTTGATTTATAAATACCCATAAACCGCTCCTCAACATCAAACCTTAATATGAATGTTTTAATAATTGACGATGACAAATTAACGGTTAACTCCGTTCAGCATAGCCTCGAACTCCTGGGCCACCAAGCCGTTGTGGCTAAAAATGGTGAAGAGGCCATTGAAATGGTCACCAGCGGCAATTTCGACGTGATCATAAGCGATATTATGATGCCCGGTATTTCCGGATTGTCGCTTGTTAATGTGCTCAGATCGGTTCATTTGTGCTTCACTCCCATTATTATGATGTCGACTTTAAACAACAGGCCATTACTGGATGCAGCTTTTAAGGCCGGAGCCAACGACTTCCTAAATAAACCGGTAAGCACCGAGGACCTGGATCTGAAATTGCGCAAGTACGAAAAAGTATAGAAGGAAAAAGATTTTGCATGCTACGTAGTTCCACCCGGATCATAATTAATTTTATTTGCTTTCTGCTTGTGATGCAGTATCCTTTACTGGCGCAAAAATCACAGATCTCAATGCGAGAAGCGGACGATATGTTCAGCAATATGAACTATGCGGCATGTTTACCTGTTTACCTCGAAGAATTGAAAAAAGAGCCTGAGAGCGCTATGCTAAATTACAAAGTAGGCGTTTGTTATCTGTACTCGCGCTCTATGAAAGCTAAGTCAGTGCCCTACCTCGAAACGGCCGTGCTAAACAGTACATCTTATCTTACCAAAAGTTACAATAACGAAAAAGACGCGCCCCTGAACGCGTACAAGCACCTGGGCGACGCGTATTATCTCACTTATAATTTTCCTTCGGCAATAAAAACCTACGAAAAATACAGGGAACTGCTGAAAGAGAATAAAACGCCTGACCTCGCTGAAATTGGTTCCGCCGAGGCAAAGCTCGGAATGTGCAGGCTGGTTAAAGACCTTAAACCCCAGCTCACCCTGCCTATAGCTTCCTCCAGCGGCAAGCCCTGTAACGGTGACCTGGTGACAGGTGATTATTCAACTACACTGAGTCCCGATAAAAGCACAATGATCTATACTGTAAAAGTGCCGGTAAACAAACTGATGGAGGACGATGGCAGCAGCCAGTACTTTGAAAGGATGCCTAATCCACCTTCTGATACAACAGGTAAGAAAAAAACAAAATCTGAAACAGCAAACACATCCAGGAAGAACCTGGAGCTTGATACTGTAGTTTATGCATCAACGGTGGGAACCTCATTTGACGGGCAGGTTGTGCTTACCTACAAAAATGATGATGGTGAAGGCAATCTTTACGTGATAAAACTGAAGGATAATAAATGGACGACCCCGGTACGCGTTGTGAAGGGAGCGAATTTTAAAGGCTGGGAACAACATGAAACTGTTTCCGCCGACGGTAATACCATGTATTTTGTAAGCGACCGCCCCGGTGGGTATGGAGGAAAGGACATTTACAAATGCACTAAAATGCCCGATGGGGAATGGTCAAAAGCCGTAAACGTTGGTCCGCCCGTTAACACCGAAGCTGATGAGACTGCTCCGTTTATCCATCCTAATAATGGCATTTTATATTTCAGCTCCAACCGAATCAAAACCGGATCGTACGACATTTTTGCAAGCGCCCTGTCAGGTAAAGAATGGTCAAAACCATCCAATGTAGGTTATCCTATAAACAGGCACGACCACGATATTTTCCAGGTAACTGCTGATAACAGGAAGTTATATCCCACCACGAAAGGCGGAGTTGCGAAGGAAAAAGAGACCGAAGGTGATACTGCAAAAACACCGGTCGGTCCCGATAACGAACATCTTCTCATCAGTTTTGTGAACCAGGAAAAGATCGCACTCAACGTGCTGAAGGGAAAAGTGATGGAGAAAGAATCGCTGACCCCACTTCGTGCAAAGATCACTGTGACTGACAATAATAGCGGAGCAGTGATAGGACAATATCATTCGGATAGTAATTCCGGGTTGTATTCAATGGTGCTTCCTGCAGGTAAAAATCTTGGTATCACCTACGAATCCGCCGATCACCTCTTATGGTCGGAGAACTACCAGGTGAATAAGGACAATAACTATTTCGAAAAGCAGAAAAAGATAAAGATGCAGCTGATCGAACCAGGCTCCACAGGTACGCTCACCAATGTTTTTTTTGAAGGAAATTCCGAAACACCTACCCTGCTCTCGTCATATGAGATCGAAAAGCTATACCAGTTCCTTGAATCAAACCAGGCAGTTAAGATCGAATTAACCGATTATATTTTTTCAAAAGAAAATAAAAAGTTCAATAAAAAACTGGCGGAAAAGCGCGCGGGAGTTACAAAAAAGATACTTGTAGAAAAAGGTATCAGTGCCGACAGGATCACAACAGCAGGCAAAGCAAAGGCTCATGAAGAACCTAAGAAAGAAAAAAAGGATAAATCCGCCAAAGCAAAAAAGAAGGATATGAGCGCACAAATGGCGCCACCGCCTTCGCAGGTGCTGGAGTTTAAGATCTCTAAAATTGAAAAGCTTGAAAAGCAATAAGGAAGTAATTGAAAAGTAAAGTAATATGAGCATTAAATTTAAAACAGATAAATGGCGTACGATCATTTCAAAGGAAATGCATTTTCAATTGTTAAACCACCGAAGAAATATTTTTGAAATAAACTGAAAGCCCGGCACTACCCCGGACAATTTTAAATTATGAACCAAGCCCCGTACTGAAACAATGAAGATCCTGATGGCCGATGATGATGCCGACGACAGAACTCTTGCATCTATAGCTTTTAATGAACTTAATACTGAACATGAACTTGAATTTGCTACCGACGGACAGGAACTTCTTGACCAGTTAATGTCGAAAGTAAAGAAAAAGAGCATGCTGCCTGACCTGATCCTCCTGGATCTAAATATGCCGCGCAAAGACGGGCGGGTGGCGCTTAAAGAAATAAAAACAAACCCAGCCCTCAGGCACCTGGACGTGATCATATTTTCCACTTCTGCGTCGGAGGACGATAAAAGAAATACTCTCGGCATTGGTGCCAAGAATTATTTTGTAAAACCTGCAGATTACACCAAGCTGCTTGATATTTTTAAAAACATTTGCGAAGAACTTGTGGGTGACTGATCCTGCTGATAAAGACAATGAAAACAAATAGTATATTACTCTTACTGGCGATCTCAATTTTGTCCTTTTCCTTTTATTTAAAGGAGGAATCCAATAGCGGTGAAGGCACCGGGGTGGTAACCATTAAAAAAAGTAAAACCGGTTATAGCCTGTATCGCGACGATAAACCTTATTATGTGCGCGGAGCAGGAGGTTATAAATATTATGACCGTTTAAAGCAGCTTGGCGGTAATTCCATCAGGTTGTGGTCGACACATAACGCTCAAGAATATCTCGATAAGGCGCACGAGCTCGGACTTACCGTTACACTCGGGCTCGATATGGGTCACGAACGCCGCGGATTCAACTACAGCGATAAAAAAGCTGTAAAAGCACAGTTCGAGCAACTAAAAAAAGAAGTGCTTGCTTATAAAGATCATCCCGCATTGCTGATGTGGGGAGTTGGTAATGAGGTTGACCAGTTTGCCAAAGATTTCAGCGTTTGGAACGCCGTGAATGATCTTGCAAAATTTATTCATGAGGTTGATAAAAAACACCCTACCACTACTATGCTTGCAGGTGTTCCCGTTAAACATATCAAAGAAATTGTAAAACGTGCTCCTGATATTGACGTGCTTTCTATAAATGCTTTTCGCTGGATTGAACCGGTGCGCAAGGATATTACGGCGGCAGGATGGACCGGTCCGTATATGATCGGTGAATGGGGCGCTTCAGGATACTGGGAAACCGACACTGTTCCATGGGGTGCTTTTATTGAAGAAACCAGCACCGAAAAAGCACGGGTTTGTGCCGAACGTTATGAAAAGGGGATCCGCGCGAATGATGATCGTTGTTTGGGTTCCTACGTGTTTTACTGGGGTTGGAAACAGGCCCGTACACATACCTTGTTGAGTTTATTCCTGGAAACAGGCCATGAAATTGGTGTGCAGGATGTTTTGTACAAACAATGGAAAGGTGAAGCTCCTAAGAACAGTGCGCCGGAGATAGTGCCTATTGGCATTGACGACCAGCAAACACATAAAGGAATTTATCTAAAGCCTGGTACGATGCACATGGCATACACCAATGCAACTGATATTGACAAGGACACATTGTTTTATCATTGGGAGATCTACCACGAAAGCAAGGAGAAAAAAGAAGGTGGTGATACTGAAGAAAAGCCAGCTGCTTTGTGGGAATTGATTGCCAATCGTAAAACCGCGAAACAATGTTCGTTTAAGGCACCCGAAAAAGAAGGTGCTTACAGGATCTTTGTTACTGTTTACGACTCATACAACCACGCTGCAACGGCTAACGCGCCGTTCTACGTGAAAAAGTGAGGCTACTTCTAACCACATAGTTCACATAGTTTTCATAGAAAATAATTTGTGACTGAATTTCTTTCAAAGAAAAAGTTACACATAGGTTTTGATGCAGGATCCTGCATCAAAACATTTACTTGTAGGAACACCTGAGGCTTTGTGTCGATAGAACTGTGTTTGCGATTTTAAAAGATTACTACTTTTTCCTTAGAATAAGAATAAACTGGTTGATATCATCGCTGGTCATATAAACATTTCCCGAAAGATCAGTTTCCAGGCCCACTGGTCGCGCCCACACTGAAGGCTTGCCGTTCTCCCGGTCAAATCCCCTGATGAAGTCAGAAACGCCCGTGACCTTATGAGAGCGGTCAAAATGTAAATAAACAACTTTGTAACCTGTTGGCGGATCACGGTCCCAGGAACCCCGTAAAGCCATAAAACAACCCAACTGGTATTCGGGCGGGAATGAAGCATTGGAAAATTCCAGCGCCATTGGAGCAGAGTGCGCCTGTATGAGTGCTTTTGGCTGAACCATTCTCCGCACTTTTGCACTGTCGGCTTTGGTGAGTGGCAATAAACTTTCGTAATCGGGATGCGCGTGAAAATTAAAATAAACCTGGTTGCCATAGGCAAAAGGATAACCGTAAAAGCCCCCCCTCCTGATCACATCTACCCATTCAGGTGGAATATCATTTCCCTGGTGATCACTACCGTTGTTATTAGCCCATAATTCACGCGTTTGCGGATTGATAGCCATTCCAATACTGTTTCGCGTTCCATCAGCCAGGATCTTTTTATTTTTTCCATTTATATCGTATTCGTAAATAAGTGCCCGGTCGGTTTCCCGTGCCGCATTGTGCTGTGATCCGACCGATAAATAGACCTTATTTTTATGTTCATCAAACACGATGGTCCTCGTGGTATGTCCCCCCGGAGGACGCTGCTTGCCTGGCTGAATGCTGTCGATAAATACGGTTCGGGTTTCGTAATAACCATCTTTATTGTTATCCGACAATTTAAAAACCTTTAGTTCCGTAGCCACGTACATATTACCCCTGAAGAACTTAACATCGTGACCAAAAACATCTTTAGCTGCCACAATAGCTGTATCCGCAATGCCATCCCCGTTCTTATCAGGCATGGCAATAATTTCACCGCTTTTCATACAAGCCACATGCAGCACACTGTCGGGACTCCATGCCATGAAACGAGGTTTTGAAAGCCGACCAGCATAAAAAATTGTGGCTTCGTATCCAGGAGGAACTTCCAGGGTTTTTCCATCAAGTTTTTTGTTCTTGTATTTAGCCGGCTGATGCAGCTCCACTCTTTTCAGCTCAGAATTTACAATGGGAGTAAGATTAGCAGTGCCTCGTTGGGCAGGTGCAATTAAAACAACTTTAAGAAAGACTATTAAAAGAAAATATTTCATGTATTCGTTTTTATAAAACAAAGCTAGGTCATTTTTTCCCCATCCTGAAAGGCACTTTTTTTGCTTTTCAACTTTATGAAAACAACGGTCCTCTTTTCCATTTTATTTGTATCACTCTGCTCGGCACAGACTCCTTCCTGGACATGGGTACAAAGCTCTCCTGTACTTTACACCGAGTTGCAGGCCGACAAGTACGGCAACATTTACAGTGCCGGCATAAGCGATACCGGAAGCAATAATAAAGTTTATATCCGAAAATTTACTTCCACCGGAACGGTCCTTTGGGAAAAAATACTGCTGCAGCATAATCCCATCACTAAATTTCCGCTGGGCTTATCTGGTCTCAAAATGGTAACGCACCCCGACGGTTTTTCTTATATAGCGGTTACGTATTACGGAAAAGAAGTAAATGTAGACGGTATGACGCTCAGCAGTCCCGTAAAAAATCAAACGAATGTAGAAGTGCTGATTGTAAAGATAAACACCAACGGACAGGCTGAGTGGGGTCAGCAGTTTGGCACCATGTACCACGAATTTATTTCAGACCTGGACCTTACACCCGATGGTGGAATTGTGGTTTATGGCCAGTATACGGGTGAAGAACTGGTTGTGGGAAGTTTTACTCTTCCACAGCCTTACTACGAAAATATATTTTCGGTGAAGCTCGATCCTAAAGGTCAATATGAGTGGGCGGAAGCTATGGACTATGGATGGGATAATCCAATAGGCACTGCAGTGGATGGAGCAGGATTTATATATCAGATAAGCGGGATAAATGAGGGAGTATACAAACTTGTGAAGCGCGGCCATGACGGCAAGCTGATATGGATCCGCGACATGCAGGCATCGAAGCCGTTCCACTTTATGATAGAAAACTCCCTGTTATACGCTACCGATTATTTCGGAGTTCAGATCTTTGACACAAGCGGCACTAAACTTTCAGAAAAACAAATCAATGGCATAAACATCAACGATTTTAAAGTTTCAGGTGGGCAATTCTATTATGCCGGTGATTTTTATGAATCTATGTCAGCGGGAAATTTAGTGGTTACAAATACCTACACCTACGAAAGTGGCCGCGGTCCTAAAAGCGGATCAGCATTATGGGTTTCAAAAGTTGACGGGAACGGAGAAGTGACCTGGCTGAAAGATGCGGATGGTGATTGTTTTAATTCAGCCAAAGGGATCCTTCATGTACCCGGAGGTGCTACTTATGTATCGGGTACTGCCAGCTCGACTTTAAACTTTGATGGCAATAAATATGGTCCGGACTCCACCTGGTGGAATTTTATTGCAAAACTGGACGAAAATAATCCTGTAGGCATCAAGACAATTGAAAAACCACATTCCATGTTGTTGTATCCGAATCCAGCAAAAAATACGATCAGCATTTCAGCCACCAATCTGCCGGGCATTGCCGATATAAAAATTTATGACTGCCTCGGAAATTGTGTGTACTCTGAAACTTTCAACAGTAGAGAAAAACAAATAGATGTTTCTGCGTGGTCAAAGGGGGTATATATGGTTAGTATGCACACAAATAATTTGGTTTATGTAAATAAATTAATCGTTCAATAATTAAAGTCAGAGGATAAGTACAACATGAAGCTCCTACAGCGCTCAAAGGTATTTGCCACTGAAAATAATTACAGGTCCCGTAGGGACGAAATGTTGGTAGAAACCAAAACAAAAAATCATATAGAGTCCCAGGACAAACTGCCAGTGGCATACACACATGCCGGCTCATTCATCCCCCGGATGAATGCCCTGGGCCAGGTGGTGTGGAGGGACGCCATGTAAGAAGCAATATGTTGTCAGAAATGTAAAGAGAAAATTAGAAGGCGTCCCGTAGGGACGAAATGTTGTTAGAAAGCCAAACAAAAAATCACCTGGAGTCCCGTAGGGACGAAATGTTGGTAGAAACCAAAACAAAAAAGCATGTAGAGTCCCGTAGGGACGGCATGTAAGAACCGCAGAACAAAGCCGCCATTACAAAACCAATTTATTTTGTTCCTACAAAACACACGTGCGGGTCTATCCTCTTCAACGATTGCGGGGTCAAAAAGCCGCAAATAAAAAAAGCCCCGAAGGGCCTTTAGTCAGAGAGAACAAATAGATAAGATACAGTTATCCTGCAATCATTTTGCAGAGACAAAAAAGTCCAAGGTTCAGCAAGCTCGTCTTGCTTTTAATCTTCCGGTAAATAGCAGTTTTTAGTTCCATAGTTCTGTTTTTTTAGTTCTGCGTTCTTAAAGTTTAATTAGTTTCATTAATTCATCCAGTTTCGGAGTAAGCACAATTTCGGTGCGCCTGTTCTTTGCTTTTCCTTCAGGTGTATCATTGGAAGCAATAGGAAAAAATTCTCCCTTGCCTGAAGCGGTCAGTCTCTTAGCATCCATCCCGAACGAAGTAAGCAAACGAACAACATTGGTGGCCCTTGCAGCGCTCAGGTCCCAGTTATCCTTATACATGGCGGTTTTTACAGGAACATTATCGGTATGCCCCTCAATGGCGATGCTTACATCCTGGTTTTTGCCGAGCACTTCAGCCACTTTCTGCAACGCTTCCTCCCCTTTCTTTTCAACATTGGCAGCACCTGATTTAAACAGGAGCTTATCCGACATTGAGATGTATACTTTGCCATCACGCATTTCTACTGTAAGCTCATCTGAGTTAAATCCGAGCAATGCATTCTTTACCGAATTATTCAACCTGTTCAATAACGAATCCTGGCGCCTGAGGATCTGCTCCAGCTGCTGGAGCCTGGCCTCCCGTTGTTTAAGCATTGCCTGCTTGCTTCCAAGGTCGCTGTTCAGTTTATCCAACTGTGAGCCGGACGATTTCTGAAAGTCTTCGAACCTTGAATTCAGATCACTGTAGTTATTTTTAAGAGTGGCAATTTCAGCTTGTTGTTTGGTAAGTTCTGTCTGTTGCACATGTGTAACATTGCATAATGAATCACGTTCACGCAGGGCTTTATTGTAGCGTTTACCGGCATATTTTTTCTTGGCTGTAGTGTCCCCACAATTCTTGTGAGCAGAACAGGCAGTAAAAAACAGGAACACCACTCCTCCGATAAAGGCAATTTTTAACAGGGTTTTGAAAAAAGTGATCATGTACTTCAGCTAATTTGTGTACCTCCAGTGCATCAAATCCAATGCTGAGCATAACGATTCAGAAAATCCGGGTTTCGAGGGATTTTTAACGCTAGTTGTAGAATCTGCTCCACATTAAAGCCACGTATTTTAACATTTCGATATTTACCCAAGTGCGGCACAAATAACAATGCTGGTACAGCTTTTTCAGTGCTATGGCATAACTAAAAAAGAAATAAAATGAAAAAGATAAGCTTACTATTAGCTTTTAGTGTTGGAAGCCTTTTGTTGTCGGCGCAGGAACAGCCTCGTTTTACCATTGGCTCAAAAGGAGGATTTGGTCATTCTTATATCATGCCCTATAAAAACTCCGGATTTCACGGTTCATGGCATATCGGACTAACCACTGCATACCAGTTCACGGACCGCTGGGCACTGGGAGTAGATGCATTGTACTCTTCAGAAGGTGGAACTTTTAAATCAACCACTTTACCTGAGCAGGTGAAAGTAACAACAGAACTGGATTACATGCGTATTCCTATTAAAGCAATGTATTATCTCGCACCATCGGCCAGTGCATTTCGTCCGCGTTTAAGTGTTGGCCCTACATTCGGGGTATTAATGGCAGAAGATACAGGATACAAGGATATGGATTTCGGATTGAATGCCGGGCTGGGCTTTTCGTACGAACTGCTTGAGGATTTCTGGCTTACAACAGATGTGAATTATTATCATGGACTAATGGATATTTACGCCGGCAACTCTGAGAGCGACCGCAACGGAAATATTCGTCTTGACATTGGATTTACTTTCGGATTATAAGCTGCTTTTTATGTCCGGAAAAGAGAACCTGCCATGTGCAGGTTTTTTTTTGCACAGTTCCTGGTTCCAGGTTCCTGGTTCCATGTTCAGCGTTTGTCTATGCCTTATTATGAATGGCTCTATGAAAGCGAAATTATCAAGTCGCAGCAAATGAGATCTTGAATCTCAGTGAAATCTGCGAAATCTGCGTCGGTTAATCGCAATTCCATTTTATGTTTTTTTTTATCTTGTTGTTATAATTTTCTTTTAGCTTTGTCCGCAGTTGAAACTTATTCATTCAATATTCGTTTTTATCTTTTTGTCAGCCATGGTGTTTACGGTAGTGAACTACCTTCCCCTGCTGGAGGAAGAAGTGGCGCATACCAAGAAAGCTCCCGCAAAAAAAGGCGAATCAAATGAGAGCAGCAACGGCGATCCTGACGACGAAACCGAATCAGATTCCGAAGATGCAAGCCTCCTTGCACATTGTCTTAACTGGATGGATCGCGCGCATAGCCTGACAGTGTACGAAAACTCGTTCCAACATTACGATTATCTTTCCGAAGGGATCTGCAGTCCGCCTCCCGAGAAATAAAGCCTGTGTGCATCATCATTCTGATGGTGTGGTTTTATTATTATTAATCAATTCTTTTATAATTTATGAATTCTGTATTACCAAATATCAGATCCGGTATTGTCGTTTTTTTAGTTGCCCTTCCCTTATGTCTTGGGATTGCGCTCGCATGTAATGTCCCGCTTTTCTCCGGCCTCCTGGCAGGAATTGTAGGTGGCATCATCGTAACCACGTTCAGCGGATCGCTACTGAGCGTAAGCGGACCTGCCGCAGGTCTCACCTCGATAGTGATCGCCGCCGTGGCTTCACTTGGATCTTTTGAAAAATTTATAGCAGCTGTTGCTTTTGCAGGTGCACTCCAGGTGATCCTGGGTGTTGTCAAAGCGGGTAGCATCGGCAACTATGTGCCTAATGCGGTCATCAAAGGCATGCTGGCAGGGATCGGCATTATTCTTATCATAAAGCAGATCCCACATCTTGTTGGATATGACAAGGACCCGGAAGGTGATTTTGATTTTTCCCGGTCGGGAGGTCACAACACTCTTTCTGACCTTTATGATATGTTCTATTTTATCACTCCAGGTGCAGTGCTTATTGGACTGGTGTCTATTGTGATCCTGGTGATAGGAGAAAGGCCGTTCTATAAGAATAACAAAGTCTTATTTTATATCCCTGCCCCACTTATCGTGGTAGTAGTCGGCGCCATCATAAACAGTTTTATGAGCGATAATCCATCTCTGTCGCTTGCCAGCGAGCATATGGTGAACTTACCCGTTATTAAGGACTTCGGTGATCTCAAAAACACGCTGGTGACCCCGGACTTCAGCGCAGTTAAAACCAGCAGCTTCTGGACAATTGTAGTTACGCTGGCTATAGTGGCCAGTCTTGAATCCTTATTAAGCGTGGAAGCTGCCGATAAGCTCGATCCGAAAAGAAGAGATTCAAATTCGAGCAAAGAGCTGATAGCACAGGGCATCGGCAATATGGCCTGTGGAATGATCGGTGCACTACCCGTTACCGCAGTTATAGTAAGAAGCTCGGCAAATATAAATGCAGGTGCAACCAGCAAGTTGTCCGCTATATTTCATGCTGTGCTGCTATTATTATCCGTGTTCCTCATCCCTACCCTGCTAATGAAGATCCCTAACGCTTCTTTAGCTGCTATTCTTATCATGACCGGCTATAAGCTCACAAAGCTGGAATTGTTCACACAACATTACAAACGAGGCATCGATCAGCTTGTACCCTTTGTAGTAACCATTGCAGTAATGCTGCTTACAGATCTCCTTAAAGGAGTTGGAGCAGGATTGCTGGTATCCGTTTTCTTTATTATCCGATCAAACATTAGAACATCTTTCGAAATTATCCAGGAGGAAATAGATGGTAAAAGAACGTATCTTGTAAAACTTCCGCAGCATATTACATTCTTTAATAAAGGATACCTTATTAAATATTTTTCTACGATAAAAACAAAAAGTACCGTTATTATTGATGGATCTGTGAATAAAACAACAGACAAGGACGTGCAGGATGTTTTAAAAGAGTTTACGCTGAATGCCCGCGAAAAAGAAATTGAAGTCGTTTTAAATAAATATAGTTTAGAATATTAAAAAGTAACCAGCAATGAACAATAAAATAATAGATCAGTCCTACCAACGCCTTCTTGATGGCAACAGGCAATTTTCTCTGTCCAAAAAGCTTGAGGATCCCGAATACTTTAAAAAATTATCACTGGGTCAAAAACCCGAATACCTGTGGATCGGTTGCAGCGACAGCCGCGTGCCGGCCAACGAGATCACCAACACCGCCAGCGGGGAGATCTTTGTTCACCGCAATATTGCCAATCTTGTGGTGCACACCGATATGAACATGTTAAGTGTGCTTGAATATGCAGTAGTTCATTTAAAAGTGAACCACGTGATCGTGTGCGGACATTACGGCTGCGGAGGAGTGCGCGCTGCTATGGGCAATGGAATGTTCGGAACAGTGGATAACTGGCTGAGAAATATCAAAGACGTTTATTTCATCAATTCAAAAGAGCTGGACGCCATAGCCGATCCGGATAAAAGAGCCGACCGGCTTACAGAATTGAATGTGATACGACAGGTGCGAAATCTTGCAAAGACAAGCATTATTCAGCAGGAATGGAAAAAGCGCCCGGTACATCTTCACGGATGGGTGTATGGTATTAACAGCGGGCTCATTACCGACCTAAGTGTGATTCATGACGGTCACGATGATATTGAAGAAATCTACCGGTACGACGTGTAATGAATTACGTATTATAGCAGAAGAGCGGCGGAAGGCCGCTCTTTTTTTTTGGAAACCTGTGATGCCCGTATGGTGGGATTGAATAGCCTCTTATGGGTTTTATAGTCCTCGCAACAAACTAAGCGCGTCTTTTATAGTAAATGAAACCAGCGTTGTCGAAATAATAAATATGATGGGTGCAAGCATTTATAAAAACAATCTGCTATCAGGATCCCATTCTCTCGATCTGCCGAATGTTCATGAAGTATTTATTGTAAAGGTGGTCACCCCAACTTCATCAAGGCATTTTAAAGTTTTTGGGAAGTAGGGGAATTCGCACCCGGAGGCTTCCGGATCTCATTTGTAATCTTCCAAAAAAGAATGCGACTTGTGCTGAGCACTTGGGGTGAGCTCGTCGAACCGTGCCGAAGCAAGCATGCTTCCTTAGTGAGCTTTTTTAAGCGTCTAGCAAAATATAAATAATTATTTCTTAGTGACTTCTCAGTGCTCTTTGTGACCTCAGTGGCAGCCCCGCGGGTTTCGTGTGCCCTGCAGGCTTACGAATATCATTTATGTACTTCAAAAAATATGCGCAGCCCTTCCTTACTGACCCTTTTAAAGCGTCAAGCATACTGCGAATAATTACTTCTTAGTGGTTTCTCAAGTGGTCTTAGTGGCCTTAGTGGTTAGCTTCCCCACGAAAATTAACCTTATTTTAGCCGCATGAAAACCGTTTTAATTACAGGAAGCACCAGTGGCATAGGATTAGGAATTGCCCGCGAATTCGCTAAAACAAAACAATACAACATAATTTTTAACGGTCTCGAAACAAACGGGGCTCAAATTGCCGCTGATATTGGTAAAGAATTTGGCATCAACATTCTTTTTAACGGTGCCAACATGCTTGAACCGCAGTCGCTGCGGAATATGTGCGAAGAGGGAATAAAAAAATTCGGAAACATCGATGTTCTGATCAACAATGCCGGTATCCAGCACGTGTCCCCTATCGAAGATTTTCCTGATGAGAAATGGAATGCCATCATCGGTATCAACCTTACCTCCGCCTTCCATCTTTCGAAAGCCGTGTGGCCTCAAATGAAAAAACGCAAGTTTGGCCGCATTATCAATATCGCTTCAGCACACGGACTTGTAGCTTCGGAATTCAAAAGTGCATATGTGGCCAGCAAACATGCAATAGTTGGTTTCACAAAAACGCTTGCACTCGAAGGGGCGCCATTTAATATTACCTGCAATGCTATTTGTCCCGGTTATGTTAAAACTCCTCTTGTAGAGAAACAGATCGCCGACCAGGCAAAAGTGCATAATATGAGCGAAGGCGATGTAGTTAATAAAGTAATGCTCCTAAAACAGGCCGTAAAGGAATTTGTCCCGGTTGAGACAATCGGAAGCATGGCCCTATGGCTTGCCAGTGAGCAGGCAAGAACGTTAACCGGTACAGCTATTCCCATCGACGGGGGCTGGAACGCTCAATAAGCGATATTTAAATACACAGGCACATAGTTGTGTGCGGTTTCAGCCCATCTCAGCCTGCACACACATCTGACTCTATTCATTCATGAGGAATATTCATGATAGGTGACAATAGTTTTTCAAAACCGCTGACTGGTTATTCACCTACTCCATAAATCTGTGAATTTGGCATCTATACCTATGAATACTATATGTCTATGCGTTTAACAAAGCCATGGCACAGATTTTTGTGTAAATAATTCCATAACCATCTAAATAATATGAAAAAACTACTTTTAACATTAGGGATCATTACCCTTGGAATTACCGCTATTAATGCACAGAAACCTGCTGTTGTTGTTAACGACAAGGAAGGCTGGCATAAAATAGGCGAAACAACCGTTGATTTTGAACAGGAACAGGATCAGGTTGCCGTGCTGGTGGCAGACCGCTTTGCAGCACTTAAATTCAAAGTTACCGAGGCTCCTATCGAGCTGATCGACATCGACGTGATCTTCACTGAAGGCGATAAACAAAACATCCGCGTTGGATATGCCGTAAAGAAAGAAGGCGATAACAGCCGTGAGATCGACCTTAAGGGAGGTTCAGAGCGCAGCATCAAGACCATCACTTTCCGTTACAAAACCCTTGAGAACCGCAAGGATAAAAAAGCACATGTGGAGATCTGGGGCAGAAAAACGAACACCGTCGGAAAATCAGGCAAATCTGAAATGAAGCAGGATGCCAATGAAGCCAAACAGGATGTGAAACACGAAAGCCAGGAGATGAAGAAAGATGCGAAGGACGAATCGAAAGAAATGAAAAACGACACCAAAAAAGCCGCTAAAAAAGCTGACAAAAAGGTAGAAAAAGAAACCAAGGAGGCTAAAAAAGAAGGCAAGGAAATGAAGAACGATGCAAAAGAAGAAATGAGGAAGGACTAACCCTCACGTTTATAAAACACGAATTACACAAATTTCACTAATGGTACTTCGATTGACACTAGTGTTTCACAAGTATATTTACCAACCTATTACACTAATTAGTGTAATACAATTAAATGGTGGATTAGTGTAATTCGTGTAATTAGTGTTATAAGCCGGACTCTTAAAAGTCCGGCTTATTTTTTTTTAGTAAATAACTTGAATTGTCGCGAAGGATACGATCTGCCTGGCGAAATATTATTACAGATCATAGCTATCAGAAATAAGATCATTACGCCTGACATTACAGGGCTCCATACAAATGAATAACCCATTGCCTTAATTTTTTCACTTCCGATATTCGTAATAAGTGCGGTTGCTCCGCCCGGAGGATGCAACGTTTTAGTGATCTGCATTCCCACCACCGACAGCGACACCGCAAGCGCCGCCTGGAACCAGGTTTCCGCTGGGACAAACTTCTGCACTGTAACACCAATAATTGCACTTACCAAATGACCTCCGATCAAATTGCGGGGCTGAGCCAGGGGACTATTTGCAATTCCGAAAATAAGAACTGCTGAAGCTCCAAAGGAACCGATCATAAACAGGTTGTCCGCCGAAAGCATCACGCTTCTTTGCAGAAGTCCGATCAGGGCAATTCCAACAAAAGCTCCTAAAAAAGTAAACAGGTGCTCCTTCGAATCGATCAAAGTTTCACGATACAGCACGTAGCGCACCTTGCGGACATTGCGCTTTATTTTAGTAGATGCGTTCATTTAAAAAAGGCGCAAAGATACGGCAGCGATGTGATGATTCAAAAAAAAACCGGCGCAAGGCCGGTCTTCATTATAGTGCAAACACAATCAATGAGTATAAACATCCTCTGCATTGTATGTTTTCCAGTGTGTTTCGAAATGACGCGCATCCTCATCATTTTTCGGATGAACACCCATTACGATCTTTCCGTTTTTCAGACCTGATTCGTAACGTTTTGCACGTTCTTCAGGAATGCCCCATCCAACAAGCGCGCCGATCAATCCGCCTGTGATGCCGCCCGCACCGGCACCCGCAAGTCCTGCTGCAATTGGTCCTGCAATTACAAGACCAAGACCCGGTAAAACAATTGATGTTCCAAGGGCAGCTACCACTCCCGCAATAGCTCCAATGGTGCCGCCAATTGCAGACCCTGCGCCCATGCCTTCCATCGCTTTGTTACCCAGCTCTGTCTTATGCGTATCGTTGGCAAAATGTTTTTTCCTTGTATCATCCGACATCAGCAGGTTTACGTCGTCTTTCGTGTAACCACGTTCGTGAAGAGATGTGTATGCCTTTTCCGCGCTGTCGCGGTCGCTGAACATTCCGGTCAGCAATGGTTTTCTAGCAGTTGTTGATTCCATATTATTTAATTTGAGATTAGTTAACGACTAGTTGTATAATAATTTGATGCCAGTTAAAAACAGAGAAATCGTTTAAAATTGAGAAACAAGTTAACCCGCGCAGGAAAGGCTGTCACCACAAAACATACAGATTTTCACAAAATCTTACACTTGCATAAAAAGTGATGAAATTATCTGGAATATACCTTTGATAAATCTATATTTGACCGCTTAATTAATAGCTTCTGTGAAGGATGGAGTTAAATTAACGTCACCCAATTTCTTTAGTGCAAACAAACGATCCCCGGAATAATTTTCGTCGGCAAATTAAAAATACGGGTTTACCCTTATTTTCGGAAGTTTTTTTGTGTACTTTGGTATTAGAAGACGTTTATTAAGAGGATGCTTATGAGGGTTAGAAAACCCGGTACTTTATGATCAAGCTAGAAAAAATAATTGCGCAGCTGAACGATGCTGTGTATGAAAAACTCGAAAATGCGTTAGTAAAAACAAGAGGAGATAATTTTCTTTATTTGCTGCAGGCCTACCGTAACAAAAATGTGAACGATGAAAAGGTGCAGCATCACTTAAAATTATCGCCGAACTCTTTTTATGTTTTGAAGTCGCGCCTGTACGACAAGATACAGGAACAGCTCTCCGGAGATATTCATTCAAACCGTGAGGAGATCACACGGCAATTGCATAAGGTGCCCGAAATGTGTTTTTCCACTTCAAGGGAAGTAGCTACGGCATTTCTTCTGAAGCTTGAAAAAGACCTGCTGCACCACGATATGCATAACGAGTTGCTGGTCGTTTACAGCGCGCTTAAACAGATCCATCTTTTTTCGGATAAATACTTTCACTACTCTCAACTCTATAATAAGCATATCGCTTTCAGCCTTTCAATCGAGAAATCGACTGAAATGCTCGGGAACTTTAACCGTGTACTTGGGCAATATCATTTTACAAGGGAATCGAGACATCTTGAAACTCTTGTGTTTATCCGTCGTGGCATCAACGATCATTTCACACTGCAGCCATCACGACAGATAGAGATCATCCGCAATATTATCGATATCCAGCTCGAGCTGTTTTGCGGAATGGTTCATACAGAACTCAGCGGCCTTGAGCTGCTGCATCAGACCACCCACCTCATAAGTGATCTTCCTGCCTCCTCGCAGCTTAAGATCTGGATAAACTCACTGGACTTTCTTTATTTCGAATATTATTCCCGTATGGGGCAGAAAAAAGCCGCAGCTGAATATTTTTCAAAAGTAAATGCAAGGCTTGGAACCATCCTTCTTTACACCAACATATGCGTGACCGCCTATTTTCTTGAATCGCGCATCGCTTACCTTCAGGCGGAAAAAAAGACCTCCATGATCCATCGTTTAAATGATGACCAGGTACTTTACGATTCCGAAGACGTACATACGATCATACTGCTTGAAATCCATAACTCCTTTGCCTCATATTACGCCGGCAACACAAAAGAAGCCACTGCGCAGCTCAACCAGCTGCTCAACGACCGGAGCTTTAAAGATCTGATGCATATAACAACTGAAATCAAGTTATGCCTTGTGTTCTTTTATCTTCAACTGAAGGATTATGTGGTTGCCTCCAACATACTCAAGAACCTGCAACGGAAATTAAAAAGTGAAAATCCCGACGAGCATACCGGCGCGTTTTATCTCATTAAATTATTCAACGGTATCATCAAAGACCCGGCAGCATTTCCAACACGCAAGCAGGAGGAGCTTCTGGAGTTATTTCTTGCCAATAATAAATCAAACAGAAAAATAGTACCTTACCTTGAATTCGAATTAAAAAAGCTGATAAATAAACGTTAACACCCTTATGAAACGTAAAGAGCCAAAGTACAAGTACGAGAATGTGATGCTGATTGATGATAATGAGCTCGATAATTTCATTAACGAAAAAACCATCGAGGCCAACCATTTTGCCCGAAAGATCTATATAACCACCAGCGCAAAAAGCGCCCTCGAGTTTGCAAGCAACCTTGTAACCATGGGTGAGGAATTTTCAAAAGCTTTCCCCCAGGTTATTTTTGTGGATATAAATATGCCTATGATGGACGGTTTTCAGTTTATTGAGCTTTTCAAAAAAACAACCGAAGAAAAGCTCCTTAAACCGCGGATCGTGATCCTTACCTCCAGCGTGTACAACGAAGATCGTCAGAAGGCTCAGCGAATTTCTGATAATATCCTTGTTTTAAATAAACCCCTGAACGCCGACATGCTGCAATTGATCTGATAGCGGCAGGATCCGGAATGGAAAATAAGATACGCATACTGCTCCTTGAAAATGCAGATACCGGAACCTCTGCAGTGGGTTCCCAGCTCGCGGCATCGCACGAAGCGATAGAATTCAAGAGGGTTCTTACTATAGCCGATTATCAGAACGCTCTTTCTGCATTTCATCCCGAAATAATATTATTTGAGGCCGGTACAAAAACTATTACTATCGAAGCAGCATGCCTGCAGGCCGACGCTGCAGTACCTAATGCAATGTTCATCCTCCTCGTCGACCGATCGGGTGAATCACTGGCCATTTCTCTTATGGAGAGATACATCGACGATTATATCCTTAAAGACAAGGTTATTACATTACCCTATATTATCCGGAAAGTTATTGAAAGCCGCAAGGGAGAAAAGGTGAGGGAAACAGCGTTCGGAAAACTGAAGAGCCAGGAGCAAAAATTCAAAGCGTATCTTGAAAACAGTTATGAATCCGTATCTGTTTTTGATGAAAACCTGAAACTGATCTACAGGAGTCCTTCCATTACAAAGCTCACAGGGTTTACAATGGAAGAGCTTAATGAGATCTCTCTTGTTGACATGTTACATAAAGATGATGTAACAAAGATGCAGGAGCTTTTTGTCCGTGCGCGCGCCAACCCGGGGGAGCCGATACGCGGCACCTTCAGGGCCAGGAACAAGCTGGGGCAGGTAATGTGGCTCGACGCTGCGGTCACCAATATGCTTCATGATCCGAATGTAAAGGCATATATCTGCAACTACCGCGATATTACCGAAACAAAACATTACGAAGAGCAGCTACTGCAATCCGGTAATTATTATAAAGCGCTTCTCGAAAACATATCTGATGCGATCATTTTTATCAGCAGTGAGCGGATCATACGTTATGTAAGTCCTTCCGTTAAGCGAACAACAGGTTTTGCACAGGAAGAAATGCTGGGCAGGGACCTGTTCGATTTTCTTCACCCGCAGGATCTGTCCAATGCCCGCACCTTTCTGCAATCTACCATTGATACCCCGGCAGCAACGAGGCAAAATGCTTACAGGCTAAAGCATAAAAAAGGCGGATACATCTGGGTGGGAGGAACGCTCACCAATATGCTTTCCGACCAGAGTGTGAACGGACTGATAATAAATTACAGGGATATTACCCGGAGGAAACATGCCCAGGAGCTTCTCAGGAAATCGGAAGCGAATCTCCGAACGGTTTTCGAAAACACAAAGGTCTCTTACGTGCTGCTTGACCGGCATTACAAGGTTGTTTCATTTAATCACCAGGCGAAGAAGTGGTACAAGCCCACAATTAATGTTGACCTCGAAGAAGGCATCAATATCATTGAAGGCCTTCCCGCTGAAAAAAGAGAAGAAAGCATTCGAGACTTTGAAAAGATCTTTAAAGGAGAAAAGATCTCGTACGAGCGCGGGTTCCCGCAGAAGGACGGACAGATCGCATGGTTCCAGGTAGATCTTATACCGGTTCACGATAATTTTGATGCGGTGCTCGGCCTGCTTATTTCAAGTGAGGATATCACGCACAGAAAGACCGCGGAGATCGAGCGCGATAAAATGACCACGGAGATCCTGCAGCACAACAAAAATCTTGAACAATTCGCTTATATAATCTCGCACAACCTGCGTTCGCCGGTCGCAAATATTATGGGGTTGGCGAACCTTGTAACTAACGCAGCACAACTGAGCGAACAAGACTTTAAAAAGTGCATCGAAGGTCTTTTTACTACTGCACAAAAGCTCGATTCTATCATCAGTGATCTTAATTATATCCTGCAGACAAAGCGCGAAGTGAAAGAATCGCTTGAATCAGTTTCATTCGGCAGTATAATGGAAGAGGTATGCTCTCTGCTGGCAGAACATATAGCAAAAGAAAATATAAGCATCGTTACCAGTTTCAAAGCCACTAAAATTTACACAGTTCGCAGTTACCTGCATTCCATTTTCCTGAACCTGATCACCAACAGTATTAAATACCGCAATCCCGATGTTCCAAATGTTATCCAGGTATCAACGGAGATCATTGATCAGAACATTCATATATTTTTCAGTGATAATGGACTAGGTATTGATCTGAGAGCTAACGGGGACAAGATCTTCGGGCTGTATAAAAAATTCCATCCTCATATTGAAGGTAAAGGAATGGGGCTTTACCTTGTAAAGAGCCAGGTTGAAATTCTTGGAGGCAGGATCTCCATTCACTCTTCAGTGAACCTTGGTACTAAGTTCGATATCAGCTTTCCGATCAGGCAGGAAGATATTGCACAGATTAAAGAGGCAAGAATTTAACATTGTCGCACTTAAATTTTCATGGGAAACCCTTATGAAAATGTGTATTTTTATTGCGCTAAGTAGATAGGCGATAACAAGCCTATGAGAACAAAATTTACGATCTTAATTGCAGATGACGATCTTGATGACCAGGATCTTATGCGCCGTGGCCTTTCGGAATGCAGAGTTGCGGTAAATATAGTCCCTGTTTTTGACGGTGTACAGGTGATAGATTATCTTCTTCGCCGCCACCAGTATAGAAATATCGAAGCTCCGCCAGACCTTATTCTTTTAGACCTTAACATGCCGTTGATGGATGGTTTCCAGACATTAAAAGAGATCAAAAGATATATTCACCTCCGCCCTATTCCAATTTACGTTATTACCACTAGCCGGGATGTAGATCACATGTCCAGAGCTCTTGACCTTGGTGCAAGTGGCTTGTACAGCAAAGGCTCCAGGTCAAAAGACATTGTGGATATCATGAAAAAAGTTTGTAAAGAATGTTTTGAGCTTCTGCCTACGGAAGACGTTGAGGGAGAATAAAGATCATTTCGCAATTTTATTTGCCAAGCATTTCCCGTAACTTTTTAAGTGCGGGTTTTGGGCCATAATTTTCGTCAAACAAAAGAGGATATTCGTTTTTTCTTACAAGATGCCGGATCCACGAATCACCGTCGCCGACACCCCAGAGAGTGATGCCGTGCCTCAGATGAGCGGGCACTTTTTTGTATTCAGAGAAAATATGTACGAAGAGATCAGACTGCATCTCCAGGAATGCTTCAACAGAATGCAGCTCCTCGTTAAAAGGATTTACAGCAATATCCACTTCTGATAAATGGATGAGCAGACCAGCTTGAGATAATTCAGTAAAAGTATCGGCGAGGCGAAGATCCTTCCCGCAAAAAATATCACCATGCATTTGCACCCCCACCCCGTCGATAGTTACACCACGTTCTTTCAGTTCGTTTATCCTGCTAAGCACGGCCCGCCTTTTATACTGATTAAATTCCAGTGAAAAATCATTGTAAAATAATTTCGCTCCGGGATCGGCCTGCCTTGCGAACAAAAATGCCAGCTCAAAATAATCGTCCCCAATGTTCCGGTGCCACACATTATCAGTAAAGCTGCCGTCATCTTTAATAGCTTCGTTAATAACGTCCCATGCCTGTATCTTTCCCCTGTAACGTGATATGATTGATTGAATATGCGTCCTCATCAAGGTGATCCACTCTTCCCGTGAACCCTGGAAATTCCTTATCCAGGCCGGCAACTGCTCACCCCAGATAAGAGTATGCCCGTGAAGTCGCAGTTGATGATATTCACAGAAACCAGCAAGTGCATCGGTGTGCTCCCAGTTAAAATCTCCTGGTGCAGGATGGATATGTGCTGCCTTAAAAACGTTTTCTGAAGTGATGCTGTTAAATTCACGTAATACAGTATCGCGGTAAACCTGTGATGCATGAAATTTCTGAAGGTCAACGACGGTGCCCACCGGAAATCCGCACAATTTAAATAAGCCCGGAGATGGATGTTGTGAAGACACTGCTAATAACCAAAGCTCTTTAGCCTGTTCTCATTACTGCGCCAGTCCTTATCTACTTTTACAAAAAGCTCGAGGTGGATCTGCTTCCCAAAAAACGCTTCAAGATCTTTACGCGCTTCCACACCAACGCGTTTCAGCGATTTTCCCTTATCGCCGATGATGATCCCTTTTTGACTGTCGCGCTCCACCAAAATATCAGCCTGGATGCGGATGATCTTTTCATCTTCTTTAAATGAATTTACGATCGTTTCAACGCTATAGGGAATCTCTTTCTTATAGTTAAGCAGGATCTTTTCGCGGATGATCTCGGTAACAAAAAAACGCTCAGACTTATCGGTAAATTCTTCCTTGCTGTAAAAAGCTTCTCCCCCGGGAAGCAGCTCAATGATCCTTCCCATGATCTTTTCGATATTGAACTTTTTAAGGGCCGAAACTGCCATCACTTCTGCAGATGGCAAACGTTCTTTCCACTGAAGCAGTTTTTCTTCAAGCTTTTCCTGGCTGGTAATGTCGATCTTATTAATAAGCAACAGGATCGGTTTATCGGTCCTTCTTAACCGTTCGAGGTAAGATTCTTCCAGCTGAATATCTTCAAATACATCTGTGATGAGCAGAAAAACATCCGCATCGGTAAAAGCGCTCACAACAAACTGCATCATTTTTTCCTGCAGCCTGTAAAGTGGTTTGATTATTCCGGGTGTATCACTAAAAACAATCTGGTAGTTGGGTCCGCTCACAATGCCCATTATGCGGTGTCGTGTAGTCTGAGCTTTGGAGGTGATGATGCTCAGCTTTTCACCCACCAGGGCATTCATAAGGGTTGACTTTCCCACATTAGGGACGCCGATGATATTTACAAATCCTGATTTATGAGGTGCGGACATCCGTCAAAGATACATTCCAATTTCGGGTTTATCATTTTTTATTTCTGTTTACTTCCATTCATAAAACCTGAATAGTAAACACGAAACCCGAAACCGAAATAAATAATAAACAACTACCGGTTTGCCAGCTGTCGTTTTGGTTTCTCCGAAAGCGTTTTCTCAATGGTTGAGTTCACGTACTGGGTCCACGCCGCCAGTCGCTGATGGCACAGATCGATCTCAGCAGGAAGGTAAGAAGCCAGGTTTTCCTGCTCTTCAGGATCTTCAGAAAGATCATAGATCTCAGTAATGTTCTTTGTAGCGTTATAGATGTACTTCTGATGACCTTCGCGATAACCAAAAAGATAGTCAGACCATGGTGCAAAGAAATAGGCACGTTTGTTCTTTCTCTCAGCAAGCAGACTTTCGCCCTGCCACTCCACAGGTTCCTGCAATCCGAGCAGGCTCATGATGGTTGGAGAAACGTCGATCATTCCCCCTACCGCAGGGTTCGTAATATTCTTAAAGGCGGGATTGATCATCATACAGGGAACGTGCAGGTTTTCCTCATAGATCATACGGCCATGACTTACCTGTCCGTGACGACCAAATGCTTCACCGTGATCACCTACCACAACAACCAGCGTAGATTCAAGAAGTTTTTCTTTTTTAAGCTGAGCCATCATTTGCCCGAATACGGCGTCACTATGGTTAAGTGCGTTCAGATACTTGTTGAGCGAGCTGTCGCCGGTTTTGTAATCTTTTTGTTTCCCTTCAAAAAAGTAAGGATAATGGGTCTGATAGGTCCACATCATTGCGAAAAAAGGTCTCTTTTTCTCTGCTTTGATCCAGGTCATCATTTCTTCCCTGGTGCATTCGTCGTCCTTTCCATTCATGAACTCCCATTCTGTGTCGAGCTCAAATTTCTTTTTAGCGCAATTATTGTTGCCGCAGTCTGTAATTTCATCAAAACCGCGGTGAGCAAGGAACTCGCCAGCACGCTGAAACCGGTTGTCGGCGCTGTTAAAAAATCCCGAGCGGTACCCGTATTGTTTCAGCTCTGAAGTAATAGAGGAAATATTGAGATCGGGATGCTCCTGTGTAAGACTATTATATGAAAGCCACGGATAAATTGACCCCAGTAATGATACCATGGAAAGATTGGTAGCTGGTGCGTGGGCATACACATTCTCAAATACAAGCGCATTGGAAGCGTACTTCGCAAGCTCTGGTGTGGCTTTGAATTTACTGCCATACACCTGAATATATTCTGCGGGCGTGGATTCCAACACGTAAATGATCACATTTTTGATCTTTCCACCAGCGGCAATACCAAGAGGTGGTGCTTTTTCCTTCCGTACAATGTATTTCAGACTATCGGCCACTTCCATTGTAAAAAGAGAGGGATGTGCTGCAAACGGGTTAATGGATTGAAGGAATGCTGTAACCGGATTTGATAACCGGTCATACTCAAGGTGCGCACGTTCGGTCACCTTGTATCCACCAAAAAGGTAACAGGCGGTCGAAAATAATAAGGTAGTAACAAGAATTCTCTGTGGCCACTTCTTCATTAACATCAGTGATGCAGCAGAAGCCATTAAATATGTTATGGCAGCTGCCGACAGACAAAAAAGCGTAATATTAAGTATATAGTCTGCTGAAACATTTGCCTGCAGTGCCGCCTGAGAATCGGGACTTTTCAGGAAGTCTGAATAGTACAGCCACTGATAGTTAAAAGGTTTTCCCAGCATTTCCACGATCCGGATGTTTAGGATACCTACAACCAGCGATACTAGTGCTAAAAAACAGAACACAGAGAAAAAAACGATCTGAACTTTCCTGAAGCGTCGAAGCAGGATCAGAGGAATGATAAAAGAAACTACCAGCACAAACACGAACAGAAAATCGTAATACGCTTCGGAAAACATATGCGGGATGTTGGAGGCCGGACTACAATAAATTTCCCAGCATAAACCCGACACCGAAGGACGGATAATAAGCAATGAGAGAAATAATACGATACCGACAGCAACTGTATAAGTAATGATGCCGGGTGAACTTCCGGTACCTGCATATTTTCGCTTTATGAAAATAAAGAGACCGCATAAAAGTGCGAGAACAACCACAACAGGAAGCGCAAACTCCAGGACTGTTAACGGTTGCGTTGGCTTGATCTTAACTGAAGGTTCAACAAGAACGATGCTGTTTTGAGAAGCATACGTGTGATAATCCTTATTATTGATATTCTTATCCCAGATATCTGTACCCGCGTTACGCGGACCTTTTGTGATCCAGAAAACATAATCGATCATTGATCTTTCAGGAATTTCCAGCTTAACTGAAAACCCATTTTCGATCACCTGCATTGGTGTATACAGAAGGTTGTCTTTTACAAAGGTTCCTGAGGGATAGAGTGATTTGTCTATAAGGTTCCAGTTATTTACACCCCATACCAGGTAAACCTCGGTAGCATGCGGAGTCATATAACGGATCTCCTGCACAACGGTATCGGCAACTACCTGTTTAGCCCGTGCGCCAAATAAACCAGTACCCAGAAGCAGCAACATCTGAAGTAACAGCAGGCCAGTGGCAGCAGGAGCTTTACCTGACGTCGACCGGCGCTGAAGCAGTTGAAACATTTCCTTTGTCGTCGCTAACATATAAATATAATCTATAGTTTAAATGATCCTGGGGTACCTTTAACTGGACACTTTGACCTTCGTTGATGGATTCAACTGCGTCTACTCTTTCCAGGTAATCGTTCTTATGCAGGTACCACTCATAAGTATAATTTTGTGAAGCAAGTCCGGCACATGTGGCGGTGCAGGTGTATTCCTGTCCTGCCACCAATTTGTCCGGCATTGTAATACTGAATTGCGGAAGGCCCTGAATTTTTTCATTGGTCCATAGTTCTTTCAGAGCATAATAGCCTGGCTTTAATCTTGATTTGTAATCAGTAAGGCCAAACCAGGTGTAGCTTCCTTCCATACGATCGTGCCAGCAATAAGCGAAACCACCAATGTTATATCCTTTAAATGACGACACATAATTTGTCCACTGGTCTTTATACCAAAGCGCTTTTTCTTTTTCAGAATCTTCAATGAGTTTTCCATTCCTGGTGCGGTTATAAGAAGGGTCCCAGTATCCACGGGGCCCGAACTCTGAAACCAGGTAAGGTCTTAAAGAATCAAACTGCCAGGTCACATGATTCAGCTTGCTGATCTGTTCCCTGTAATATGAATTGACACCAACCGCATCAATGGAAGGTGCGCCATCGCGAAAAGCAACGATCTCACCCGGTAACTGATATTCTTCGTGTTCGATGCATGTAAAAACCGGACGCTCCGGATCGATCTCATGAATGCGCTCTGCGAGTGTTTCGATCATTTTTACATAACTGCGACGAACTTCAATAAGATATGGCTTAGAGTAACGGTGCTTCAGCTGACCCCAGGTTTCATTCCCGAGTGACCAGGCCAATACTGAAGAATGATCCTTGTATTCAAGAACTTTTTCGATCACCTTGTCAGTATATTCTTTAACGCGCACAGAATCGGTATAATAATCAACCTTTGGATCGAACCAGAAACCATATAACACGCGCAGATCAAATTCTGCCGCTATATTCAAAACATTTCTGTCGTAAATACTGTGATCATATCTCCTGATGGTGTTTGCACCCATAGCTTTAATTCGTTCAAAATCTTTCTCCACCTGCCTCCTTGTTAAAGGAGTATTTCCATCACGCCAATCGTGCGCGGTGTTATAGGCAACGCCTCTTATATAATAAGGTTTACCATCCACCAGCAGCTCAAATTTGCCAGGCGCTCCTTTGATTTTACGAGAATGAGGGGCAGGGGTTGCAACCGCCGGCACCTCTATACCCTTAAACGGCTCATTACTAAACGGTTCGCGTGATAGAGAAGGGGCTACCTGGGCCCAGTTTTCCCTACCCTTTAAGCTAAAATCAGCCGAATAGTACACAGAATCACGTGAACCGGCCTTCATTGTAAAATCCTTTTTCTGATCAAAAAACACCAGTCCGCGGATCTCCGGGAAATTCTTTTGGATCTCGCTGAGGGAATTATTTATCCATGCTACCTGGTGTGGCCCCGTTAAAGTTCCGAATTCGCTGACCATTACAGGCTTGCCAAAAGAGCTAAGCTGAGTGCGGTATGGTTCGTACAATTGCGAAAATGAATACCAGTTATCATCTTTGGAACTCGCGCCATAATTCAGACAGCTCACTCCTACCCAATCGGTGAACTTTGGTCCGGGATAAAATAACTTTGCGTTTGAAAGGGCAGGATTCCAGACCCAGCACAGGTTTGAAATTCCGAGATTATTAAAGAACGTATAAACGTACTGCCATGACCTTACATAACTTTCTGAGAACCTTTGTGCTGATTGCTCTTTATTAAAAGAAGGGCAAAACGAAATGAAAACTGGTTTTGAATATGAGCGGAATTCGTCAGCACATTTACGCAGGTACAGATCTTTCGCGCCAGCTACCAGTTGACTGAAAGCAGTGGCTGTATCACCGGAAAAATCCAGGGACCAGTTGATATAAGGCATTGACCTGTTGTCGCTTTTTACAAATGTGGCAGGGATCACTGGAAGCGAATCATTCCATGTTCTACTGTAGGATATTGTTTCGAAATTATTTTTAAGGATGCCAGATACCGCGCTGTATTCTACACTGCCTGAAGAAGGATCAGCTACACTCACACCGGAAAAAAAACCGCCGAAATCTTTTGGTTTGAACCGGTTAGAAGTCTCCTGCACATCGTCGATATTATTGTAACTGAGGAACACAAGCGAAAGAGCAACGATAATTACAGCCGGGCCGTTACCCGCCAGGTTATATACCAGCCCCTGCCCTTTTGAAAATAGTTGCGCGACGGTATTACATGCCACCGAGATCACCCTGCTCCTGCCCATTGCTGTGCGAAACTGCAGCACCAGCTTTTGCTGACTGAGGATAACAACCACCGCAAGCATGAGCGCATTCATTAAAGCATAAAATGCCATAGCGATGCTGTATGGGGTCCAGTCGAGTGACAGTCCGTACCATACGCCCAGCACGCAAAGAACACTTATAAGAAAATTCGGAAAACTTAACCGCCAGTAGTTCTGATGCTCGTCTTCTTTCGGAGTCGGTATATACGGAACTTTGATCTTGAAGATCGTATAAACAAATCCAACCAGGAAGATCCACCAGGTAGCCATCCGCAGGATACCACCAGCGAAATGAAATCCCCGTTCGTGTTTTTCAAGAAGCCATCGCTGAGCAAACAACCTGATGAGCATTGATAAAGTGCAAAGAGGAAGAAAGAATACAGCGAAAAAACCAAGGTCAACTTCCCATGGCACCTCCGCCATTGAGAGAGCCGCAATCGGGATGATGATATCAATAAGATTTATAACGCCGAATAAAAAATAAAGAGGGATGGTAAAGTAATGGATCTTTTGTCTCCAGGTAAAGTTTTTAGCAAGCGCAGGAAATGTGCGGAACAACAGTTCGAAGGTGCCACGCGACCATTTTAATTGTTGCTTGTAATAAGATGATAAGGTAGCAGGCACCAGTCCACGAGTAAGGATCTCCGGCACGTATATTGATTTCCATCCTTTGGCGTGAAGCTGCATTGCAGTGTGCATATCTTCCGATAGTCCCGCCGCGTGGCCGCCGATCGAATCAAGAGCTGAACGGCGAAAGGTACAGTTAGCGCCGATGGCCTGCACCGTTCCATACGAGTTCATGCACATCATCATTGGACCGTAGAAGTGGTAAGTTTGTTCGGCAGCGCCCCGGGCTATGATACTTTCGTCCTGGTTACCATAAGCCTGCACACACTGAACAAAACCTATAGATTCGTTCTCAAAATAAGGGAGTACGCGGTCAAGAAATTCAGGAATAGGTTCATGATCCGGATCAAGTACTACACAGATCTCGCCGGTTGCCTGTTTAAGCGCGTTATTAATATTACCTGCTTTGGCATCAACTTTAACAGTGCGTGTAACATGCACTATGCCATTTTCATCGCAGAATTTTTTCAGAACCGGATCATTACCTTCATCGCAGAGATAGTTGGTGTGAGGATAAGTAACAGCCAGCATAGCCTTCAGGGTGCGGATGATCATGTCGCGTGGCTCGCCCGGACAAGAGGTCGTAAGCATATCGACTTTCCATTCACGGTTACTTTCGGGCATTACAGGCACACTCACACTCCAGTAATGATACCATTCATGGATCATCTTTACCAGCTTAAATACAAGTGCGAGAGTAAGCAGGATAAAAAGAGGCGTGAACCCCACGTGTTCTGATCTGAAGAACCAGCTCACAAAAGCAATCAGTAAAACTGCAGCAATGCAAATCAGTAATCGGATCGTAATGATGTCTCCTTTTTTTGGCGGATCAATTTTAATGATCTTCTTTTCGTTCGTATAACCTTTTTCCATACGGCGTTCCCGGCTTTTTGTTAGTTCCTTATTTGCCGGCTAAGCTGAGATATCCCCGCGTAAGCCTTTCAACACATTTAGTAAATCAAAGTTAAAGATCACTGTTCGCGCAATGGCCTGATATTCGGTGAAGCATGGGATTTACACGCTTAACTAGGCCTTTCGCTGCCTGGTGATGAAAAAAGAAACGCCCCGCAGTAAGCTGCGGGGCGTTGATCCTCAAGGGAAACCCTTAGAGATTAGAATAAGAAAGCAACACCAATGTAACCAGCGTACGATTTACGTGAAGCGCTTAAAAGTACATTATATGTGTCGGTTGATCCGCTGCTGCTTTGTTTTGCGCTCATGTCAACAAAACCATAATAACCACGGAAACCAAGGTCGAGACGGATAGTATGTGCATCATTAAGAGAGAATTCAAGACCAGCACCGTACGCAGCACCAACGTCACCAGCTTTTGCTCCAACTGTTGCCTGAGCCTGATCAACGTTTCCATTGCTATCGCCATCAACGCTTGCGCCAACGTTAAAACCAAACTGCGGACCTACAACAAAATTAAGGTTCACAGGAGCAGTTTTATCAGTATTCAATGAAAGCAACACAGGGATGTTAAGATAACTTACGCTTACCTGGCGGTTTAAGCCCTGATCTTTGTATTTCTGATTGATCTCATGGTAGTTTACTTCTCCTACGACCCCAACGTGATCGTTAAAATTAAATCCTACGAACATTCCCCAGCCATGGCTCATGCTTAAAGTTCCGTTCACTGTTTCATTGTTTGAAGTACGCACCCTGAGAGCAGAGAAGGTTGGCATGTAACGAACGCCAAACTCACCATGGCGAAGAGGCTCATCTTCGTTATTGTCGGCAGTAGCTTCAGGAGATGGTGCCGGAGCAGGAGCCGGAGCAGCTGCAGGAGCTGGTGCCGGAGCAGCAACCGTATTTTGATTGATGGTTGTGCTGTTTTGCTGGATAGTTGTAGTACTGTTTTGCTGTACCGCCGGTGAAGCAGTTCTAGCTGAATCAGGGACCTGTGCCTGAACCGTACCTGCTGAAAGTGCAATTACTGCAGCTATTGTTCCTAAAGAGATATTTGTTTTCATAGTTTTTTTTTTAGTTTTTGATTTGTTTGTTTTTATGATCCAAAATTACTCTGGGGGTTTTCCCTCATGTAACATTTTTCGTTAACAGGGGAATTTCGATAGCTGGAGATGAAGTAATACAGCCCGGACTTTTCTGATACGAATTTGAAAGTGCGATTTTTTGTGATATTTTCTATTTGCAAACAGTACTGTCCGGAATAGCTCCTTTCAATTTATAATGCACGTCTCTACTGACAATGGCTGCAGATCATTTTGATAGCAAAAGGGATTCGACTCAGCTAGAAGCGGCTGCGCACCGTCTCGCTCAGGGATGAATGCCAGTGGCATTCATAGCCGGCTGGTGTGCTAGCCACTGGGCCTTTCCCGTACCTCAAAGGCGCAAAGAACTCGCAATGAACGCAAAGTTTATTTTCTAATCCGCACTAAAATCGCAGGACGCAAAGGATTTTTGATTCTCCGGAGGAGAATCAAAAATGGAGAGCGCAAAGCAGAACGCATCTATTCCGGACAATAATGATTTGCGAATACACATTTACGATGCGTTTTTGTGCTGAAATAAGAACCAGCGCGCAGAATGTTATGTGTTTTGACCATTGGTAAATAAAAAAAGCGACAATAAGTCGCTTCCATCAGAATATAAATGAATTTGGTTTAAGCTGCTTTAAGCAAGGCGCTGCGCAGGTTACATACTTTCTGTGAATCTTCTTTCAGCATTTCATATTGAGAGGAAAGCAGCTGTGAGAGATAACACGGCATATTGTCGTCTGCCCGCTGAAGAAATTTTTCATAAGCTTCCACTGCCACGTTCTCTTCATAATAACAGGCATCCAGGATCGCCTTATGATCGTCTGTTTCAAGCGCCTCATGAATATCGAGCCAAGCTTTAAAAAATTCGCGTGTTACAAGGGTTCCTGCCTGCGGTTTATTTCCCGACTTATAAACTTCATCAATGAGTTCGGCACGACATTGAATGCTGGTTTCGGTTAAACGTGAAAAGAGCACCTGCAAAACAGAGATATCTGTTCTTGCAGCAATAAAATTATAACACTCAATACGGTTGGTATTTATGCCCACCAGGGTGTTAAGCATTTCGGTTAATTGTTTGTCGGCTGCACGCATGATAACGTTATGTTCAAGTTACAAAAATTTCTTTAAAAACAAACAACAGGGCCGAATCATTCAACCCTGTTGCAGTTTCTTTTTAAGAACTCAGAATTACAGGTTTGAATTTCCTGTTGAATAGCTTCCGCTACCTGACGACTGAGAATTTTTTACTGATGATTTAGCTTCGTTGAATTTAGATTTAGCTTTATCAGCCATTTCCATTCCATCATCTTTAAATGAATCGATCTTGTCGGTGATGCTATCACGTAATTCTTTGATTTTGTCAGTGATGTCACCTGCGTAGTCATCGCCCAGTTGGGTGATCTTATCGCGGGTCACTGATCCTTTTTCTGGTGCTAATAATACACCCAGTAATGCACCGGCGGCTGCGCCTGCCAATACTCCAAGTAACACTTTTCCGTTGCTCATGTCGTTTGATTTTTTAATTGTTTGTTTTGGTTTATTTGTATTTGATTTATGCTTGTTCATTTTTATTCGTTTTAATGGTTTATCTCTTGATTTAATGTGTTACGCTTTGTAAACGATCCTAAGGGGGGAAAACGGGGCGTTATTCGCAGCATTTCCTGTTTCGTAAGAACCGTTGACTGGCACAGAGGTTTCGTCTCTTAATACATAGAGGACCACTGCTTTTGCCTGTGCATTCAACTTCAGTATTTTTGCGGTCATATTATAAGTGCTTAACTGTTTACAAATTTATATCAGCAAAGGAGGGAGAGTTAATGTTATTCGGTAAAAAGGCTTTTGAGGTAGCCAAAATGCCTTCCTTTTAATCTGGCGCTTAAAAAATGAGATCAAAAAAAAATGGCAGTGATCTTGTGACCACTGCCATTCCCGCATTCTTATTATTTTTTTTACCTAAGAACTATTTTTTTAGAAACAGATCCTTTCGCTGATGCCACGTTAATTACATAGACACCTGCCGGCTGTGAAGAAAGATCTATCACGCCATCGGTACCGTTCTTCACATTAAGTGCGTATACTTTATCACCAAGAATATTAAAAACTTCAACGCTGGTAAAAGACTCGGTGCCAGCTTTAAGGTTTATTACTCCATCGGTTGAAGGATTAGGGAAAACCATAAGCTCTTCTGAAAGAAGCTGATCTTCACGCAGACCTACGGTGAGATTTCCATCGAAGGAAAGTTTCAGAAAATATATCTTCTGGTTCGGGTTGCGGGTATGACCACAGGCCACAATACCATCAGATACAGGTTTAGCGCGGTGGCAATGGTCGTGCCCTATAGGGTCACCATAAAATTTGGCCCACACCGTGTCACCAGTGGAACCATTATCGCGAACTTTCAGGATCCACATGTCCGGAGTACCAGCCCCGTTAAAACTGCGGCTTATTGCACCCACTACATATTCGTTGTTGCCAAGCGCATGAATGGTTTTAGGAGTATCCTTATACTGGCCGCCTAAAAGCTTATCCCATACAGGTCCCCCGTTATTATCTACTTTATAGATATGAACGTCAACATCGTGATTGGTCTGGCTGCTGTCACGCATCGCCCATACATAACTTCCATCGGGATTCACTACAATACCAACAGCTTCATCGTTAAAAGCTCCGCCGTAATCTTTCGACCATTCGAAAGCGCCTGTTGAACTGATCTTCATCAGAAGTGCATTGCCATCGTCAGGCCCGTTCCCGATAAAGGTTTGTCCACAGATAATAAAACCGTCGTCTGCAGTTTGCTTGATACCCAGACCGAACTGTTTATTACTATCTCCAAAAGTCCATGTTGACTCTACACCGAGATCCACGTTAAGTACCACTACCATGACCTGCTGATCACCGGAAGACGATTCAAAACCTGTTGTACCAACAACTACATATTTATTATCTTTTGTACGGATGATCTCACGCGCTTCCTGGTTTTTGCCATCACCGATATCTGCTTCTTTCAGCAGGGTACCATCAGGACTCACCTTAAGCAAGTACATGTCGTAATCACCAGGACCAAAACTTTGAGTGAAACCCGCAATGATATAATTTCCATCGTGTGTTTCAACCATTGAATACGCATAATCGGGCTTTGCTCCTCCGAAGGATTTCTCCCATAAAAAGTCGCCCGTTCCGTTTGTTTTCATCAGGTACAACTCGCAATCCGCCGGATTACTATTATTTGCAGCACCAACAAGAAGAAATCCTCCGTCAGAAGTTGGCCACACATCGCGGGTGGTTCGGTCGTACACGGTGGGATAAGACTTTTGAAACAGCACCTGTCCCATAAAAAGGACAGGTGTGAAGAAAGTTAAGATCAACAGCGTGCTAATTCTTGTGAACGTGTTCATTCGTTTAACAAATTAAAAATTGATGAAGAATTAATGCTTAACAATAAGTTTGTTGCGGTATAGTACCGAGTTCTCACCGCGAACTTCAACCAGGTAAATTCCTTCAGGCTGGGAAGAAACGTCTAACCGTGGGTATGAAGGGGCGCTGGTCGTACTGGTGCTCACAAGCTGTCCTACGTGATTAAATACCGAGATCTGCACATTCTGATCTTTTACCTGGCTCAGATCCATCTCAAAATTTCCATTTGAAGGATTCGGATACACGCTGATCATATTTGAATTTGTGTAAACGTTGATCCCTGTAGGATCCGGAAGAGGAGGCATACCGGTGTTCCAGCTGATCTTAGTTACAAACGCATTTGTGCGTGTGCCGGAAGTTCCAACCGTAGTGTTACCAAAAACGCCATCATCAAGCAGTCCGCCAGTTGCATATACTGCGCCGTTTGGACCATTTGCAAAACCATTTACAGCATTTCCTGATTCATAACCAAGGGATTCGAATGCATCTTTTTTACCACCTACAGAAACTGCCCATAAGTATGCACCATTAGCATCAAGTGCTGCAACATAAACATCAGAAGTATCAACAGAAGTAATGCTTGCTCCACCGAACTGGGCAGTACCACCAAACTGACCTGTAATAAAAATATGTGTTCCGTCTGTTCCAAGACCGCGGGCGCGATCATCTTTATCGCTACCATTTCCTTTTATCCACTGAAGATCACCATTGGTATTATACTTTGCCACATATGTATCAGCAAGCGGACCTTTTGCAAGCATCTGGTGTCCACCACCAAAATCAGCATATGCAGAATATTCGCCGGAGATATATACATTTTTTCCGTTATCCACAGTCATTGACCATGCACCGTCAGTAACGTCGCCGCCACCTGTTTTCACCCAAAGGAGATTTCCTGAAGGATCATACTTGGCCACAAAAGCATCCCAATAGTCAGTGTTGTGATAAGTATAAAGAGTATTACTGCCGAACTGGCAATTATCATTAAAGATCCCGCAAAGATAAACGTTGCCATCAGAATCACATTTAACCGCTTTAGCCTCGTCGCGTTTATCGCTACCTGCATCGCGGAACCAAAGGAAGTTACCATCCTTATCGAATTTAGCAACAAAAATATTGCGTCCTTTTTTTCCACTGTATGTAGTACCGCTTATCACTGTGCTTTCATCATAATAGCCGCAGATCAAAACATTACCGTCTTTGTCGGCAGCCACACCAAGAGCTTTTTCGCTGTTGGAAGCACCTTCAGCTTTAGCCCAGATAAGGTTCCCTTCCAGGTCATACTTGGCAACCACAATATCATTGTCGTTTTTAGCAACAACCGTGGTAGTAGAGCCAGAGAACTTTATAACCAGGTTAGGAGCAGTATTTGCTTCAATTTCACCGGCAACATATACATAGTTAGTTTTATCGCAATACAGGGCCTGTGAATAATCTCCACCCGTTCCTCCGTATGTGCGTACCCATTTTATGGAACCATCGGCACCATATTTACACAAGAAACCATCATGGTTACCTTCGCATGTTACTTTAATACCGCTGAAGTCGGCCTGATCTTCCTCGTATTTTCCTGCCACATACACATTTCCCTGGTTGTCGCAGTCGATTCCATAGCCGTAATCGTAGGCATTTTTCCCTTCTGCTTTAGCCCACTCAAAAGTTTGAGCACCTGCAGCGAAGCAAGAGGCGAGAGACAGTAATAAATAAACTTTTTTCATTTTAAATTTTGCTTTAGAGTTAGAATTCTTTTTAACAAAGCTAGACCGAGTATAAAAGGAAAAAGTCGTTTTTCGCCAACAGGAACGTTTGAATAGTTTAAACCGGGAAAACTGCAAGCGGAAAATTGCCCGTCGTTTAAAATGATTGTTCTGCAAACGCCGGCAGTAGTCAAACAGGCTAACTAAAGCCCGGGTTTTAGCAGTGAATAAAAAAAAGGACCTGTTCAACGACTTTAAATCCCCTGTTACCGAATAAACGCTTCATGGCAGCAGGTGAGCAGGTAAATTTGTGTCTAAAGTACTTAATTATGGAAAACATTGTGGAAGCCGCAGAAACAGGAGTAATACCTCCGGCCAACGAAAACCGGAATACCAATACCAATATGAGTAACAGCCAGCTTGACGCAGAGAAAAGGATCAACAGCAACGTAATGAGCATCAGGCTTGGTACGGACGGCCTTGTTATTAAAGAAGAAACAAAATTTAACGAAGAGCTTGAACCAGGAATGGGCATGCTTTCGGGAGTATATTGCGAAGGCGTTCAATATTATGACCTTAGCGGAATATCGTACATCAATAACACTGGTATGGCCATCCTCATTGACCTGCTTAAATCACTGCTGGAAATGGGTGTGGAAGTACAGTTCGTAAATGTACACGAGAATATCCGCAAGAAAATAAAATCACTCGGCCTTGACAAAATAATTAACATCGAGGACTAAAATTAAAGTTGGGTTTTGAAAAAAAAGTTTTACTTCGATAAGTACGAGGACAGGCGCCCATACCCGGCCATTCCCGCAAATAAATACCGGTCGCTGATATTTCAGATGGCCGGCATTATTACGATAGCCCTGGGCATATCCTACCTCCACTGGCGCTGGCGTTATTCGCTCAATCCAGATTCTATGGTATTTTCTATCGTCCTGGTAACTGCTGAAACACTGAGTTTCCTAAGCACCGTGATGATCATTATTAATTTCTGGGAATATAAGGATCCTGAAAAAACACCTCCTGTGCATATGCTCAGTGATGTTGAGGATCTGCAGGGGCGTCCTGACCGGCCTGTAAGACTGGATGTATTTATTGCCACCTATAATGAAGATGTTGAGCTGGTAAGGCTCAGTATTATTGACGCAAAAAAACTTAATTATCCCTATCCTGATGTAAAGATCCGCATTTATGTGCTTGATGATGGCCGCCGTGATGGGCGGGATCCGAAGAAAGAGAACATGAAAGTGGTGTGCGAGGAAGAAGGCGTTGGATATCTTATAAGGGAACATAACGAAGGATACAAGGCCGGCAACCTGAAGAATGCATTAGAGCATACCAACGGAGATATCTTTGCGATACTTGATGCTGACACGCGACCATTCCCTGATTTTCTTGTAAACACAACCGGATATTTCCGCCGGCACAAAGTGGCCTGGGTGCAGACCCCGCAATGGTTTTACGATACCACTGAAGCCGAGCCTCTAAGCGATGTGCTGGCGTCGAAGCTGCGCCTCAAGCATACTTCAAGCGCTGTGGGCAAAGCATTTAAGAGAGGTTTACAACTTCTTTTCGGACGCGTAAAGGTAAATGAAGATATTTTCGGAAATGACCCGCGTCTTTTTTATGATGTGATCCTGCGTAAAAGAAATTATTTTAATGCCGCATTCTGCTGTGGGGCCGGCTCCATCCACCGTCGTGAAGCGATCATGAGCCTTGCGGTAAAAGATTTCGCATCCAAACTGAAAAAAGTGTTTGAAGACATGAGCGTTCAGAAAAAATCGGAAGAGGAAATTGAAAAGGTTCAGAATGAGATGCTCTTAAAGGAGGATATTATTCCATTTAAGTTCCACGCCTCTGAGGACATCTATACGTCAATAATGCTGCATGCTGACAAGGATAACCGCTGGGAAAGCATTCAACATGCGGGAGTAGAATGCCGCATGCTTTCGACACAGGACCTCGACAGCTGGATCAAACAGCATCAGCGTTATGCGGAAGGATCTCTCGACATTGCATTTAAAGATAATCCGGCTTTCATAAAAGGGTTGACCCTGGGACAACGTTTATGTTATTTCAGCACTATCTGGTCGTATTTTGCGCCAGTATGGATCCTGATCTTTTTATTAAGCCCGATCGTATTTTTCTTTACCCTTGATCTTCCGGTGCAGGCTTATAGTTTCGATTTTTTCAAATACTTTTTGCCATTCCAGATCCTCAATACGCTGACCATCGCTATCGGATGCTGGGGAATAGATACCAAGCGCGGAGACCAGTACTATATTTCAGGATTCTGGTTCATGCTGCTCTCGCTGATCTCTGTGGTGAGAGGCAAAAAAGTAAAGTTCAATGTGACCCCCAAAGGGAAAGCCGTTGGGAAGAACCTGCCGCACATTTTACCTCATTTAATTATCATAGGATTAACACTATTAGGAATAATTTACAATGCGATATTACTTTATATGGACAGGCATCCGACACCATCTGGTTTTGCGGCCAACACATTCTGGTGCATTTTTAATATTATTTCACTCAGTATAATGATAAGGGCTGCTTACTGGAAATCAGAAGAAGCCGAAGAGTAACAAAAAAATTCAGAGCCATGAGATATTCATTTTTATTTAAACCAATTTTTTTCATTTTCAATTTAATATTTGCCACCTGGCTTGTGCTGGCCATCGAACAGGTAAAACCATCCGATTTCGCACAGCATAAATCGATTTTTACAAGTCCGGAGAAACCCAAAAAAGTTTATCGATCAGACAAGCCACATCTGAAAAAGCTTGCACAACAGTATAAGGACGGGAAGATCGACGAAAAGACGCTTGATGCGGAACTGGATGCGTTTTTGGCACCGATTAAATGATTTACGATGTACGATTTACGATATACGATTTAGTATGTCATAACACACGTCTGCTTAACCACAAAGGCAGCAAGCTGCCTCACAAAGAGCTTAGGGTAACACACGCTGTACAGCGGACACAGTTCCATTTTTTACACACGAATTCCACCAATTTCAGTAAGACACTAATTAATGGTGATTACACTAATTAAGAACAGATTTCTCGTTGTGTTTCGGTCTCCTGTTCGGTGACACACGTCTGCTTAACCACTAAGGCAGCAAGCTGCCTCACAAAGTGCTTAGGGTAACACACGCTGTACAGCGGACACAGTTCCATTTTTTACACACGAATTACACCAATTTCAGTAATACACTAATTGATGGTGATTACACTAATTAAGAACAGATTTCTCGTTGTGTTTCCGTCTCCTGTTCGGTAACACACGTCTGCTTAACCACTAAGGCAGGAAGGTGCGTGTTGCGGGTTTCGTGTTCAGGGTACGCGACAAAAACTTTTGTTTCACTCAGGTTTAAACTTTTTCTGCCATTCATCCTTTGCCCAATCGATCTCCTGTGTTGCCTGCTGCGTAAGCTTACCGGTGGCATCCAGCCATCCTTCCCAGTATAAATATTTTGGATCACCGTTCGTTTTATTTTCTTTAGCTGTATGGCCGCGCATATAGATCCTGCCATCAGTGGTTGGCTTAACGTACGACACAATCGGATTATTTAAAGCGGCTGCTTTTCCAATGAGCTTGTCGAAGAGTAACTTTCCTGTTTTGTCATAACACACTATGCGTTCGTTACCACCGCGATAAGCTGCACGATTATATTCAAGCATAAAACAATAAAGATTTCCTTTCGAATCTTCTGCTGCGACCTGTGTTTCCATCTCCTGGTAGCGGTCTTTAACAGCACGCTTCCAAACCTGCTTACCTTTTTTATCAAATTTATAAAGTACATTATCTCCGAAGGCCGCCCCTCCCCCATCCTTTGTCGGGAAGTATGGGCCGCCGTAGCCTGATTTTCCTGCAAACTCACTGAAATAACTTGAATACCCGAGGTACAAAGGCTGCACGATCCTTTGCATCGAATCCATGGTCAGCTGCGCGAATCCGCACGAACTGGCTAAAAACATAACAACTATAGTTTTTTTCATTGTAAGTATTATTAAATTAAAGGTTACAAGTGCGTTTGTGGAAACGGAACGAGGCAATTTGATCGGGAGCTGCTGAAGCAGTATTACCAGCCTCTAGCTTTTCTTCTTTTCAGTTCTGCGCGGGCAGCATTTACCAAAGAAGGATCGTGGTCGCCTTCCCTGGTAGATAATATCAATTCCAACTCCTCATTGGTTTTCTGTGATGCAGAGGTTGCCCATTTGCTGTTCTCTTCCTCATTCTTCAGATTCTCCTGCCTTGTCTGCATTCGCTGATAGATTTCTTCCAGATTGCTCAAACGTTCCTCTTCGCTGATCCTTTTTTCAAGACAAGCGGTGTTGACACTGGCAATTGCTTTGTAATTTTCAAAATCTTCCCCTTCGAGGGAAACGCCATAATTACAGATCGGGCAATGATAAAAATTATCGCTGTCCGTCGGGAAAACCGGGATGAAAAAAAGAGTAAAGTACTTTGATATTTTCTTTAGCTGCCATACTTCAGTATTATGGCAGTTTGCGCATTTTTCCTGCTGCACAGGACCATATTCAGTAACCTTAGGGTGATTCCAGCCGAAAATAAAAAACATCTGATTGGTTTTTGGTTGAACTAAGGTAATGAAATGTTTCAGGTTTCGGGTTATTGTTCGGTAACACACGTCTGCTTAACCACTAAGGCAGCAAGCTGCCTCACAAAGAGCTTAGGGTAACACACGCTGTACAGCGGACACAGCGAAGAACAGGTTCCATTTTTTACTCACTAATTACACCAATTTCAGTAATACACTAATTAATAGTGATTACACCAATTAAGAGGCGGGCTCCGGGTCCGGCTTCTTGTCCGGTGACACACGTCAGCTTAACCACTAAGGCAGCAAGCTGCCTCACAAAGAGCTTAGGGTAACATACGCTGTACAGCGGACACAGCGACGAACAGGTTCCATTTTTTACACACGAATTACACCAATTTCAGTAATACACTAATTAATGATGATTAGCACGAATTAAGAACTGATTTCTCGTTCAGGGTTCCGGGTTTTGTTCGTTAACACACGTCTGCTTAACCACAAAGGCAGCAAGCTGCCTCACAAAGAGTTTACGTTAACACACGCTTTACAACGGACACAGCGAAGAACAAATTCCATGTTTTACACACTAATTCCACCAATTTCAGTAATCACTAATTAATGGTTATTACACGAATTAAGAACTGATTTCAAGTTCAGGATTCCGTTTTTAGGGTTGTTATTATTAGGGCCCCGACAACTGTGTGTTGTGAAATGTACAACAGTCCTTGGTTCTTGCGCGGAATGTTAAAATTAATATTTACAAATACGACTTAAATCTTACATATATCCTTCTTTTAACGATTGGCAAGATGTCAACGGACTATATTTACGCACGTTCTTTTTGATTTGGGTTGCAGCTATCATAAATATTGTGCCAAGCGAACCCAAATGTGTGTAAATACGTTCTAACTTTTTGTCTTGAAAACCCCCATCTGTCAATGGGGGTTTTTGTTTATTAGGCAGGTTGGAACTTTCAACTGCCGCATTTGTGAGACCCCTACAGGGTCGCTGTTCAACCTTGAACTTTGAGCTATGACGTGTGACCCCTACAGGGTCACACATAGAACTTATATAAATATTACCCGGGTAAGTCGTCCTCTTAATTTGGGGGTTATGTTATGACCTGTACGGTTACACATACATCTTATATAAATATGACGCGGCGTCACTTCTAAGAGTATATTATCAGCGGAAAATACATGGTCACACCTTTACAAATAATAGAAAAAGTACGACCATACACAAGCACAGTTACCGTATTAGCTTGTGGCTATGGAGTGTGGTGTGGCCCTACACGTCGCACGTGGCACCTTTAAAACCTATTACAACCTATGGGGAGGAAATGATATTATATGTGACCCTGTAGGGGTCACATAGCATTGAATCAATTTAACGAGATAAATTTACGACCCTGTAGGGGTCGTACTGATCCAAAATTTAATCTAATTGCTATAGATGATAGCAACATAATCCTCCTCCTGATAGTAGTTTTAAAAGAAAAATCATGAGGACAGGAACATTTTCAAAGATTTACCTTCAGTTTGTATTTGCTGTGCGGAACAGAGTGTCTGTAATTGATCCGACGTGGGAAAACAATTTGTATAAATACATTACCGGAATAATTAAAAACAAAGGGCAACTGCTGGTCGCCATAAACGGTCATTGGGATCACATTCATATACTAACAGCCATACATCCTAATTGTGTGATCTCAGATCTAGTGCGAGAAATAAAAAAATCATCAGCAAACTATATTGATGAAAACCGTTTTGCGCGAGGTAAATTTTCATGGCAAGATGGCTATGGAGCTTTTTCCTATAGTCGTTGGGATGTAAATATGGTGATCAATTATATTAAGAATCAAAAACAACATCATGAAGCAGTTTCTTTTAAGAATGAGTACATTAAACTGTTGCAAGATTTTGAAATTGAATTTGATGAAAAATATCTTTTTACGTTCATGGACCACCCCTCTGCAACAATTGCAGGGCAGTCCATTGCGGCAAGTTAGCGGCACAGAATGTGCGACCCCTACAGGGTCGCGGTCATTCTTTTACTCTTGGCTATGATGTGTGACCCCTACAGGGTCACACATAAAGGTGATATAAAAATATCATTCAATGCCACCTTTTAAGTTCTCATTAAACGTTTTACAAATCTTTACTGGCACAGGTGCTACCCTACAGGGTCGTTGTCATCCTTTAACTTATGGCTATGATGTGTGACCCTACTGGATCATACAACCAGGTCATATAAAAATATCATCCAATGCCACTTTTTAAGCGCTCATTAAACGATTTTACAAATGTTATGGAGAAAAAAATGCAGCTTAAACGACTGTTTAAGCCTGAAACCTCACACCTTTGCCTTCTGAAACTCTTCCTGCATATGGTATTGCACCAAGTCGTCGATCGGTGAATTGATGATCTTACCGGGTTGCATATTGTATGTGAGAGACACCTCTTCAAGAATATCTTTAAAGGCGTGGCCAACAGAACCTACACAATTAAATTCGTGGTTACGGTAACCTGGGTATTTGCTGACAAGATTTTTGAAAAAGTCAGTGAAAGAGTCGCGTACGATCTGCCGGATATATTCTTCCTTTTTATTTTCATCAGCAAACATGCAAAAGCCTGCGAGGAAACGATTAGGAAGAGGTTTATTGTAAAGGGTATTAAAGATCTCCCTTGTACTTATTTTATATTTGTCCTTGAACTTTCTTTCAAGATCAGCGGGAAGATATCCACGCATATAATCACGCACAATTTTTTTGCCGATATAACTTCCGCTTCCTTCATCACCTAAAAGATAACCGAGTGAATCAATATTCTGTTCCACTTCGCGACCGTCGTACAGACAGGTATTGCTTCCCGTACCAATAATAGCGGCAAAGCCCGGTTTATTTCCAAGTAAAGCACGTGCTGCTGCCAGCATATCGTGTCCTACAGAGACTTCGGAACGGATAAAACACCTTGTAAGTGCCTTATTTACGATCTCAGTATTTTCAGGTGTTGAACAACCAGCACCATAAAAGTGGATCTTTTCAACTTTAAGAGGATCAATCTGCGGAACAAGTTGCTCCGACAGTGAATGATAAATACTTTCTGAATTTATAAAATAAGGATTGTAACCTATGGTCTTGTAACGCAACTGGTCATTGCCGTTCATCAGCACCCAATCTGTTTTGGTTGAACCACTATCTGCAACTAAGATCATGCTCTGATATTTATTTTTATCTATAAAAAGTTTGGCACTTCCTGGTTGGACCTCCGGCGAACAGGTCTTTCACCGTTCATTTCGATCTCTACAGAACGAACCTTTGCCTTTGATCTTTTTTTCTTCAACCTGCTTTTCAGTACGCACTCAAAATCACTGAACACATTCATATAATACATGTAAGCATCGTACGGAGAGTCGTAAGGACTGAAATATTTATGCACGTCGCCATCGTTCCAGAACTTTGTGCACATATAATAAAAATGGTCAGAGGTGCTGAGCTTCTCAAAAACAAGCAATAAGTCGGTATCACCACAAGCTTTCACATCGGCTTCCAGGGAATACAAACGTTTCATAGATTCACGCTGCATACTATTGCTGAGCCAGGCGGAAAGATCCCTTTCGGTATCGGCCCATGAACAGAAATTATGAACATCATAAGTGTCACGCACCGGGTAAGAATCAACGACCTCGGAAGGAGTTTTGAAATCAAAGTCAGGATGGCTCATGATCGCCTCCGGTAAATAATCGAGGAAATCGAAAATACCGGTGCTTTCCCACTGGTGCTCACCGAACGTTTCGTAATCCATGAACAGATTGATGGTCTCACCGTTACCGGCGATATCATACACCCATTTTTTGAATTTATCTACTGTAAGCGGCCATTCTTTCCAACCCCTGTCAGAAAATCTGAAGGCGATATCATCTGAAAGACGATGATTCTTTAATAATGATTTAATATGATTTACATTCGGCGCTTTGTAAAGGAAGTTAGGACTTCTGCCGTTTAGCAGCCAGTCAACCCCTTCACAGATGATTCCTTTGTAACCAAGGCCTTCAATAAAAGCAGCCAGCTCGTTATTATAAATAAGCTCTGTATTACGGAAGATCTTCGGCTCCTGGTTAAAATATTTTTTAATCACAGCGCTGTGCTTATCGATCTGCCTTTTAAATTCTTCTTTTGAATAAATAAAGCTCAGACTGTGAGCATAGGTTTCAGCTAAAAATTCAACACATCCTGTTTCTGCCAGGTCAATAAATGACTGCAGAACATCCGGACGATATTTTTCAAATTGTTCGATGGCCGCCCCGCTTATTGAATATGAGATCCTGAAATTTCCGTTATGACGACGGATAAGTTCCAGCATCTTGCGATTGGTTTTCAGATAACATTTTTCGGAAACCTTGTCCAGGATCTGCCTGTTAGCTTTTTCGTCCTCGTAATAATGGTCCTGACCAATATCGAAGAATGAATAATTACGCAACCTGAAAGGCTGGTGAACCTGGAAATAGAAACAAACTGAAGGCATATCTTATAGTGGGTTAATTAGATAAAACTTTTTTCATGGTAGGCATTCATAACTTGCTGAGCAGAATTCTCCCAGGTAATACTTTTTAGATTGTGAGCAGCGTCCCTGACCACTTTTTTGCGCAGCACCTTATCGTGCAGGAGCGCAAGAATATAATCAGCAGCTTTATTCACATCCCAGTAGTCAAATTTCAGTGCACCATTCAATACTTCAGAAACACCTGACTGCTTGGAGATCACACAAGGAATTCCAAACTGTGCCGCTTCAACTGCCGACAATCCAAAAGGCTCTGATATTGAAGGCATGCAATAAACATCACTAACAGAGAATAAGTAATTCAGTTTCTTAAGATCAAGAAATCCTGTAAGGTGAAAACGATTCCCGATATGCTGGTACGCGCTTTTTTCAAGCACAGATTTAAAGTAGTCGCCAACACCGGCCATTACGAAACGAACATCAGGATCTTTTTCAAGCACTTTTGAAGCAATGTCAAGAAATTTCTCAGGACCCTTCTGACGAGTAAGGCGGCCAACAAACAGAACCGTTTTTTCGCGGAAACGGCGCTTGCTGCGGAACGCGTTAACAGGGCGGCTTCCATTGTGAACCACTTTCATCTTGTTTTTACCGATACCGTAATATTTCTCGATGTTTGATGCGGTGAAATCACTTACAGGTAATAAAAGATCGGCGAATTCCATTCCTTTACGCTCAAGCTGGTATACAAAACCCTGACAGTCAGTGCCGCTGCGATCAACTTCAAGTGAGTGAATGTGCATTGCAAGCGGTTTTCCTGTTTGCTGTTTGATCTTAATACCTGCCAGCATTGTCATCCAGTCGTGCGCATGGATAACATCAAAATCCATTTTGCTTGCCATACCGGCTGTAATGTCGGCAAACTGCATCACTTTGTTGATCACATCTCCCCCGTAAAGGCTGTCGATATTAAAGCTCTCCAGTCGTTCACGGTCGCTGATTCCCTCACCTGGCATCCTGTTGTAGAATGGCTCCTGCGAGGAGGAAGCAGAGAAGTAAGGGTTAAGGTCAGCTTCTACTGATTCCAGCTTGAAAGGAAGCGGCTGACGGTAATTTGAAGGTATATTTCCTAAGCTTGCAGGGTCAATTGTGTTAACTCCTACAAGGTTCATATTTTTCATTTTAAATCCAGGGCTGGTCTTTGGAACAACCATGGTAATATCCGCAAGGTCCGACATGGCACTCGAAAGGTCATGGCAAGCAACACCTAATCCCCCGTTGATGATCGGAGGGAATTCCCAACCCAACATTAGAACTTTTGGAAGATTATTTCTCATATGGCAATCTTAATTTTCATTGTGTATCCTGTCTTTTTATCAGCTTTTTAAACGTGGGTTTGCGGCATTTTGAGCCTTACCAGCACTAATAGGTAAAGGTACGGAGTAAGCCGAAGGCATCCCCCACTATTCGGTGGTGTACCATTTTGTGTCGCCAAAGTGTGGAATTTTGTAGTTTGTATTTTCATGCTTCTCAACCCTGCCCGCCTGTCTTTTTTGAGCAAGCGGAATTTCCGTTATGATGAACTGTCTGCCTTTTACATAAAATTTCATGCTTTTTGATTTGTGGTTGTTTAGCTATTAAAAGCGGGATTAATTTCCCCTTTTGAAAATGTGTGTGGTCAAATGTCCACACATATACCAAATGGGAGACATGTGGTTTATTGGGACAAGTGACACATAAATACCTAATTCTTAATAACCAGCTGAGGGTATGCCCCGACGACCGTGCAAAAAAGTCTACAACTTTTGGTGTACGCTTCGTGGGTTAAGCAGACGTGATAGCAGAGTTTTATTCGATCTGTTTTATTACGAAAAAACTGACGGTATTTTATCGTCTTTTTTATTCGACCTATTAATGTTCCGGGTTTACCCTTACACTGTTTCGGGTTTCGGGTTTTCCGCCATAGGCGGACCCGCCTTCGGTATCATCGGATGGCGGGCGTGTTTCGGGTTGTTGTTTGGTAGCACACGTCTCCTTAACCACAAAGGTCTCGGCTGAGCCGAGACTTCACAAAGAGTTTAGGGTAACACACGTTGCACAATGGACACAACGTAGAACAGTTTCGGGTTTTCCGCCATAGGCGGTCCCGATTGCTATCGGGACGCCTTCGGTATCATCGGATGGCGGGCGGGTTTCGGGTTGTTGTTCGGTAGCACACGTCTCCCTAAACGCCAAGGTCTCGTCTGAGCCGAGACTTCACAAAGAGTTTAGGGTAACACACGTTGCACCACGGACACAACGTAGAACAGGTTCCGGGTTCGGGCTTCGGGTTACAACAAAAGAAAACCCCCGCTCCTTATTCAAGGGAGCGGGGGATTTTCAGCCGATTTATTCTATTAAGAAGTTATGTCAAAAATACGCTTACTGTTTCGGGTTCCGTGTTTCGCGTTTGCACCAAAAGAAAACCCCCGCTCCTTATTCAAGGGAGCGGGGGATTTTCAGCCGATTTATTCTACTACTTAAAAATGATTACTTTTTCTGTTTTCCAGTTGTCCTTATCTCCTTCTTCACGAACCCTTACGATATATACCGCTTCGGCGATTGAATTTGAGCTAAGGTCAATTTTTTGCTGACGCTCAGGAAATAAAGAGCTTTGTTTGTAAACCAGACGACCCATGATATCAAAGATCTCGATCTGGAACTTCACTTCCTGACGGTTTGGACGGTCAAGCTCGATAGTGAACTTTGATTTTGCAGGATTTGGAAACACATTCATTTCAAAACCTTTCATGCTTACAAAATCAGAAGCAACCTCGTCAACACCGGTAGTTACATCATCACCCTGACCAGCTGAAGTACCTGACCCACCAACTACAGAGCTGTAAGTAGTTACTACTGGAGCCTGTCCGGCTTGTGCCTGGGTGATAGAGTATTCTGTTTTTTTGATCAACTGACCTGCTGCATTAAAAGTAAGCAATAAGGTAGTCTGGTTATTGATCACACCGTTGTACTCAATTGCAAGGTTTGCATCCATATTTACTTTAAGGGCACTGTTACCTGCAATTGCATCCTTGTTCAAACGCACAGTATAATTTAAGTTAGCGGCCTGGTCCTGGTTCATTACCATTACCTGGATGAACTGACTGCTGGTGCTACCAAAAGCTTTCACATTTCCGTTATTGGTTGTACCACCAACGTAGTTACCTTTAAAGTTCTCAGCCATCATTTTAAAGTGATAATAAGCTGGTTTCTTTGCACCTGTTTCACGATCAAGATATCCGATGTTAAGCTCAGTAGTGTTACCTTCAACCACACTCCAGATATTCATAAAAGCTACTTTATTCTTTAAACCGATGTTAAACATCTCGGCGATAAACTGACCACCGATAAAGCTGGCAACACCTGTTCCGTTTACATTATCATTAGCGTTATTCTTGTAGTTAACGTTAGCTTCAGTTACAGCAGTTTTAAGAGCTGCAGTACCTGTTCTTCCGTGTGTAGAGTTAGCGGCATTGATCCTGCCATTAAGGTACACCAGCTTATCCTGGAACTGATCGGTTGCAGTAAGCTTTGTAATAAGCTCAGAGCGTGACTGTGTTCCGCTGAAAGGGTAAGTGTGAAAAGAGATCACGTCAACATAAAACCTGCCATTAGCATCACGACCGGTAATATCGTTTGGTCCACCCGGTGTTGTTAACCCATCAATGATACCCTGATTAAACCAGGCACACTCAGGACCAACAATTAAAATATTAGGGTCAACTGCTTTCATTGCTGTAGCAAATGGCTTAATATAATTAGCAACCTGCGATGCTGTTGTAAAGCTATACTCCAGATCGGGCTCGTTACCGATGATAAAATATTTTATGTTTTTTCCTTTAGTTACGTTCAAAAACTTAACGATATCGGCAGCTTGCTGCGCATTGTATTTACCGTTATGGTAAGGTACCTGGATAACCGGCTCCATCCCTTTTGCACGGGCAGAGTCAATCATTTTAATATACTGGTAATTAGAAGGCATATCACGATCGGCAGCAATACCACCAAAACGGATCATTTGTGCTTTACTTGCTCCGATATCACCCCAGTGTTTATGAAGTTTACCTCCAAGTACACGGGTTCCTATTGTATCGGGCATCCAGGCGTTCTGACCGAAAAAATTAGTTGGAATTGTTTGTGCCTGACTTTCAGTTGCGGCGAACATACCTAAAGCTAAAAGACTTGCGTGGAAGATATTTTTTAAGTTTTTCATTTTAAGTTTTTTTAGTTGAATAAATCGGCGGGGTTTTCTCGGCTAGTCTTCCGCCGCCCTCATCTTGTAATTAAGCCCGCCTGGCGATCGGATATGTTATGTTTAACGAGCACCGACCCTTCAACGTTACCCGTTCACCGATAGTTTAACCGATCTTGGCGACATTTATGCCTTTTTTAGCCAAGAAAGCCGTCGAAGTGTGAAGATCTGTGAAAATGAAGGTCTGCTGCATTCCGCGTATGACAAGGGTTTACCCTGAGGTACGAAGTACGAGGTACGAAGGCGAAGTACGAGGTACGAAGTACGATTGATTCACGCATCTGCGTTTGCACCAAAAGAAAACCCCCGCTCCTTATTCAAGGGAGCGGGGGTTTTCAGCCGATTTATTCTACTACTTAAAAATGATTACTTTTTCTGTTTTCCAGTTGTCCTTATCTCCTTCTTCACGAACCCTTACGATATATACCGCTTCGGCGATTGAATTTGAGCTAAGGTCAATTTTTTGCTGACGCTCAGGAAATAAAGAGCTTTGTTTGTAAACCAGACGACCCATGATATCAAAGATCTCGATCTGGAACTTCACTTCCTGACGGTTTGGACGGTCAAGCTCGATAGTGAACTTTGATTTTGCAGGATTTGGAAACACATTCATTTCAAAACCTTTCATGCTTACAAAATCAGAAGCAACCTCGTCAACACCGGTAGTTACATCATCACCCTGACCAGCTGAAGTACCTGACCCACCAACTACAGAGCTGTAAGTAGTTACTACTGGAGCCTGTCCGGCTTGTGCCTGGGTGATAGAGTATTCTGTTTTTTTGATCAACTGACCTGCTGCATTAAAAGTAAGCAATAAGGTAGTCTGGTTATTGATCACACCGTTGTACTCAATTGCAAGGTTTGCATCCATATTTACTTTAAGGGCACTGTTACCTGCAATTGCATCCTTGTTCAAACGCACAGTATAATTTAAGTTAGCGGCCTGGTCCTGGTTCATTACCATTACCTGGATGAACTGACTGCTGGTGCTACCAAAAGCTTTCACATTTCCGTTATTGGTTGTACCACCAACGTAGTTACCTTTAAAGTTCTCAGCCATCATTTTAAAGTGATAATAAGCTGGTTTCTTTGCACCTGTTTCACGATCAAGATATCCGATGTTAAGCTCAGTAGTGTTACCTTCAACCACACTCCAGATATTCATAAAAGCTACTTTATTCTTTAAACCGATGTTAAACATCTCGGCGATAAACTGACCACCGATAAAGCTGGCAACACCTGTTCCGTTTACATTATCATTAGCGTTATTCTTGTAGTTAACGTTAGCTTCAGTTACAGCAGTTTTAAGAGCTGCAGTACCTGTTCTTCCGTGTGTAGAGTTAGCGGCATTGATCCTGCCATTAAGGTACACCAGCTTATCCTGGAACTGATCGGTTGCAGTAAGCTTTGTAATAAGCTCAGAGCGTGACTGTGTTCCGCTGAAAGGGTAAGTGTGAAAAGAGATCACGTCAACATAAAACCTGCCATTAGCATCACGACCGGTAATATCGTTTGGTCCACCCGGTGTTGTTAACCCATCAATGATACCCTGATTAAACCAGGCACACTCAGGACCAACAATTAAAATATTAGGGTCAACTGCTTTCATTGCTGTAGCAAATGGCTTAATATAATTAGCAACCTGCGATGCTGTTGTAAAGCTATACTCCAGATCGGGCTCGTTACCGATGATAAAATATTTTATGTTTTTTCCTTTAGTTACGTTCAAAAACTTAACGATATCGGCAGCTTGCTGCGCATTGTATTTACCGTTATGGTAAGGTACCTGGATAACCGGCTCCATCCCTTTTGCACGGGCAGAGTCAATCATTTTAATATACTGGTAATTAGAAGGCATATCACGATCGGCAGCAATACCACCAAAACGGATCATTTGTGCTTTACTTGCTCCGATATCACCCCAGTGTTTATGAAGTTTACCTCCAAGTACACGGGTTCCTATTGTATCGGGCATCCAGGCGTTCTGACCGAAAAAATTAGTTGGAATTGTTTGTGCCTGACTTTCAGTTGCGGCGAACATACCTAAAGCTAAAAGACTTGCGTGGAAGATATTTTTTAAGTTTTTCATTTTAAGTTTTTTTAGTTGAATAAATCGGCGGGGTTTTCTCGGCTAGTCTTCCGCCGCCCTCATCTTGTAATTAAGCCCGCCTGGCGATCGGATATGTTATGTTTAACGAGCACCGACCCTTCAACGTTACCCGTTCACCGATAGTTTAACCGATCTTGGCGACATTTATGCCTTTTTTAGCCAAGAAAGCCGTCGAAGTGTGAAGATCTGTGAAAATGAAGGTCTGCTGCATTCCGCGTATGACAAGGGTTTACCCCTACACGGGTTCCGGGTTTCGCGTTCCGGTTTTCGGGTTGTAGTTTTTGAACTGTATGACGGGGCGTAAAGAAGAAAAAAAATGCAGCGGACATATAATATGTATAGCGGAGAGATTATATATGAATGCACCAAAAGGTGTCAGCCGCGCGATCAAAGATTCAGGTCGAAGCATCTGCGTTTGCAGAATCAATCAGTGGAAATAGAATTATCGACAGTCACTTAGCATACAGAGGTCATCTGTATTATAAAAATGAATAAGCTGCTGTAACACAGGAAACTGCGTAAAATGATCAAAAAAATAAACACCTGAGCAAACAATTTCTTATTGCCAATGCAGAAGGTATAAATTCACTACCACTTACCGAACATATTGAATTTCCTGGCGACTATACATGTGGCCCAGGCTACGCTTTCGCGGCTCGCGTCCAAAATGACAAAAAAAAGAATACGATCGCATTATTTCCAAGCCTTAGGAACTTACCTCTTGGCTATCTAAAACACAACCTGACCGAAAATAAAAATTATAAGGGCGCCCCCGGGGATAAATTTGTCCTATAAGCACCGAAAAGCTATACGAGTGCTGTAACACAGAGTATCATTATTTTTTGAGCAATATGAAACAACAAAACAAAAAAGCCCTGGGACCAGTGACACAGAGTCCTGCCAAATGCGTTCGTTATTCAGATGCAGAGCTCAGGGAATTTAAAGAGATCGTACTGTCAAGACTTGAGGAAGCGCGCACCGATTACGACCTTCTTAAAGCTTCCTTATCCGGAACATCTGACAATGGAACATACGACACAGCACCCTCCTTCAAGATGGGTGACGATGCACCGGATCTTTCCACCAAAGAAGAACTTGCACAACTGGCAATAAGAAGACAAAAATATATTGAGCAATTAAACAATGCGCTCATCCGCATAGAGAACCGCACATACGGGATCTGTCGCGTGTCGGGTGAACTTATAGCCAAGGAGCGACTAAGAAGCGTACCGCATACAACCATCAGCATTAACGCAAAACTTTCGGCTGCCGGAGCTGCCTAACACTCAGAGAAAAAATAAATGCGCCGGACATTCCATACTGTTCATTTCCTTATCATCTGTTTCCTGTTGCAGGCGGCCTGCAGCGTGGCTCAGATTCTTACAACCTCCAACCTGCCAATCATTGTCCTTACAAAAAAACAAAGCTGGCAGCAAATTGATTCTTCATGGGATGGCTTCGAAATAATTGTTGATATGGCAGTTATTGATAACGGCGCAGGAAAAAGGAATTCAATTACTGACCCACCTACTTTCAGGACAGACGTATCAATAAAACGCCAGGGTTCAAGCTCTGTTATCTTTCCAAAAAAATCGTACAGGATCACCACCGTAAACGCTTTAGGCGTAGGAACAGATGTCCCTTTGCTGGGCCTGCCCGAGCATGAGGACTGGATCCTTAAGGCGCCTTACCAGGACAAGAGCCTGTTACGCGATGATATAGCGTTTAAGATCTTCCGCGACATGGGACATTATTCGAGCCGCTCACGCTTTTTTGAACTGATCGTAGATGGCGATTACAGAGGGGTTTACCAGCTGCTTGAAAAAATTAAACGCGACAAGGACAGGGTTGCCGTGCAGAAAATGACCCAGCGCGATGTAAGTGGCGATGATGTTACAGGAGGATATATCATAAGCCTCGACAAATTCATTCCCGGCGTCGACAAAGGGTGGAACAGCAAATACAATTCAAGTCCCGGCGGCGATTCATCCAACTTTTTCCTTTACGTCTATCCTCAGCCCGACAGCATTGTACCGGCACAAATGAGTTATATTCAAAACTACGTATCGCAGTTTGAGGATGCTTTAATGAGCGCCGATTATAAAAATCCCTTGTTAGGTTACCAGAAGTACATTGATCTGCGTTCTTTTTGCGATAATTTTATCCTCACGGAGCTAAGCAGGAATGTAGACGGATACCGTTCAAGCACTTTCTTTCATAAGGACCGGCAGCCTGGCCCGAATTCAAAACTAAAAGCCGGACCTGTATGGGACTTCAACCTGGCGTTTGGGAATTGTGTGAATAATTTCGGGAATGATCCATATTGGTGGGCATACGACCAGCCAGCCAACCTTAATTTTATTCCCTTCTGGTGGAAACGATTTATGACCGATACCCTATTTAAAAATGAACTTCGCTGCAGATTTGCTGAATTACGGGGAGGAGTGTTAAGCGAAAACACTCTAAACCAGTACATTGATAATATGGCAGCACAATTGAATGAATCTCAGGCACGAAATTATCAGAGGTATCCCATATTGGGACAAAACATATATCCAACCCCGGTTGTAACACCCGGCACTTATGAAGCGGAGATTGGATATTTGAAATGGTGGTTCAGCGAAAGATTAAAATGGATGGATAAACAATTAGCTGGTACATGTATTGTAAGTGTAAAAAAGAACGATCCCGCAAATATAGAGATGCAGACATTTCCAAATCCCTTCACGGACAATTTTAGTCTTGGTTACATGACGCCAAAAGGGGCATCGGTAAATGTGGAATTATTCAACATGACGGGGAGCCTGGTTAAAGTGATCCATAGCGGAACAAGCGCAGAAGGAATGTCGAGCCAGAAAGTGATCACCAACGACCTGCCCCCGGGAACATATGTACTTAAGCTAACTATTAACAGCGATCAATATTACCAAAAACTCATAAAGCTAAATGATAAATAAAAGAACCTATCCAATGGAAACAAAAAAATCAATGAATTATATTAAAACCGCATTAGTTGCTGCTATTTTGATAACCGCAACTTCGTGTGAAAAACCAGCCGGACCTGGCGGAAAGGCCACAATCAAGGGTCGCGTTTTTGCACATGACTTTGATAATACTCAACGTTATGATGTTTCTCAGGAATACGTTCCGGGTGAAAAGGTTTACATCATGTATGGAAATGAGAATATAGTAGGAGATGATGTACGCACTTCGGCAGACGGATCTTTCGAATTCAGATATCTTACAAAGGGACATTACAAGATCTTCGTTAATTCTCTCGATACGAGCAGCAAACTAAAAGGTGCCGATCAGATGAACGCGGTCATCAAGGAAGTTGATATTACCGGCAAAGACCAGGTGGTAAATGTTGGAGATATCGTAATAAATATATAAACAGCAATATGAAAAAAATAAGCACCATTGTCCTCGTCTTTCTTCTGGCTGCAAGTATCGCATCGGCCCAAAGCAAGAAAAAGGTCAAAAAACACAATATCAAATCAGCTACTGTTGTTGAAATAGTGGATGGTAAACAAATGCCATACGAAAGATTTGTATTTGACAAAGATGGCCGCGTACTTGAAGAGGCCACCTATACAAAGGATGGCAAGTTCAAGAAACTTCATAAGGTGAAATATAACGCTGAAGGAGACGAAGTGGAGGAAGAAGAATATGATGAAGCAGGCAAGCTTACCGAAAGAAAAAAATGCAAGTACAATGGCCTTGGCGAAAAAACAGAGGAAGTGTTTTACGACGCCAATGGAAAGTTATTGCGAACTAACCACTTTACCTACGACTCAAGGGGATTGAAAAGTGAAAGAAAGGAAGTTGACGCAAATGGAAAAGTGACTAACATACGCAAGTATACTTATGAATTCAAATAATGGAACTACAGACACAAATATTGCACGATTTTCAGCCTATTGATCTCAAAGAGATGGATAGCGTGAAATTAATGAACAGGACCGACACCAAGTTTATTTTTAATATCTCGCATTATCAGAAGATAATGAGCGAAATAAAGGATTATTACAGGGTGCTGGAGGTAGACGGAAAAAGGATCAGCCGTTATGAAACATTGTATTATGATACAAGCCACTTCGACCTTTATAACAAACACCACCAGGGAAAGTTAAACCGGTATAAGATCAGGCACCGCACCTATGTGGAGTCGAATATTGGATTTCTTGAAGTGAAATTCAAGAACAATAAAGGCCGCACGATCAAGACACGTATTTCGCAAAAAGACGTACCAGTAACCTGGGGACAGGAAAGCGAATTATTCCTGAACAAAATGCTCCCATTTCAGCCTCACACACTGCAACCAGTCATCTGGATCAATTACAGCAGGCTCACGCTTGTAAATAAAACCAGCGCTGAGCGCCTGACGATCGACCTGGGTCTTGAATTCAAAAAGAACGACATGAGCCAGAAACTCGATCGCCTGGTGATAGCTGAAGTGAAACAGGAGAAACGCCGTGCTTCACCGTTTATGTCGGTGATGAAAAAATATCACATCCGTGAAGGCTCTATCAGCAAATACTGCATGGGCATAGCTTTTACATGTAACGAAGTAAAAAAGAATAACTTTAAAAATAAATTACTAACCATAAAACTAAAAAATACATGATGACGATCCTACAAGTTCTTGCAGAAACAGACGTAACAGAACTGGATAATTTTTCGAAAATGAGCACGAG